>NZ_PNCU01000158.1:0-322 GCF_005886915.1 Pseudoalteromonas sp. S3776 | reverse complement strand
TTGGAAACCATGTTTCTGGTCATCAACTCAGGCATAAGGCGTTTTGAGAGGGAAAAGAACGCTTTGTCGACCCCCCTTGAGAAAAGACTGGCGGTGATCATTGTTTTTCACTATTTGCATGAGAAGGGTAACCCAGCCTATAAGCTATCGAGCCTCAATCGGGCAGTGATCTTGAGCGAAAGGCAGCATGACTCATCAGGACGAGACTGGCAGCTCAAGCACGGCTACTACCTTGATCTTGAAAAAACATCTATTCCAGATAGAGCCTATGAGAATCCCATATTGCTAATTTTGAGGGCATTCAGCCCAGCTTTATTTACTG
>NZ_PNCU01000157.1:0-266 GCF_005886915.1 Pseudoalteromonas sp. S3776 | reverse complement strand
AACCAGCCAGCTTGATATGCATCCATCGCAGCAAGGTTCGCAGCTTCCGTTGCCAGAGGTGGCAGCAGCCAAATATGTGCTTAAGTTGCTGGAATAGCAGCTCTGTCGGCCATCTTTTTGAGTAAGCACGCAGCACCTCCTGCCAGGTCTGTGTTAGTTGAGAGAAAGATACGAGTCTCGGTCAGACCTTTCTCGTTTTCAAAACGGCTCCAGACTATCCGAACCCCCTGACCTTTCAGGAATCGAGCCCGGCAAATGCAGGTGCG
>NZ_PNCU01000156.1:0-615 GCF_005886915.1 Pseudoalteromonas sp. S3776 | reverse complement strand
CACTTTATGCTATAGGTGTTCCAAACATTTCCCATGAGTGGAAATATGTGTACGTAGAGTTTTTTTATCTTAAAAGTAATGTTTTATATAACGGTAATACTACAAATACAGTCGAAATATACTGCTGGTTTGACGAAAACGGTACCTCCTATGAAGGTGACTTTTTGCTCATACAATGACCGCAACCTGTGTACGGGACAAAACTTCTGGAAGCTTTATGCAGCAAGGGCTGAGAGTATGAGCTGACGCTCATGTAGAGTACCCTGTATGACCTCTTAATTCCGTACAGAATACAGTAGTCGTACATGGAAGACGTCAGCTCATTGGCTAGAGAGCTTAAAGCCCATCTCCCCTGGCATCAAGCTCGCATTATATTCCTTGCTCAATTCATTCTATCTCTGCTGCGCGGCCGTTCTACGAACCTTTATAGGGTGGCGGAAGAGTTCCAGGCTCGCGCTCAGACTGAATCCAGCTATCGACGTATCAAACGATTCTTTGCTGATTACACATTCTGCTACGAGCAGCTGGGGAAGTTGATTCTCCATTGGCTAAAGCTGGAACGCTATACCCTCTGCATGGATCGGACCAACTGGCAGTATGGAAGCAAACACGTCA
>NZ_PNCU01000155.1:0-296 GCF_005886915.1 Pseudoalteromonas sp. S3776 | reverse complement strand
TAGAAATAAACTTCAACATATAATTTTACTACTGATATTGAAAAAAATAACAGTCAAACAGCGTGCAAATTCTTTTTTTTAGTCAATTTGGCACGCCGTATGAAAGTCGGCAAAGTTAAGCTTTTGAAAGGGAACATATTATGAAGAAAAAAACAAGGCTCATATTTCTGTTCTGCATCCTGGTGATGTCCTCACGATTATTCGCTCAACAAAGCCTGAGCGACTCTATTGCTACAGATCGGTATATCAAACATAAAACCAATCTTACCATACTCGCGTCCTGGGCAGGGGTAAAT
>NZ_PNCU01000154.1:0-202 GCF_005886915.1 Pseudoalteromonas sp. S3776 | reverse complement strand
GGTTCTGACGATGACGACGATGGCAATAATGATGCCCAGGGCAATGTCTTAACAATCACAGGAAGTGCAACGGTGGCAGGCGTATCGAATCCATTTACAGAAATCCGGATTGCAAACGTACCCGCGCCTGACCCCAATGACCTTGAAACCATCAAAAAGCAGATTGAGGATTCGTTTGTTCAACAAAATCTGACCGTGAATG
>NZ_PNCU01000153.1:0-345 GCF_005886915.1 Pseudoalteromonas sp. S3776 | reverse complement strand
AGGGTCCAGGTATCCCCGTTACTGGCCAGTGCGGCATCGGTGCCCAGGACATAAACATTACTGTCCACCGTGACACTCAAGGTGCCACTGTCCTGCGACCACTGGCCCTGGATTTTCAGGGTGTTGTCGTTGGTAATGAAATCGCTGGTCAGCGTGCCGGTGTCGTCGGTGATGCGGCTGATGGCGACATCCGGCAAGGCACCGCCATCGGGGCCGGTTTCATCGTTGGGTGCCGTGGTATCAATCACCACATCCTGGTTCGCTTCGCTGCTATTACCGGCGGTATCGGTCACCTTGGCGTTGACCGCGTAGGTGCCATCGGCCAGGGTCGTACCGGTCAGATCC
>NZ_PNCU01000152.1:0-299 GCF_005886915.1 Pseudoalteromonas sp. S3776 | reverse complement strand
TATGGCCTGCTCATCATATTGAGATGAAGCGATTACAGCTTCAGGAGCGAATTGTGCAACCAGTTCTTCGTCTTGTTCATGGGAAACAGGCTGCCGTAGCAGCGTCTCTTTTACAGAACGGTGACCACCATTCTCGGTAAGGACTTTTATTTCACTCAATTTATCTTTGAAGCGTTCAACCTGCTCTTGTGTTGCCTTTTTCTTGCTGAGTAATTTATCAAACTTACCGTCGAAGACAGAGCAAATCTGTTCTGCACTCTGGGGTGAGAGATAGTTGTCCTCCAAAAGTTCTTCAAGAA
>NZ_PNCU01000151.1:0-287 GCF_005886915.1 Pseudoalteromonas sp. S3776 | reverse complement strand
AACCGACGAAGCAATCAATAAATTAGAGCTTGAGTCGTTGAATAAACAATTAGAAAAAATCAGCCGTACAGACAGTTTAACCCAGCTGCATAATCGCGGTTTTTGGGAAGAGAGCCTAAAGCAGGAGTTTAAGCGTTTAAAACGTAATCAAGGCCAAAGCGCATTGCTTATGTTTGATATTGACCACTTTAAGCGAATTAATGATGAATACGGCCACAGTGGTGGAGATGAGGCTATACGCCATATCTCAGACTTACTACGCAAAACACTGCGAGAAACAGATACTG
>NZ_PNCU01000150.1:0-311 GCF_005886915.1 Pseudoalteromonas sp. S3776 | reverse complement strand
GATTGCTACGGGAAGGTATTATGCATAATACGTGCCAGTTGTAAATTGATACGCATCAATACTTACTTCGCTGTGTGTTTTCTTTGATCGAAGAGGTTTGGGAAGGGCGTTTTTTGAGTTGTTTGCCTTAGTGTTACGTCACGTTTGGGATCGCAGGTAACACCTTTTCACTTTCTTCCGGCTTATTAATACTCGATTCTGCAGTTTTTCATAGTTGACATTCAGGCTGCATCCAGTAGCTCAAACTTTCTGGCATGCGCCTTGAGTGACTCTGTGGGTTCCTGCCTGCCAAGGTCTCGTCCTGCCATATG
>NZ_PNCU01000149.1:0-523 GCF_005886915.1 Pseudoalteromonas sp. S3776 | reverse complement strand
CGGATAACGCTGATGATCCAGTTTTGGGCGTTTGGGACGATCTTGTTTAGCGACGCCCTTGAGCCTTAGTTGCTTGTCTTTCTTCCTCCAGGCAGACAATACCGGGTCTGGCTCAAAGAAACGGAACCCCACAGGAATTGTGACGACATCAGTCACCAACACCATAAACACCAGCTGTTGACCGTTAAAGTAACCGCCTGTGGCTTTATCTTTGACCTTATGAGCACCAGTAATGCGGGTTGTTCTTTTAGATCGTTTCTTGCCAGAATCATCAAAATCAAGGACACCGCTGTTGATATTGTAATGGTTCAATATGTTGCGAACACTGGCTTGTAGCAAGGAGTGCCAGGCTATTTTTGCCGAGTAAAAAACCCAGCAAAGTCGGGTGGGTTTGAATTTGCCAAGGCTTCTGCGCTCAAATGCAGCCCAGCAAAGGGTTTCGGTGACGATGATTCCGGCAATCATTACCCCTAATACGGTCTTCTGTTTTGCAGTGAGTCTGGCAGAAGGCTTAAGACTTGCC
>NZ_PNCU01000015.1:0-226956 GCF_005886915.1 Pseudoalteromonas sp. S3776 | reverse complement strand
ATTTTTATGCGTGTAATTTAGTTTAACAGCGGTAATGTTTTATTTAATGAGTACTTTACGAATAACGATAAAAAAAGAGATAAACGCTGAGTAAAAAAGGTAAATCTAATAATACTGTTTTGTTTGTTAAATTAGAGTGGGTGTCTAGTTAAGCTATATCTTCCGCGAAGATTGGTAACTGTGTAAAGTTGCTTGCGTAGATTAAAAACCACAAAGTAAAAAATTAAAATTGCAGTTATGCAATCATTTTCATGCTTATAATTTAGGATTTAAGGGTAAAATGGCTCATTTACTATATGAAAGGAAGTAACGCAGTTGTGAAAAATCAATTATTGACCTAAAAAATAAATCTAGAGACTCAGCTTTGCTTGCTAAATTATAGTGGGTGTCTGTTTAATTTGTTTTTGAGATAGGTACTCTTGACACTAAAATCTTTGAAAAGTATATTGGGCTATTTAGAGGAACTAATAGAATTGTTAAACAAAAAGCATCTTAGCAATTGTTACTAACTATAATGGAATATAAAATGGATTCAACAGCTGCGAACCCTCAAAAACACTCTCTTACGCTCGATATTTTTGAAGAGCATCTTCATAAAGCAATTGATAAACCCACTGTTAATTATCGTATGGTACGGGTAGGACCCTCCCGAAATGGCAGAGGTAGAAAGCTAAAAGTTCATAACGGGGCTCATAAGGCAACTTGGGCTAAAACGACCATTAATAGCCGCTTAAGAACCATCAATATTGATGTTTACCTTAATTTTAAACAAAACAGTTTGCAACAAGGCGATTACCTTAAATTAAAAACGTTGGCTATAGCTGGTATTAAACAATATTGGTCAAATACAATTACAGTGGCGGGTGTGCGTTTTAATGTAATAATTAATCCTTTACATAAAAGTAGTTCTGATGCCATTCCTGTAGACCTAGAGATAGAAGAAAGTGAAAGTTATGGTCGTTCAATGAATCCAGCTATATTAGGTATTGATGCGAGTTTTATTTATCAAAGAGGAGCTGTAACAGCTGGAATACCATCAAAATTGATCGATGATGAATTTAAGTTGGTTTCAGCGCATGAGTTTGGCCATTCTATACTTATTTATGTAGGAGGTATTAATTTATCTTGGGGTCATAAAGGTAGTACAAATGTTCTCCTTCAAAATGTTAAAGCGTCTTCTCCAGGTTATCCCAATCAAGGAAAGATTGATCTTATGAAGTACTACAATGACACAAAAAATACGGCTAATCTAAAGCAACGCATTACACGCAGTGAAGCGCTTGAAGTTGATATAAAAAGATTAATTTGGAGTTCTGAGGTCCTATGGAAAGATTAAAGGTATTAATTTTTGGATTACTAATAACTTTTGTATTGAGCTCATGTTCAAGCATTTACTGGGCTAGTGTTAAAAACTCTACAGCTGAAGAGTTAATGGTTAAATTGGTCTTTAAAACTGAGTACGGTACTCAGGTAATGGACATGCCATTAAAAGCAGGTGAAGTAAATGTTTGGCAATATGAGCAGTCATCAAGTGAATCAAAAATAATGGATAAATATTTATCTTCAATTGAGATAAGTGACGACAGTGGCTGTTACATAGCTTTTAATAGAGAAGAGGTAAAAAAGAAGGTTAAAAATACAACGCGGCAAATCGTAATTTCTCCGGATGATTTTCAAAAAGCCTGCGAGAGGAAAGTTAATTTAAACACACCATAAAAACCTTTTGTAAAGCTTACCTAAAGGATCTGACTTTAAGTATAAATTTAGCTTGGCACCATGTTTAGTCTTGTAAGATTTATTTTAAAAGTTAAACATCATTAAAATAAATCTTACGAGACAATCATCATTCATTTAAGTGAGTATCACTTTGGCTTTATCAACATCAGCTTCGCATCTTTCCCATCGGTTAATATCGCTACATTACCTTGCGTGGTTACATAAACATCTCTTAATCTTCCTGCTGCTTGTGGAAATACGTGAGACTGGGTGAATTCACCATTTGCCAAATTAACGCTGTAGAGCTTTTTATCAACAAGCGTGGTGATGAGTACATGTTGTGCAAGTGAAGGGAATGCGGCCTGTTTAGTGCCGTAATACGCCATGCCTGACGGGGCGATTGAGGGCGTCCAATCTACGCTTGGCTTTTGCATACCTTTATATTCCGTAAAGGGTGAAATACGTGCTTGCGAGTAATCTTTGCCATAGGTGATCACCGGCCAGCCGTAGTTGGTAGCTGGCGTTAAGTAATTTAGCTCATCGCCACCGGCGGGGCCGTGCTCGTGGCTGACAATTTGCTCTGTATCGTAATCATATACTAAGCCCTGTGGGTTACGGTGACCGAGCGAGTAAACAGCGTGTGCATTGGGGTTTTTGTGATTAATAAACGGGTTATCTTTTGGGATAGTGCCATCTAGATTTATACGCAATAGTTTGCCTAGTTGGCTGGTTATCACTTGTGCTTGCTCTCTAAAATCAAAGCCATCACCGGTTGAAAACAGTAGGGTGTTGTCGGGTAAAATAAGGGCGCGGCCAGCGTAATGCTGTGGAGTGTTTTTATCAGTCGCTACTTTATAAATAACGTTAGGCTTTGAAAAGTCAGTGCCATTAAAGGTGGCTTTGGCAATTACAAGGCGGTTAGCTTCAGCAGTGCCTTGCGCATAAGTAAATATAACTTCTTTAGTAGTGTTAAAATTAGGCGACAGCACTATATCCAGTAAGCCGCCTTGGCCTGCAACGTATAAGCCTTCAAGGTTTAAATTTACTCTTGTTTGCTGATTGTTTTTTACAATAACAACGTGGCCGTCGCGCTCTGTGATTAGCCATGTCCCGTTTGGAAGTTTAACCATGCTCCACGGCGAGTTTAATTGTGCTGCGAGTGTGTGAGTACTGTATTGCTCTTTAGGTAACTCAGCTGCACTGGCGGTAGATGCAAATAGTCCTACAAACAGCCATAGCGCTAATTGAGAGAGTCGTTGTTTACATTGCAAGCCTTTGCTACTGTAAGAAAAAAGCTTTATTTTAAGTTGAGATAACCATGCCATTTTTAACACGTGTACTCCCTATATTTTTAGTTTCTTGGTTACTTACCTTTACCCTTGCTAGCTTGTTTCATAGCCAATACGTTGTCAATCAATTAGTTAATGTAGGTATCGTAGTGAGCTTAAGCGATCGTATCAATTTAACGCTAGATGATTGGTTAGGTTTATTACTTACCTATGGCGCTATTATTGCCATAGCGCTTGCCATTGCGTTTTTAGTGACTGTAAAGCTTACTAAAAAAGTTAAACAATACAGTATGGTGTTATTTATTGCAGCGGGTATTACTGCTTTTGCTGTGGTTTTAGTGGCTATTGAGTCGATTATGAATATTCATATTATAGCGGGCGCACGTGGATGGGGCTTTTATTTACAGTTACTAGCAGGTGCGCTAGGTGGCTTGCTGTTTGCCCTGTTAACTAAGGCGTTAGCCCCTAAACAGTAGGTTAAATACAAAACTCAGTGGCTAACGCTAAGCATTAACCACCTCGTAAAAATAAGATGAAAAACGTTAATTAAAGCGCTACATAATCAGCGCTTTAATTGCCTCTAAACCTTTTCTGAGAGTGGCTTCATCGTTGGCGTAGTTAATACGTACGCACTGGTGTTTGTGCTCCCAGCTATCTTCAATGCCAATAAAAAAGTTATGCCCAGGAATTATATATACGTTTTGCTCTTTAAGTTTTTGATAAAGCATTTCGCTGGTTATTTTTGAGTCTTTAAACCATAGCCACATAAAAAACGCGCCTTCGAGTTTATGTAAGTAAACAGGCAAGTCTGCAAAAATTTCATCAAACAGGTTTATGGCTATCTCTGCTTTATTTTTATAAAAAGGTAATACCGTATTTTTACATAAAGGCAGTAATTCGCCTTCGTTAATTAAGCGGGTTACTAAGCTTGGACCAATCGCATTAGGCGATAACACCATTGAGCCATTAACACGGCCAATGGCTTTAATTATTTCGTTATTGGCAACCACAATACCAGTGCGCAGGCCTGGCAAGCCCAATTTTGAAAGCGACATACATAATATAATGTTTGAGTTCCAAGTAAGGTTTGCATCGGTGTAAATACAGCCAGGGAAAGGGTCGCCGTAGGCGTTATCAATAATTAGGGGAATATTGTACTTGTGTGCTAGGGCGTCAAGGTGGCGTACTTCCTCATCGGTAATCACATTACCAGTTGGGTTGGTAGGGCGCGATACGCACAGCGCGCTAATACTGCTATCTTCAGCAAGTACATTTTCAACCGCGTCAAAATCAATCACGTATTTAAATTGCTTAGAGCCACTGAGTGTATTTAAAATTTCGATGTCGGGCTTGATTGCCACAAACATATCATCAGATAAACCTTGGTCGGCGTAACCTACGTATTCAGGTGCAAGCGGAAACAATATACGCTTATTAGTGCCATCACTCATTTTGCCCGCAAGCATATTAAACAACACAAAAAAGTTAGCTTGGCTGCCATTACCCAGTGCTATGTTTTGCGTTGTTAAACCCCAGTCAAACTCGCTATTGAGCTGTTTAGCAAGGGCAGCTCTAAACTCGTCATTGCCAGTTGGCCCATCGTACAAACCAAATACTTGCGATACTTTATTACTGGCTACTAGCTTTTGTAATTCATCTAAAAATACGGCATTAACCTGTGGTACGTGTGCGGGGTTACCGCCACCTAACATAACAATATTTGGATTATTGCTTGCGTTAGCGCTGCCTAAATCTTCCATAAGCTGCGTTATTCCGTTGGGTTGTGTAAATTTAGTACCAAAATTTGAGTAGTTCATAATACCTATGTGTGCGCTAATAACGAGGAGGGCAGTATAGCGTAAATTACGGCTTTAAATTGCATGTTGAGAATAATTCACGGGCTTAGAACTTTAAACTCTTTAGGGTATAATTAACGCACTTTAATACGCTAGGCTATTGTTATCAGTAATTTTGAATCGACTTTACATCACACTGCGCTTGAGGCTGAATCTTCCGACGATTTAAATGAGCCTGTAGTAAAAAACACGCAATTTAAAATGGCTACGTTTAATTTGTTTAACTACCTTGAGCCGCCTAATGCGTATTACGATTTTGAAAAAATTTATACCGCAGAGCAATGGGCACGCAAACAGCGTTGGATAGTAGATTATTTAAATGAGTACGCGCCTGATGTAGTCGGTTTTCAAGAAGTATTTAGTATTGAATCGCTAAAAGTGTTAATGGCGCAGCAAGGTTACGCGTATTTTGCTGTGGTTGACTCGCCAGAGATTATTGACGACTTTATTTTTAAACGCCCGGTAGTTGCTATAGCGTCTAAATTTGAGATTGTTGAGGTTGCTGCGGTTAAGCACAGTAATGCCCTTGCTAGTGTTCTTGGCCTTTGCAGTGACTTTACATTTAGCCGTAAAGTATTAAGAGCCACTATTTCATTGCCCCATGTAGGTAATACTGATTGCTACGTTGTTCACTTTAAATCTAAACGGCCATTATTAGAGCCTGACGAAAACACGAAATCATTGGCAATCACAAATAACGAACTTTCGCCCGAAAAAAGCATAATTGAAGCGTTTAAAGCAAATGTGGCCGGTTCATGGGGCTCAACCATTCAGCGCGGTAGTGAAGCCACCTTACTAATGATAGAAATGATTACCCGACGCGAAGCCACACAACAGCCAATGGTGTTAATGGGCGATTTTAATAACGACCTAGCAGATGGCGTGTTGAGTCATTTATTAACGAATACATTGCGATTTGCCCCAGCGTTTGACGTTAAGGCCTACCTTGCTAAATATTGTTTAAATGATGCGTGGCAGCTATTTAAAACACTAAGAATGAGCCAATTTACGGCGCACAACACACAACAAAACGCTGGCAGCCATACAAATGCTCAACAAAGTAATGGCTCTGCTGCGCCGCAACAGTCAATAAACGAAGCTACTTCGCAAATAAATAATACTGCGCCGTTATTAATGCGCAGCCCCACCCATTACTATGGAACAAGTAGTTCGGTACTTGATTATATTTTACTCTCGTGTGAGTTTGACCCAAGTTACGATGATAGCTTTTATGAAGTGAGTGATTATCATACATACGACAGGCATTTAATAAACCCAGAATACGAACGAGACGATTTAACAACCGATCATGCAGTGGTATCAATTACGCTAACGTTAAGGAGTTAATACGTGGGTAACATTTATAAATAGGTTTGCAGCTTTTACATTATTACTGACCCTATAAATTATAAGTAATTAATTATAAATGACTTATTTTAGGCTTGAAACTTGCTGTAACTACTGAGTTAAAACAATTTTAAGGACACAAAAATGACTGAAGTTGCGCTTTCTGCCTATATGGCGTTTTACGTTTATTTAATAATGTTAGTGGTACAGTGGTCGGTTGCTACCTTTAGCAAAGCTAAACAACCTAATGCTGTACCAGGTAAAATAAGCGATGATTTATCGCACGACAGTTTTATATTCAGGGCTCATCGTACTTTTCATAACACACTAGAAAACAGTGCGCTATTTATTGGTACTGTGCTGTTTGCATTTGTTATAAATTACCAAAGCCCTATATTTGCTATGTGTGTTTGGGTGTATGTAATAGCGCGATTAATTCATATGGTGTTGTATTACGTTATAGCTACCGAGAAAAACCCAAGCCCACGCACTTACTTCTTTTTAATCAGTTTTATTGCCAATATTGTCATGCTAATTTTAATTGGCTTAAGGCTAATGGCTTAATATCACGTGGTTAAAGGCTATTTAGGCGTTTGTATAAAAAAGCGAAAGGGCTGTAATTAGTCCTTTCGCTTTTTTGTTTTTAACTGAGATTAATCTACACCAATAAACCCACCGGTTTGGTGCGCCCAAAGGCCAGCATAAATACCATTTTGTGCAATAAGCTCTTCATGACTGCCTTGCTCTACCACACCACCTTTATCAAGTACGATAAGTCTGTCCATTTGCGCAATAGTCGATAGCCTGTGGGCAATTGCAATAACCGTTTTTCCTGTCATTAAGTCATCTAAACTTGCTTGTATGGCAGCTTCTACTTCTGAATCCAGCGCACTGGTGGCTTCATCGAGTATTAAAATAGGTGCATTTTTAAGTAATACCCGCGCTATAGCGATACGTTGGCGTTGCCCGCCAGATAGGGTGACACCGCGCTCGCCAACTTGTGCATCAAACCCTTTATTGCCTTTACTATCTTCTAAATCACTTATAAAGTCGAGCGCTTTAGCTTGCTTGGCAGCGCTGAGCATTTCAGCTTCTGAGGCATCGGGTCGGCCGTATAAAATATTATCTTTTACAGAGCGATGCAGCAGGGAAGTGTCTTGGGTAACCATAGCTATATAACGGCGAAGGCTTTCTTGGCTTACGTCGGTAATGTTTTGGCCATCAATTTTAATGGTGCCAGAGTCAGTATCGTAAAAACGCAGTAATAAATTAACTAAGGTTGATTTACCTGCGCCAGAGCGGCCCACTAAGCCAATTTTTTCACCGGGTTTTATATGTAGGTTTAGGCCGTTCATTACAGGGCCACGATTGGTTTCGTTAGCGGCTTTACCATAGTTAAAATGCACGTTTGTAAATTCAATATTGCCCTTAGTAACTTCAAGCGTGCTCGCATTGGGTTTGTCAGCTACTTTTATTGGCGTCGATAAGGTTTTCATGCCATCGGTGGCGGTACCAATGTTTTCAAACAAACTGCTTATTTCCCACATGATCCACTGCGCCATGCCATTTAATCTAAGCGATAAACTTACTGCTACTGCAATTGCGCCTGCGCTAATTGCACTTAACGACCACAAATAAAGAGAGAGTGCGGCCACGCTAAATACTAATAAGTAATTTAGGCTATTAATGGCAAAGTTAAGGCTGGTTACTAAGCGCATTTGCTTATAAACAGGTTTTAAAAAAACATCCATGCTTTGTTTAGCGTATTGTTCTTCGCGTTGCGTGTACGAAAAAAGCTTAATGGTCGATATATTTGTATAGCTGTCGACTATTCGGCCGGTCATTTCTGAACGTGCATCGGCCTGCGAGCTGGCAATTTTTTTAAGTTTTGGCACAAAGTACATTTGAATGGCGGCATAAGCAATTACCCACACTAAAAGTGGCAGCATTAAACGCCAGTCTGCTTCGGCAACTAAAAACACCATAGCGCCAAAATAAACCACTATGTACATTAGTACATCGAGCAGCTTCATTACGGCTTCGCGCACGGCCAGTGATGTTTGCATTACTTTTGTGGCGATACGCCCTGCAAACTCGTTTTGATAAAAGCTCACACTTTGACGTAATAAGTATCTATGCGCCAACCAACGAATCGACATAGGGTAATTACCCAGTAATGCTTGGTGTAAAATAGCCGAGTGAAAAAACACCACAATAGGCAACACCACTAAAAGCACTACTGCCATTTTTATAAGCTCGGCTTTTTGCTCTTCAAACAAAGTTTGTGGTGTGTAGGTGCCCAACCAATCAACCAATTGGCCCATATAGCTAAACAACGACACTTCTAAAATAGCAAGCAGGGCAGCACTAACAGACATTAAAACTAGCGACAATTCCATGCCTTTAGTGTAATGACGACAAAACGCAAATAAGGTAGAGGGTGGCTGCGTTGGCTTTTGCTCAGGAAATGCGTTGGTCATTTTTTCGAATAATCGATACATTTTATAAACTTAAATGACAAATAATAGAAAATGATCATACCATTTAAGGAGCGCGCTGTAGAACTTTAATGACTAAATGACACAGCTAATTTTATCGAAGAGGGTTTGTAAGGTTTACGCCTTTAATCATGTAAATGTCGTCATAGCGTAACCCCCCATTTCCGTAAGGATTTTTGTGAGGGCCCGTATTGCAGTTAGCTAAAAAGTAGCTAAGTGGGCGTTCGCGTTTCATTCTAATGGTGGCATTTTTATACACTAAGGTTTGGTTTTTAAATTCGCCGCCTTGCACGTATACATTATATTGCTGACCTTGCATTTTTACCGATGCATTATTAACAACGTACCAAATGTTGTACCAACTGTTTGTATCAAGTGGTTGAGCCGATTGCGCTTGTGCATAGTTTTGGATATTACTATAGCCCTTATCAGTTTTGACCATTAGCGCCCCGGTATTAACTAAACCGTTTGATTCGGTTTTATCTGTAACCCGAAGAGTGGCTTCGAAGGCATCGTAGCCATGAACGTTTATTTGCTCTGGCTCTAAATTACTTAATCCAAAAGCATGGTTATTTGGAAAAGAGGCAACGTTAATACGTGTAAAAAAAGTGTAGGTTTCGCCAACTGGCACTGTTTTTGGCAGCTTTTTATAGCTAAGGGCTTTACGGTTTCCAACAATACCCTTTTCGGCGGGCTTTTTAATTAAAAAATGGTTAATCCCTTTGGTTGTGTCCTCAACCTCTATTTTAGTCACTTGTGGGTTAGCGACATAAGGTTGAGTTTGATTGTCTGTGTCGGCCTTTGTCCAGCCTTTTAGTGGTTGTTCAAAGTTATCTACTAGTAGCCACTTTGCAGAGGGGGCGTTTTGATTGTTTTGGCTACAGGCTAATAATCCTGAGCAGGCCACTAATAGTAAGCTGTATTTAACGCGCATAATCCCTCTTTTACTAATGTAAGTACGTAAATTGGTATACCAATTACATGGGTTTTAATTTTTAAACCTTAAAATTTATATAACCAACTTACTGTGGATTAGTCAACCAATATTGTGTTGTATCTATTGTGCTGACGTTTATATTTTAAACGGGTAAAATAGCTAACAACACACAAATTAAAATAATAAAGGGATTATATGTATACAGGAACGTGCCTATGTAAAGCGGTAAGCATTGAAATTAAAGGGCCTATTTCTCAAATCATTCATTGCCATTGCTCACTATGCAGAAAAAACAGCGGGACTGCTTTTGCCACAAATGGTTTTGTAAATACTCGCGATTTTACACTTACCAAAGGTAAAGATAATTTAACTGAATTTAATTTTAAACCTGGGCGTGCGCGCTTTTTTTGTAAAACATGTGGATCGCCCATTTACAGTGCGAACGCTGAGGATAAATCACGCTTGCGTATACGTCTAGGGTTGATAGACAGTGATATAACTGAACAGGTCATTTCGCATAATTTTGTTACCTCTAAAGCCAATTGGGAGCAATTAGAAACCCGTTTACCATGCTATGAAAAACACGAACCTGGGCGATAAATTACTCTATGTGATAAATGCTGTTTATGTCGCTGTGAAGGGTGGGCGCCCATGTTTTAAATAATGGCGAATGAGCTATTTCTTCTTTATTGATGTGTATTAAGCTTTGCTGAGAAAGTATCACGACAATATTTTTGTACTCGTTAAACTCTATAAGGGCGATGCAGCTGAAGTGTTGCCTAAACAGGACGAGTAAAGCTTGAAGCTCTTTTCCTGTTTTAGGGTTTAAATTTATAATAATTTGTGCGTTTTGCTCACTGCAGCGACGTATGTTTTGCCAAAATACACTATCTGATAAAAAGTCTTGGTGTACATCGCCACTAAAAATATCAATTGTGATGACATTGTATGTACGCGTGCACGTTGCAACAAACAACTCTGCATTTTGTACGTGCACCGTATGATTAGCGGGCAAGCTAAAATGCTCCTTAGCAACGCTTATCATCGCGGGGTTTATTTCTACACTCTCAAACACAGCTACGTTATTTATATAAGCTGTTTTGTTATGTAAATAATAAATAGCTCGTTCAATGCCCGCAGTGCCTAAACCTAAATTTAAAACCCGAAGTGGCTCTGCTGTTTTTAGTAAAAATAACAGCATACATTGATTAACCGCAATCAGTAGTTGTTCATTTTTATTAAGGCTCATTACCCCTTGAATAGTAATATCGCTATGCGCATTTTGGGCAAGTGTTAACCAGCGATAGGCCGTATTTTGATAAACACAAATAGGCCCATATTGGTTGTTACTAAAAGCTATTAAATTGGCAGAGACCGTATCGGCTTTAAGCTGGCGCATAGATTACAATTACAAATAAAACACCCCATTAGTTTGCCACGAAAACACGCAATGTATGTAACATATTTATGTAACAAGGTTTGTAATACGCTCGGTTGCATAAACGAGGGAGGAGTGTGTAACTGTGGTTAATTTTTACAGTTGAGCTTACTTGTACAAAGCTTTAACTCAAAATAGTTGCACTAACAAGGTTGTTGAGTAAAGGTAAGGTAAAAAATAAGGAGCTTATAATGCGCAAAACCCCTTTTTCTATTACAACTAAACTTATTAAATTGAGTGCATTAGCTTTTGCTTGTACGGCAGGGTTAACAGCACACGCTCATGCCAGCATAAAATATGAAGAACAACAAAAGCTACATGATATTGCAGCCGAGGTATCAGCTAAGCGTATTGGGAGTGATATACAAACGCTGGTGGATTTCGGAACTCGCCATACGCTTTCAGACACTAAGTCTGAAACACGGGGCATAGGCGCTGCAAGGCGTTGGATCAAAAAAGAGTTTGAGAAAATATCAGCACAATGTGGTGGCTGCCTAGAAGTAATTGAAGTTAAAGACACCATATCAGGTGAAAAACGAATCCCTAATCCTGTTGAAGTAGTAAACATTGTTGCAATTCAGCGCGGCAGTACTGAGCCAAACCGAATGGTGATTATGTCGGGCGATATTGATTCGCGCGTGAGTGATGTTATGGACTTTACCAGTGATTCACCAGGTGCCAATGATAACGCCTCGGGCGTGGCAGGTGTTATTGAAGCTGCACGTATACTTAGCAAATATGAATTTAATGGCTCAGTTGTATATGCGGCACTTTCGGGCGAAGAGCAAGGCCTGTTTGGTGGTAAAATACTCACAGCGTATGCGCAAAAGCATGATTGGCAAGTTCATGGCGTTTTAAATAACGATATGATTGGCAACATTACCGGTATTAATGGCGTTACCGACAATACAACGGCACGCATATTTTCTGAAGGCACACGAGTAGTAGAAACTAAAGAGCAGGCGCGTACAAGGCGATTTACCGGCGGTGAGGTAGACTCAGCGAGCCGTAATTTAGCCCGCTATATAGATATTATTGCTGATAGGTACATCCCAAATTTAGATACAATGTTAGTTTACAGGTTAGATAGATTTGGCCGAGGCGGGCACCATAGACCCTTTAACGATGCAGGTTTTGCTGCAGTCAGAATTATGGAAACTAACGAGCATTACGACCGACAGCATCAAGACTTACGCACTGAAAATGGCGTGGTTTATGGGGATACAATAGATGGTGTTGATTTTGACTACACTGCAAAACTTACCTCGCTCAACGCTGTAACTATGGCTTCAATGGCGTGGGCCCCAGCACCCCCTAAGCAGGTGAAAATTGAAGGCGCGGTTAATGCTAACACCACGCTTTCGTGGCAAAAGTCAGATGATGATAATATAGCTGGTTATCGTATTTATTGGCGCTATACCAGTGAGCCACAATGGCAATTTAGCCAAGATGTTGGGAAAGTTACAACGGCCACACTTAAAAATGTGGTTATTGATAACTACTATTTTGGTGTTGCAGCGATAAGTAAAGACGGGATTGAATCGCCAGTGGTGTTCCCAGGTGATGTGGGCTCGTTTGATCACAATATAAAATAACAGCGATTTATTATTGTTTAAACGTAATTGTGGCCAAAAACAAATCAAATGATGTATTTAAGGTGCAAAGCAGCTGTTTTATGCTTGCACCTTATTTGTTATGCACTTAGAGTGTAAAAAAAAGCAGTAAAGGTTAATAAAATGCAGCAAGAAGAAAAAAAACCATTAACAGCGCAAGAGCAAATAGAGCAGCAACGTGTTGCTTGGCAACGCGAATGTTTTCAAAACGCTCAAAAATATTTAGCAGAAAAAGGCATTATGCCTAAATCAGTAATAGACAAAGATAGCCGTTTTTTAGCGCCACTGTGTGCTATGTGGAAATTTAAAGCACAAAACGGTAAGAGCTATTGGGTAATAACAGGGCGCTTACCAACAGATCATGCTGAAGTAAGTGCAGCAAAAGATGCACGCGATGCCATGCGTTATTTTTCGTTACAATGGCAGCTAAAAGCCGATCAAATAATGAGTGTGGGTGCTCGTGATAAAACCCAGGTCGATTTTGCTAACTTACTTATAAACCGTGCTCATGGTTTATACGAAATGCATGAAAACGAGCAACTTTGGGCCAATGAGCCAAAATAGAATGATGCATGTATGAACATATAAAAGGGCAATTTACGCCCTTTTTTAATGTACTAACGTAAAGGGTTTGGTAACAAACTGCGATACTTCACAGAGCATACGCTGTCTGGGTATGCCTGCTTCCATAAATACAGTGCCTTGCTGCTTGAACCCATTTCGCTTAAAACGCTCTACTTCATTTAATATGCAATTAATACTAATTGCTTTATGGCCGTCGTTTGCGGCTAGTTGAACAATAAAGGTCAGTAGCGATGTGTATACATGACGATTTCGGTGCTCTGGCAGTACAGCAATTCGGCCTATTAACCCGTCGGTACAAAGCCTGCCTGTAGCAACAGGCAATTTGCATTCATCAGTCACTAAAACGTGGTGAGCAATTTTATCGAGGCTATCAAATTCTATGCGTTTGGGGATGTGTAATTCGTATACAAAAACCTTTTCACGTATTTGTTGTAGCAGGTCTTTTTGTATATCCCACTCTACTTTATTAACTTGATAGCTCATAGAACACCCCTAGTTAAACCAAACTCCCTCATTAACTAGTGTAGTAAAAGTTTGAATAAAAACTAGGCTAGGTTGGGCTTGGTCTAAATCTTCAGTGTTAAAATAACTATTATCAGTTAAAAGTCTAACGGCTTTTAAATCCGAAAGGGGTAATAAATAGTTCTCACCATTAATGCTTAGCAGTAAGGTATCTTCACATTGCTGAAAAATAGCACGTGTGCCACCTAAACGCTCAAACTCATCGTTATTGCTGGCTATTAATTCACTCATTTGTTCGCAAGTTAAGGGGGCTTCAAGCGGTGCTAAGTCCATTTCGTGCTTGGGCTGACTTAGGGTGTTACCCAGCCATTGTTTAAATAACTCATCGTTATTAAGAAGCGCTTGCATAAGGGTTTTAACTTTATTGGCTTCGCTATCTAAAAGCTCACCTTTAGCGTCTCTTAGCGTTAATGTGTGATCGGAATAGCGTTTTTGGCCGCTGTCAGTATCAATAATATGATCGGCAAAACTCGAAAATAAGTCTTGTTGGTTAGGCGCTCTAAAACCCACTGAATAATTTAAGGCGTTTTCTATAGCATAGCCTTCATGTGGGCACCCAGGTGGTATATATAAAATATCGCCGGGTTCTAAAATACAATCTATTACCGCTTCAAATTGCTCAACCTGTAGTAGTTTTTTATTTTGCGTAAATTGCTTAAGAGTAGGGTCGGGCAAGCCAACACGCCAATGGCGCTTACCTTCACCTTGGATTATAAATACGTCATACTGGTCTAAATGTGGGCCCACTCCACCTTTAGGGCTAGAGTAGCTGATCATTAAGTCATCTATTCGCCAGTTAGGTATAAATCTAAACGGCTCTAGCAGTTGTGCAGCATCGCTATGCCAATGATCAACCGCTTGTACCAGTAAAGTTGCGTGTTGCTCAGTAAGTTTTTCAAAGTCTTCAAATGGGCCTTGGTATGCTTGCCAATCGTTATTATGGTTAGTAACAATACGCGACTCTATACTTTCTTCCATTGCAAGACCGGCAAGCTCTTCTGCCTCTATTGGGTCTTGAAAGTCTGTAAAACCTTGTTTAATCAATAGTGGCTTTTTTTGCCAATATTGGTTTAAAAATTCTTGTTCACTGAGGGTGTTTATTTTTAATTGGTACATAGAGTTGACCTATAATTTTTAGTACAAAAAAAGCGAAAGGGATTATCCTTTCGCTTTTTATATTTGCAATTGACTAGCTAAACTAAATCGTCAATAAACTCAACAGCGCGGCCAATGTAGTTGGCTGGTGTTAGTTTTTTCATTTCAACTTTTGCATGCTCTGGCAGGTCTAAACCATCAATAAAGTCGGCCATAATCTCTTGATTTACACGCTTACCACGCGTTAAATCTTTAAGTTTTTCGTATGGTTTTTCAATACCGTATTTACGCATAACCGTTTGAATTGGCTCTGCAAGTAATTCCCAGTTTTGATCAAGCTCTTCGAGTAAGCGTTGCTCATTTACTTCAAGTTTGCTTACGCCTTTAAGTGTCGATTGATAAGCAATAAGCGTGTAGCCCATGCCCACACCTAAGTTACGCAGTACTGTAGAGTCGGTAAGGTCACGTTGCCAACGAGAAACAGGCAGTTTTTGTGCAAGGTGAGCAAATATAGCATTTGCTATGCCTAGGTTGCCTTCTGAGTTTTCAAAGTCGATAGGGTTTACTTTATGCGGCATTGTTGAAGAGCCGATTTCACCAGCAATGGTTTTTTGCTTGAAGTGGTTAAGGGCAATGTAACCCCAAACGTCACGATCAAAATCAAGTAAAATAGTGTTAAAGCGAGCAATAGCATCAAATAGCTCGGCAATGTAGTCATGCGGTTCTATTTGGGTAGTGAACGGGTTAAACGTTAAACCAAGGCTTGTTACAAAGTTACTTGCATGAGTGTGCCAATCGTAATCTGGGTAAGCACTCAGGTGAGCATTGTAGTTACCTACAGCACCGTTAATTTTACCTAGCATTTCTACCTGTGCGATTTGGTCGCGTTGGCGTTTTAAACGCACGTATACGTTAGCAAACTCTTTACCCATAGTTGATGGTGTAGCTGGCTGGCCGTGGGTACGCGTCATCATAGGCACTGCTTTGTATTCAATGGCTTTTTCTTTTATGGCGTTAAGTAATTGGTCACAGTATGGTAATAATACTTTATCGCGAGCTTCTGTGAGCATTAAACCATGAGATAGGTTATTAATATCTTCCGAGGTACAAGCAAAATGGATAAACTCGTTGATAGCGTTGATTTCGCTGTTATCGGCTACTTTTTCTTTTAGTAAGTATTCTACCGCTTTAACATCGTGGTTTGTGGTGCGTTCAATGTCTTTTACACGCTGTGCATCTGCTTCGCTGAAGTTATCAACAATGGCATTTAATAGTGCATTGGCTTGTTCGCTAAATGCAGGTACTTCTTTAATATCGCTTGCTGCAGCTAAGGCTTGCAACCAACGCACTTCAACGGTTACGCGGTATTTGATTAAGCCAAATTCGCTGAAAATACTGCGTAGTTCAGTGGTTTTGCTGCCGTAGCGACCATCCACTGGAGAGATAGCGGTTAACGCTGAAAGCTCCATAATAACTCCTAAATTTTAGTTTTGAACGATAATTAAATTTTTGTTTTTGCAATAGCGAGAATTTTTCTTTTTGCAAAGAAAAAGTGACGGCGTTTACCGCCCATTTGTCGCCATAATACAGCACTGCGAATTCCTGCTAATAAAAGTGCACGAATTTTATTTTGCGTTTGCTGCTGTTTTAATAACTCGGGTTTACCATAAACCTGAATTCGGTGCCCAAGGGGGCTTAGCACCGACGAGTATATATCTGCTAAACCGGCAACTACGGTGTCATCGGTTATGGCAAAGTGATCTAAGCGACGATGAATGTCGTCGATACGGCGGCCAAGTTCAGCTAAGCTTTTTGGCTCGTTATTTAAAATACGTTCAAGTTGCATTAAACCACCTACGTACTTAACTATTTCGACATCTTTTTGAGTGCCAGCAGTCAGCTGTGCCATTAATGTTTTATAGCCGTCGCGTAAGTTATGCGTACCTTGATAAACATCAACCGGTGATGCGGGAGATGTTTGTACAATACTTGTAAAAAGCACATCTAAATCTGAATCGTTTGCACTGCCGTACTGGGCAATTTTTTGTACTTGTTTAGCCACTTGGCACATGGCGGCAAGCGCCATGACTTGGTGTTCATTCATTACTTGATCACCGAATCAATAATACCACCACCTAAACACACCTCATCGGCATAAAATACAGCTGACTGACCCGGTGTAACGGCTTTTTGTGGCTCATCAAACAATACGCGTGCCATACCATCTTCGCCAACGAGAAGGGTACAATTAATATCTTCTTGGCGGTAACGAGTTTTAACGGTACAGCGCGTGGTGCCTTGCGGGCCAACACGGTCTACCCAATGTAATTGATTAGCGTTTAGGCCATTGCTGTAAAGGCGAGGGTGGTCTTTACCTTGTCCTACAACCAGTACATTGCGCTCAACGTCTTTATCTACAACATACCATGGCTCGCCAGAGCCTTCTTTCATGCCACCAATTAGTAACCCTTTACGCTGGCCTAGTGTATGATACATAAGCCCTTCGTGTTCACCTACGTTGTTGCCATCTGTGTCTTCGATCACACCTGGTTGAGCAGGTAAAAACTTTTGTAAAAAGTCTTTAAATTTGCGCTCCCCAATAAAACAAATACCGGTGCTGTCTTTTTTATCGTGGGTGATTAAGTCTTGCTCTTCTGCGATACGGCGTACTTCAGGTTTAGCTATATCACCTACTGGGAAAAGGGTTTGGCCTATATGCTCATGGCTTAAAGTGTATAAGAAATAGCTTTGATCTTTGTTATCGTCTAAGCCTCGGCACATAACGTATTTGTCGTCGCGTA
This sequence comes from Pseudoalteromonas sp. S3776, assembly GCF_005886915.1. NCBI lineage: Bacteria > Pseudomonadati > Pseudomonadota > Gammaproteobacteria > Alteromonadales > Pseudoalteromonadaceae > Pseudoalteromonas > Pseudoalteromonas sp. S3776. The sequence continues at coordinate 209,259 of NZ_PNCU01000015.1, read as the reverse complement.
ATTCACGACGAACATAATGGCCTGTAGCAATAAAATCGGCGCCAAGTGCTTGGGCAGCAAATTCTAAAAACGCTTTAAATTTAATTTCTTTGTTACACATAATATCAGGGTTTGGCGTACGGCCCGCTTTATACTCTTCTAAAAAGTACTCAAAAACGTTATCCCAATACTCTGCTGCAAAGTTAACGGTATGAAGCTCGATGCCTAATTTGTCACACACTGCTTGCGCATCTTTTAAATCTTCAGCGGCTGCACAGTATTCGTCATTGTCGTCTTCTTCCCAGTTCTTCATAAACAGGCCTTCTACTTGGTAGCCCTGTTGCTGTAATAAATATGCAGATACAGAAGAATCAACACCGCCGGACATACCAACGATGACTTTAATGTGACTATTTTCGCTCATGAATAATTTCGCTTATACAGATTGCTGTTAACTTGGAAAGGCCGCGATTATAGCACGCATTTTGTTTTTGCTTAAAGGGAGGAGTAGCGCAAACGCACGTTTTTGTCGTTATTTTATTCATATAACAAATAGCAAATAAGACTGAATCGCATTTGAAATAAAAAATGATGAAAAATTTAAATAAGCCATTGTAAAAAGTTATTTCGGTGCCATTATTGTCCGAGCACATAATAATGTTGAGTATATTACCTTGTGTTTGCAGAATAATTTAAGAGGCAAGCAGGATTTTTGTATTAACTCTGGATTTATAGCCTTAATATTTTCAATGGAATGAATATATGAACTACGCCTTTCAGGTAAAAAAACTTTCGACTTTAATAACATTTTATACCACAAATTCTAGTTTTCACGTGAAGCAGTTACTAGAAAACCCGACGAGTGAGTTTAAGCAATCAGCTTATAAACTTTTTCATGAAATTTTTAAACATACCTTACCTGTAGATTTTCAACACGCTTGCCCAGTTGATGATATTTTTAATTCTGTGTCCAGTTCTCTAGATTTAATAAACCAATCTGAAGTAGCTTTAATTGAAGCAACACAAAAGTGGTGGAAAGAGTGGTACTTTGTATTAACAATGGAACATTCGCTTTCGCACGAAAAAGAAGATGCGCCGTACAGTTTCTTATCTAAAAAAATGCATCATCCTATGAAGCGCCACGAGATGAGCCACTACGCCCATTTATTTACTATTTTGCCTATGCCTATCTCTAATGTATGTGCGAAAACAGGTGATATCATTAGGGTTAATCAACGCTTTATAGATGTATTTGGTTACACCGTCGATGACTTACCTAACTTAGAGCAATGGTGGGTTAATGCATACCCAGACCCTCACTATCGAGAATCCGTGAAAAAAACGTGGCAAGCGGCGTTAGAAGTGGGCAATGAAACAGGGCAAGACATCCCCGCGCATGATTACCATGTTACATGTAAAAACGGTAATACGATTACGATGGAAGTATCAGGCATTAACTTAGGGGATGAATATATTGCTGTATTTAACGATGCGACCAAACGTTTGGAAGATCAAAATATTTTACGCGATATGGCGTTTTTAGATTCACTAACGCAAATAGCAAATAGACGTCGTTTTGATGAAAAGCTAAGTAAAGAGTTTGAAAAAGCTGTTGAATGTGGTGACGATTTAGCGATTATTTTAATTGATATTGATCACTTTAAACTATTTAACGACCGCTACGGACATGTTGAAGGTGATTTATGTTTGTATAACGTGGCGCAAGCAATAGCGTGTACGGTAAGCCGTACCGAAGATTTTGTAGCGCGTTATGGCGGTGAAGAGTTTGTTGTATTGCTACCACAAACAGATAAACAAGGGGCTTTGTTTATAGCTGAGCATATCCAAAAGGCAATTGAAGAGCTCCGTATCCCTCATGAAGATAGTTTTACCGGTTACTTAACCCTTAGTATGGGTATTAACGCGTTTGGTGAAGATGATAATTGCGATCAAAAAGAGTTTGTTAAGGCCGCCGATAGCGCACTTTATTATTCAAAAAGGCAGGGACGAAATTGCTTAGCATTAAGTTAATTTATAGCCGTGGACTATTTATATAGCTTTGAGAATTATACAAAGTGAAAATGTTTAATTATCGTCGTAAATAAAGCTAACGTCCTGAATAGGGCGATTCAGGCTGTCCTCAATACATTTTAAAACGAGATGGCTTCTGAGAGGCAGCGTTTTTATGTCCTCTAAAGTGTGCCAGCCAGCACTCATTATATCTGCATCTTTTGGGCAGGGCTCAGTAGTGATTTGAGCGCCATCAAATAGAAAACAAAAGCGTAAATAATGTATTCCGTTTGCCGCATGTAAGTTGTAAATACCGACTAAACCAATTGGGGTTAAGGTTAAACCTGTCTCTTCAAAAAGCTCTCTGCTGGCTGCTTGAGCCAGTGTTTCGTCTAGTTCTAAATGGCCGGCAGGTTGGTTATAGCAAATAGTAGCAGTAAATTTATCTCGCTCTTTTACAAGTAAAAAGCGGTCTCCTTTTTTTACTACAGCAGCAACCGTCACATGGGGCTTATGCATTTTTATCACCTTTGATAACACTGTACTGAGCGCTCTCAATGCCATCAAGCGAATAATTACCAATGCTGTAGCGAATAAGCCTTAATGTGGGGTGCCCAACATGCGCAGTCATACGACGAACTTGTCTATTACGTCCTTCGTTAATTGTAATGCTTAACCACGTTGTAGGAATCGATTTTCGCTCTCTAACCGGTGGCACACGAGGCCAAACTTCAGGCTCTTCAATAATTTTTACATTTGCGGGTAAGGTAATACCATCTTTTAGTTCAACACCTTTACATAGGGCGTTAACAGCGTCTGCACTGGGCTCGCCTTCAACTTGCACCCAATAGGTTTTATTGGTTTTTTTACTTGGTGCGGTAAGGGTATTTTGAAGCTTTCCGCAGTTTGTTAAAAGTAATAACCCTTCACTGTCGCGGTCTAATCTGCCTGCTGCGTATACATCTTTAATGGGAATAAATTCAGCTAACGTTTTTCTATTGGCATCATCTGTAAATTGACAAAGCACATCGTAGGGTTTGTTAAATAAAACAATTTTTCTATCTTTAGCTGCTATCGCGGGTTTAACTTCACGCGAAGTTGTGCTTTTTTTAGTGAATGCACTGCGTGAGTAAGTTCTACCCGTAGTGCGTTTGTTAGTGCTTTTAGTTGCGCGATTATGCATTGGTTTATTCACTATTAAATACACCTAGCGGGCTTAGGTAATCCGGCAATTTTAGTCGCTTGTTTTGCAGGCCCCTTCGGGAATAATTTATACAAATAAATACTATTGCCTTTGTCCTCGCCAAGTGCTTTAGCCATGGCTTTAACAAGCATTCTTATCGCTGGGCTGGTGTTATATTCTAAATAAAAATCGCGAACAAAATTAATCACTTCCCAGTGTTGTTCGCTCAAGATAATGTTTTCTTGCTCGGCGATAATAGGGGCCAACTCTTTTGTCCACACGGTGTAATCGAGCAAGTAGCCTTGTTTATCTGTATCGATTTGTTGATTATTAAATTCAAGCATAGCTTACCAGGTAATAGATTGGTTAGTAGATAGTGTCAGGGCAACAAACTCATCGTAATTAATAATTGATTGGCCAGAGCTTAGTTTAACCGCGCGTGCATGTGCATCCTCTAAAAGCAACAATGGCGAATCGTTTAATTGAAAATACTGCTTAGCGGCGTAACAGGCATCACCAACAAGGAGTACTTTATCAGTGTCTTTAATTAAGTTTTCAAGCTGGGTTAAGTCGTAATAAGCCAGCGGCTTAGAAAAAATATGTAATGTACTCATAGGTTCACCACAAAATCTTGCTGGCAAATCAACTGTTGTTGCTCAGTGTAATTGAGGCTGATTGAATCAATAATTAATTGAGATTTGTTTAAGTTATAATCAAGTAATGATTTTTCACATACGTATATATTTTCTACTTCATAGATTTCAAGCGTTTTGATGTTTTTAAAAAAATCTTTTACGCCCAGTTGCTCTGTTGATTGATTATGTTTTAAAGCAAGCACGGCGGGGCCGCTAAATAGCCAGCTAATATTTTGATCAACTGCGGCAAATATAAGCGACATGTCTAGGGCATCGCGGGTATTAAGTTCATCAAAGGGACTGGATTGGCTCATGACTAAAACATTTTTCATTTAAACTGTATCCATTTATCTGCATCACTGGCTAGCATGGCAAATTCTGCAAGCCCAGCAACTGTAAACACACCTGTTTGGCTTGTACTTAAACCGCGCTTTTCTGCTGCAGTAACGCAAAGCATTAAATTAATATTTTTGTCTGCAAGTTGTTGCCAATGCATAGGGATTTGCAGCTCGTCAGAGGCCAGCTCAAAATGAGTTGATGCGTGATAAATACCATTTTGATACAAAAAAAGTGCATCTATGGTGTGGCCTTGTGCTAAACATGCATGTGCAAACTTTATAATACGTTGCGTTGAGTCATGATCTGAAGGAGGAGTATGTAAAGAAAGAACAAATCGCGCCAAAACAATTCCAATAAAAAAGCCCCAATAAAGGGGCTATTTTAACAGAACTATTTAATTAGTCATCACTTGCGCCAAGAAGGTGCAGTAAAGAAGTAAATAAGTTGTACACGTTTAAGTATAAAGCCACTGTAGCGCGAATGTAGTTAGTTTCGCCGCCATTAATAATACGGCTAGTATCAAATAAGATTAAGCCAGACATAATTAACACAACAGCTGCGTTAAGCACCATAAACATTAGCGAGCTGCCAATGAATATGTTAACTATGCTTGCGACAATAACCACTAATAAACCTACTGTTAAAAAACCACCCATAAATGAGAAGTCTTTTTTAGTGTTTAATGCATAAGCCGATAGTCCAAAAAATATTAATGCAGTAGAACCAAGTGCCTGCATAATAAGCATTGGGCCATTAGGCATAGCCGCATAATAGTTAAGAAGTGGGCCAAGGCCTGCGCCCATACAGCCTGTAAAAGCAAACACCCAAAATACGCCTGAAGCTGAGTCTGCTTTTTTGTTTACAACAAATAATAAACCAAACGAAACCAGTGTGAACACAATTCCCATAAAGTAAGGTAATTGTAATGCCATTGAAATACCCGCCGTAACAGCACTAAATGCTAATGTCATGGCCAGTAAGAAATAGGTGTTTTTAAGTACCTTGTTTGTTTCAATGGTCGACATTACCGGTTTAGCGGTATTGTACGAATGATTAAATGCCATTGTAGAGCTCCTTTAAGTGAAACATGTTTGTTTCGATAATTTAACTAAAATTAGATTACCAACTCTTATATGTTTGGGCAAACCTTTGTAGATCAATAGAGTGTTATTTTTTAATTAAAGTTCACTTAACCACCAAAAATGAGTTTTTTGTTTTATCTTTAAACAAATTAATTGTTTTTTAAGCACTTAAACAATTTTTTTTAAAAAAAGCTTCACAAAGGCAATGGGTTTCCCTATTATGCAGGCCGTGCGGAGAGATGGCAGAGTGGTCGAATGCACCGGTCTTGAAAACCGGCATAGGTTTGTAGCCTATCTAGGGTTCAAATCCCTATCTCTCCACCACCTAATTACAATAACTATGAGTACACTCTTACTTGTAGTTTATAGCACTTTCGGAGAGATGGCAGAGTGGTCGAATGCACCGGTCTTGAAAACCGGCATGGGTTTGTAGCCCATCTAGGGTTCAAATCCCTATCTCTCCACCATTATATTAAAGCCCGCTTAGAGCGGGCTTTTTTGTATCTACGATTTATTATCAGACCACCTTTAGGTTTTCTCGCTTATTTCCCCGTTTCGGTTTGCTATTAGCCGTTATTAATAGATTATTAACATATTAATGTGCTACTTTTATTTTTTAGATTTTAAAATTGGTAATTAAAATAGTATGTTGTGGCTCAAGGATGATTTACATTCAAGAAAACTTATTGTTTATCGTGCAATGATGTTCTCGTTGGTAACGTTGTTTGTTTTATTCGTATTCCAACCTTTTGGTACAATTAACGATACATCGTCATATAAAATACTCAGGCTTTCAGGTTATGGTTTAGTCACTTTTGTTGCGTTGCTATTATCGGGCTTTATTGAAATAGCGCTGTTACGTTATGATTTTTATAAGCCACTTCGTATTATGCTTATAAGCGGCTTTTATATTTTAATTTGTGCTTTATTTAACCACGCTTATTTTGTTGTGGCATTTTTAGGACAGTGGCATTGGCAGAATCAGATGCTGTTTATTGGCTATATATTTGCTATTGGCGTATTTCCGCTAATTTTTATGTATATGTTAAATCGCCATGTTAGGCAGCTTAATATTGATGAAACACCACAGCGGCAACAAATCAAGCAATGTGAAGCCCTTCCTTTAGAACTCGAGAAAATTACGTTAGTTGGCGATAATAAAAATGATGCAATCAGCATAGTATTAGAGCGTGTTTTGTTTATAAAAGCGGCTGATAATTATTGCGAAATTAGTGTTTATGACGGACACGCAATACAGCAAACTTTACTGCGTATTTCTTTAACTCGCTTACTTAAACAGCTCCCAAATAATACTGCAATTATTAGGTGCCATCGCTCTTATGCAGTTAATGTAGCCTTTATTCACTCGTATAGTGGCAACGCTGGCGGCTTGCAATTAACGCTTAAAAATACACCCATGCCTGTTCCGGTATCGCGAAGCTACGTAGATAATATAAAAGCGGCTTTGTTACTCACCCCAAGTGCTTGTTAGTCAGCCCAAATACTTGTATTTGATACCTAAAAATGTTGTTAATCCCTAACAGTTCGTAGTTTTACGCTGGAGTAGGCATGCTTAAGTTGAACTAAAAAATACAACTTAAGAAGGTTACTATGAACACTATTTTAAAATCACTGTTAGTGATAGCCACGTTTGTTTTTTGCCATTACATAATGAAAAGCTTTTGGGGTAGCGAATGGACGAAAATATTAACCCAGGCCGATGCGTCTACTGGGGTTTTATTTATCCCCGCTAAATACTTATTTTTATATGCTCCTTTATTAGTGATAACCACATTGCTATTTAAAAGAGATAACATGCTTGACGCAATTGGCCTTAACACCGAAGGCTTTAATAACTATACCTTTGCAGCTTTGCTGTGCTGTATACCTATGACACTTGGCTATGCATACTTGAGTAGTAATTTAAATTTATCTTTGTCTGGACTAATAACAGGCTCAATCTATGCTGGTTTTTTTGAAGAGCTAATATTTAGGGCGGCTTTATTTGGTGCTTTATACCGGTTTTGCCGCTGGGGGTTCATTCCCGCAGCGTTGACAAGCTCGGTAGTATTTGGAGTAGGGCACATGTACCAAGGTGGCGATGCCATTTCTGCACTAATGGCGGTAGCAGTAACCACTGTTGCAGGCACTTGGTTTGCGTGGCTTTATTGTGAGTGTGGTTATAAAATTTGGTTTCCTATGTGGATGCATATTTTTATGAATGCAGCTTATGGCATCTTTAGTATGTCGGGTGGTGCCGTGGGTGATTTGCACGGCAACCTTTATAAAGCCACTGCTATTGTATTAAGTATCGTGTATGTTGAAGCACTGATCCGCCGAGGGAAAAAACGTGAAGTTACTATGGCCTCATTACTTATTAATACATCAGCATCGACGCTTAATACCCCGTTCAAACCGCAGATGACTGCCGAAGCCTAAATGCACAAATTAGCCATTAATTTAAGAACGCATTTATATTGCAACCTTAAGGCTATGTTATTATTGAGGTTAGCGCCTGTAAGGTAGTGAGCTTTACGTTATGGGCGAATAAACAGCTAAAAGTAAGCGTGAGCTGCCAACAAAATAGGTGTCTGTTTTTAGTTAGCAAAACTATTCGTTAAAATGTCTAGGGCGTATTGAACTTTGCGGATTGAAATTTGTTCAATCTAGAGGAGATTAAATCGCGGCGCGAGGTTTGTAACCTAGTGGGCTAAGTAAAAACCGAGTAACAAAGAGTTTATCGCCCCTAGGCAGAACCCGAAAGGCAGCGCATGTTTGGCATTTATGCTGCGTTATCGCCTATTAATGGGGAATAACCACACTTCATAGGCTCCGCCTTGCCTAAAGACCAAACATACTGCTGCAAATTCAACCATCAAAGATCAACACGCCCTAATAACAGACGTTTAAAGAGTGCTTGTTTTCCCATCATAAATTACGACCATAGTCTCTGTTTCTAACCTTAAGAACTTGGTGCATGCTTAAGATAATGTTTGTAGTGTGTAATTAGGAACTTATATGAAACATCAACTAGCCAAAAGTGTCGCGCTTTCTTTATTATCCCCCGTTATAGTTGGTAGTACACTAGGTCTTTATTATGGGCTTACTGTTAATGGTGATACCACTACCATTTTTCTGCAACTATTAATGAGCGCAATTGCGAACGCACATATTGTTGGTCTTACGATGGCCGCTTTTGTCGTACCGGGTTATTTGCTTATGTTTAAGTATGCAAAAGTCAATTATTCAGGGGTACTTACCCTTGGGCTGCTGGGCGGCGCAATTTTTAGTTACTTACTAAGTGCGACATCAGGCGAGATATTTTTAATTAATAGTGTAATGGCCGCTTTTGCCGCAGGACTATTTTTATTTGGCCTGCGTAAATCAGCAAAAAAATAATTGCAGAATTATTAATCAAGCGTGCTGAAAAACGGCGCTATTTCTGTTTTTTTACTTGTAAAAGGTTTCAATTTTTCACGACAAAGAGTACCTTTAGCTACTGTATGTTTAATAAGAAGTAGTTTGGTATGCAAAAGCACGATTTTTACCAGTCATTAGTTAAGCAAACTGAATCACTAATCGCTGGTGAATCTAATGTCATTGCTAATATGGCTAACGTAAGTGCGCTATTATTTACCTCATTAGAAGATGTAAATTGGGCGGGCTTTTACTTTATGGATTCGCCGAGTGAATTAGTGCTTGGGCCTTTTCAAGGCAACCCTGCATGTATTCGTATTCCTGTTGGTAAAGGAGTGTGTGGTACGGCTGCGGCAACCCTAGAAACACAGTTAATTGAAGATGTGCATGCGTTTGAAGGTCATATAGCCTGTGACGCAGCGTCTAATTCTGAGATTGTTGTACCTATCATGAAAAATGATAAGATAGTAGCTGTTCTTGATATTGATAGCCCAACTATTGGTCGCTTTGATACTGATGACCAAGCTGGTTTAGAAGCATTAGTTAAATGCTTAGAGGCAAGCTTGTAATGAAAGATTTGCTAAATGTTCAAGACTACCTATTCGCAGTACAAGATGTAGGCGATTGGGAAGGGGATGAAGAACATGTAGCGGAAACGCTCAATGATTTGATTCACATAGCCTGGGATAAAATCCCAGATGATTTAGACTGTGAATCAATCGATGAAATAATAAATGGTATTTGGGAACACCTTCGAGGTGACTTGGCAGTACTAGAAGCTGACTTCGAAGAGTTAATTGACTGGTTAATACACTATGTTGATTCCTCCCTTGACGAAAAGATGTGAAAAATAGGTTCTAAAATGGAAACCACAAACAAGCTAAAAGATATTAATGAAGTGTTGGAATTTCTTTATCAAGAATTTCCACAATGTTTTAAACAAAAAGACGGTATTAAACCGCTTAAAGTCGGTATTTTTAAAGATATTGCCGAGCGTATCGAAGGGTCTGAAAAAGTAAGTAAGACACAAGTACGCCAAGCACTTAGAAAATACACGTCTAATTGGCGTTATTTAGAAGCTGTGACCAAGTCAGAGTTTCGTATTGACCTTGATGGTAATCAAGGTGAAAAAGTTGAGCAAGAGCACATTGACCACGCTCAAAAAGCACTAGAAGAAAGCCGTGCTAAAATGGCTAAACGCAAAAAACAACAGCGTCCACGCCAAGATTCAGAGTCTAAATCTTTCAAGAAAAAGCCAGCCCACGCTAGCAAAAATAATGCTCCAGCTAACAAACCAGCTAAAGCAGCCCCTGCTAAACGTTCAGGAAAAGTTGAACCTTTACCTGCAAGTGAGGTCAAGGTTAATAACAAGGTTAAGGTTAAACTTGGCCAAGCACTTGTAAATGCGGTAATTACTGAAGTAAACAAAGACGAAGTTCATGTTGAATTAGTAACAGGCATGCAAGTTAAAACCAAAGCTGACAGCTTATACATTATTTAAGTTGTAAATAAATTAAGGAGTTGTGTATGAGTAAAAAGTTTACGCTCATTCCGTTAGTGGCTGCCCTGTTTTCGGGTTCTTTATTCGCTTCCGTAGAAGCGGCAAAACTTGAAGACTTGCCTGTACTTAAACAAGAAAGTCAACATGGCACTGCCAGCAAACGAGTGGCTAACTTATTTGCTCGTTCACACTATACACCGGTTCGATTTAACGATGCGCTTTCCAGTAAAGTGTATGATCGTTATATCGAATCCCTTGATTTTAACAAAAGCGTGTTTTTAGCAAGCGACATTGCAACGTTTGAAAAATACCGCGACGATTTTGATAATGCGATTACCACGGGCAAACTTGGTTTTACGTTTGATATTTTTAACTTAAGCTTAAAGCGTCGTTTTGAACGCTATGATTACTCTTTATCGTTACTAGATAAAGAAATGACGTTTGATAAAGACGATAAATACTTTTTTGATCGTGAAGATGCGCCATGGCCAGCATCGCAAGCTGAGCTTGATGAAATCTGGCGTGAACGTGTTAAATACGATGCCCTTCGTTTAAAAATGACAGGTAAAGATTGGGAAGGTATTAAGGAAGTTCTTACCAAGCGTTACAAAAATGCACAAAAACGTTTAGTGCAAACAAATTCAGAAGATGCATTTCAAATTGTAATGAACTCGCTAGCGCGTAGTATCGAGGCACATACGTCGTACTTATCGCCGCGCCGCGCAGAACAATTTAAAATGGATATGGACTTAGAGCTTGAAGGCATTGGCGCCGTTTTAAGTCCGGATGAAGATTACACCGTTATTCGCAGCTTAGTACCGGGTGGTCCCGCCGATAAAACAGAGCAGCTAAAAGCTGACGACAAAATTATTGGTGTTGCCCAAGATCAAAAAGAGTTTGTTGATGTTATTGGTTGGCGTTTAGATGATGTTGTTGACCTAATCAAAGGCCCGAAAGGAACCAAGGTACGTTTACAATATCTTAAAGGCTCAGATGCGCATGGCACACCAAAAGTTGTTGAAATCACCCGTGATAAAATTCGCTTAGAAGACAGAGCGGCCAAATCTGAAGTATTTGAGGCCAGTTACTCAAATTTAACGTCAAAAATCGGTGTTATTGAGATCCCTGGTTTTTATAACAACCTTTCGAAAGACGTTAAAGTTGAATTAGCTAAACTCAAAGAAGAAAATGTAGACGGTATTATTATTGACTTGCGCCAAAATGGCGGTGGATCACTATATGAAGCTACGCAACTATCAGGCCTCTTTTTTGATCAAGGTCCGGTAGTACAAATTCATACGTTAAATAACCGTATTGAAGAGCAAAAAGATCGTGATGGCATTACCTATTACGATGGCCCACTAACTGTTTTAGTTGACCGCTACAGTGCTTCAGCCTCTGAAATTTTTGCCGCCGCAATGCAAGATTATGGCCGTGCAGTGATTATTGGCGAGCAAACCTTTGGTAAGGGAACGGTTCAACAACACAAAGGCTTAGGCCGTGCGTATGATTTATACGACAACGATTTAGGGAGTGTACAGTACACTATTGCTAAATTTTACCGTATAAATGGTGGCAGTACTCAGCACAAAGGGGTTATTCCTGATATTTCCTTCCCTTCGGCGATAGACCCAGCAGAATGGGGTGAGAGCAAGCAAGATAATGCATTACCTTGGGATAGCATAGTACGAGCTAAGTATAAAAAGCAGGGTAATTTAACCCCTGTGATTAGTTATCTAGAGAAACAACACGAACTACGTATTAAAACAGAGCCCGAATTTGGTTATGTATTTGATGATATTGCTCGTTACAATGAAGAAAAAGACCGTAAAACTATTTCTTTAGTTGAAGCAGACCGTATTAAAGAAAAAGATGAAAATGAAGCACGTACTTTAGCGCGCACTAATGAACGTTTAAAGCGTTTAGGTAAAGATCCGATTGAAAACCTAGATGATGTACCAGAGGTAATTGAAGAGTTAGACCCTTTCTTGGAAGAGGCAGCACTCATTACGCAAGACTATATTAACTTTGGCCGTATCGCTAAGAAATAAAATACGTGTATACCCCTTTTAAAAAGGCGCTTTTTGCGCCTTTTTTGTTACCTAAATTTTGCTAAATTGCTATAATCGCGAATCACTTAATTGAGTTACATTACTGTGGCTTAAAAAAAGCACTGATACGCTAAAAATAATAAATAAACACGCCCTCGTATGTGGTGTGCAGGAGTCACTATTTTGAAGCCTTTAGAAAAACCGATTAAACCCGCCTCGTTTTTTGACGCACTTATTCCTATCTCTGTTCTTATCTGCCTATTAGGCGCAGCGGTCTATTTATTTGGCGATAACTCGTCGTCAGGCCCCAACCAAATAGCGTTATTATTTGCCACTTTTGCGGCGGCACTAATAGGGCTTAAAAATGGCTATACGTGGAAAAAGCTTGAAGAAGCCATGATTGAAGGTATTACTTTATCATTGGGGGCAATTTTAATTTTATTGATGGTGGGTGCTTTAATTGGTACTTGGCTGTTGTCGGGCACCGTGCCAACTCTTATTTATTATGGCTTACAGGTTATTAACCCTAGTTGGTTTTATGCTGCCAGCTGTTTAATCTGTGGCATTGTTGCAATGAGTATCGGCAGCTCTTGGACTACAGCTGCCACCATAGGTGTTGCGCTTTTAGGTGTTGCTACTGGCCTTGGATTAGACCAAACGGTGACGGCAGGGGCGGTTATTTCGGGCGCTTACTTTGGAGACAAACTAAGCCCACTTTCTGAAACGACTAATTTAGCGCCGGCTGTTGTAGGCGCTGATTTATTCGAACATATTCACCATATGCTATGGACGACTGTTCCTAGCTTTGTCATTGCACTGATCATTTTTATTTTTATGGGCTTTAATGCAACAGCTTCTAACGAAGCCGGTAGAATTGACGAAATTACGGTAATTTTAGAGCAAAGCTTTAATATTGGCTTTGAAATGTTAATTCCATTAATTGTGCTCCTAGTTTTAGCTATTAAAAAAATGCCAGCGTTTCCGGCTATTTCGATTGGCGCTGTAATTGGTGCTGTGTGGGCAATGCTGTTTCAGTCAGATTTAATCGCGACACAAATTGACTTGTCTCAAGGTGAGCTGGTTGGTTATTTTAAAATTATTTGGACGACTTTTTTCGATGGATTTAGTATCGATACGGGCGATGAAAAAATGGATTCATTGCTCAGTGGTGGTGGTATGGCAGGTATGTTAACCACAACTTGGTTGATCATGACGGCACTTATGTTTGGCGCCATAATGGAGAAAACCGGCTTACTGGATATTTTTGTTAAGAGTATTTTAAAAATAGCTAAAAGCACAGGTTCGCTTATTACATCAACCATTGCAACTTGTGTGGGTACAAACTTAATTGCAGCGGATCAATACATCGCTATTGTAGTCCCTGGTCGTATGTTTAAAGAAGAGTATAAAAATCGAGGATTAAAACCGGTTAATTTATCGCGTACTTTAGAAGATGGCGGAACAATAACAAGCCCGTTAATTCCTTGGAATACGTGTGGTGCCTACATGCAAAGCGTTTTATTAATAAATCCATTTGACTATGCTTTGTATGCTTTCTTTAATTTAATTAACCCTTTCTTAGCTATTATTTATGCGTACGTAGGTATTAAAATTTTACGCATTGAACCTAAGCAACCTGCTTAAATCTTAATAGCCCCTTTTTTAAGGGGCTTTCGTGGGAGTAACTATGACTGTTTCGGCAAAGCCAAAAGCGCAATATCTAAAAGATTACACGGCGCCTAATTTTTCAATAGAGCACACAGAACTCACTTTTGACTTACAACCCCTTAATACAAAAGTGACTGCGCTACTTACGCTTAAAAGAACAACTAATGAAAACTCTGCACTTGTTTTAGACGGTATAGACTTACAATTACTGGAACTACACGTAGACAATATTGCTTACACAAATTATAAGATTGAAGGTGAGCACTTAATCATTAATGATTTACCTCACACATGCCAGCTGAAAATAGTTACAGTAATTTCTCCTGAAACCAATACCTCTTTGGAAGGCTTGTATTTATCTGGCGGGGCGTATTGCACCCAATGTGAAGCGCAAGGTTTTAGAAAAATAACCTACTTTTTAGATCGCCCTGACGTGCTAAGTACCTATGATGTAACAATTATTGCAGATAAAAACTTTAGGCATTTACTATCAAATGGTAACCAAATTGACAGCGGCGAAACAGCTGATGGCCGCCATTTCGCTAAATGGCAAGACCCATTTAAAAAACCAAGTTACTTATTTGCATTAGTAGCGGGCGATTTTGATGTACTAAAAGACACCTACACTACAAAAAGCGGACGCGAAATTGAACTTGCGTTATTTGTTGATAAAGGCAATTTATCTAAAACGCCGCATGCAATTAGCTCATTAAAAAAAGCAATGCAATGGGATGAAGAGCGCTTTAACCTAGAATACGATTTAGACATATATATGATTGTAGCCGTGGATTTTTTCAATATGGGCGCAATGGAAAACAAAGGGTTAAATGTATTTAATAGTAAATGTGTATTGGCTAACCAAGAAACCGCAACGGATAAAGATTACCATACTATAGAGTCGATTGTTGGGCATGAGTATTTTCATAACTGGACAGGCAACCGCGTTACCTGCAGAGACTGGTTTCAATTATCGCTAAAAGAAGGGCTTACTGTATTTAGAGACCAAGAATTTAGTAGCGATTTAGGCTCACGTGCACTTAATCGCATTGATGCCGTTAAAGTAATGCGTACACATCAATTTAGTGAAGATGCGGGGCCAATGGCGCACCCAATTCGCCCTGAAAAAGTTATCGAAATGAATAACTTTTATACCGTAACGGTTTACGATAAAGGGGCTGAAGTTATCAGAATGATGCACACCCTGTTAGGTGAGGTTAACTTTCAAAAAGGGATGCAGCTTTACTTTGAACGTCATGATGGTCAAGCGGTTACCTGTGATGATTTTGTTGCTGCAATGAGTGATGCTTCAGGCATAGATTTATCACAATTTAAACGCTGGTATAGCCAATCAGGTACACCTCGTTTAAATGCAACACAGCACTATGATCACGATAAGCAACTTTATACTTTAACAATTGAGCAATCATCTCCGCTAAATCAGCCAGATAATAAGAGCCTTCACATTCCATTTGCCATCGAATTATTAGATGAAAATGGGCAAAGTATTGCACTTACTCATCAAGGTGAAAAACGCGACCACGTGCTTAACGTAACTGCGCCAACGCAAACGTTTTACTTTGATCAAATACCTGCTCGTCCAGTGGCTGTGTTACTTGAAGATTTTTCAGCGCCGTGTATTTTAAGTCAGCAAAATTCAGAGCATGACTTACTGCACATAATGCGTTTTGCACGCAGCGACTTTTCGCGTTGGGACGCACAGCAACAGTTATTTATTAAGGCAGTTAAGCAGGGCGTTAATGCACCTGAACATGCCGCACTTAGTGATAACGTTATCAATGCATTACGTGTTTTAATTAGCGAGAAAAGTGGTGATTTAGCATTAATTGCTGAACTGATTAAACTCCCAAGTTTTGACACGTTTGCTGCTGAGTTTGACACGATCCCTGTGGATGAAATTATCACTGTTACAAAACTGTTTGAACAGCAAATTGCTGAACAATTATTTAATGAGCTTTTGGCATGTTACAGTTCGTTAGTTGATGATGGCAGTATTAATCCAGACGCGGTCGCTATAAGAGCACTCAAAGGCGTGTGTTTACATTACTTAGCTAAAATACCTTCTGAGCAAGTTGACCGCTTTATTAAAGAATCGGCAGATTCACCGAATATGACCAACGTTTTAGCCTCATTGAGTGCGGTAGTAAAATCATCGCACCCATTAAGAGATGCGTTGTTAGATCATTTTGATAGCCAGTGGCGTCATGACGTTTTAGTAATGGATAAATGGTTTGCACTACAAGCTATGCAGTCCGGTGCTGGTACTATTGAGAATATTAAAGCGCTCTATGAGCATCCTAGTTTTGACTTTTCAAACCCAAATAGAGTCCGTGCACTAGTAGGCAGCTTTAGTCATTTTAATACCGCGCAATTTCACCGAAAAGATGGTGAAGGTTACGCATTATTAGGGGACTTACTCATTAAGCTAAACGCGATTAATCCGCAAAATGCCTCTAGAATGTTAACGCCTTTCATGTCGTGGAAACGATTTGATGCAACACGTGCTCAAGCAATGAAAGCGCAATTGCAACGCTTAGCAAGCCTTGAAGGACTGAGTGCTGACTTATATGAGAAGGTTGAAAAAGCACTTAATTAAATGATTGAGTATTACTTTTACCTAAACTTGAGCTATAACAAATGCATGGATTACTATCATGGCCGTTATAGCTCTGTACAAGTGGTTGAGGACAATGGCAAAACAATACGTTTTGCCGCGTCACACCTACGCCCTTATATTTCATCTATTGGAATTAGAGGGCGCTTTAGACTTTTACTAACCCCTGAGAATAAATTTATTCGTCTCGAACGTATCGCCTAACCTACTGTTTTTATGTTATAGATACATAAAAATATTATCTTTTTGTTAATTTCAATTTGTTCTATTGTTAATTTACGTGTATAAAATATCTGGTATGACGTCTTACCAATACGTAAACGTCAGCTCAAAAAATATAATAATTGATTGAACGCGACCATTTGTAATTTTTTATAATCGCTTCTATCGTTAAGATTACACTAAAAACAATAACTTGATCACACATAATTACCCACGACAGGGGGGATACACAATGATAAGAAGATCGCTTTTTGTTAAAAACAAAATAGCTATAGGTTTAGCAGCCGCAAGCTTGGGTTTATCAGCAGCAGCGAATGCAGCAAATTTTGAGGTAGGGGGCTTTGATATCACCTTCGACTCAACTTTTTCCTATGGTCAAAGCGTCCGTGTTGAAGACAGAGATTTCGACATTATTGGTAAAAGCAATAATCCTGCATTTGATTGGACTGGGTATAATCCTTCATTAAATACAATTTATTCTTCTCAAGATGTTTGGGCTCAACCGGGCTCATACTCTAATAATGGCGATGCAGGTAATCTTAATTTTGATAGCGGTGATTCGTTTTCAAAATTGTTGAAAGGCACACACGACCTTTCAATTAATAAAGATAACTATGGCTTATTCACGCGTTTTATGTACTTTTACGATTTTGAGTTAATGGATAGTGATAGAGCCTACGTTAACCCAACCTCAGGACAAGGCGTAGATCCATGTGATGACGACGACACAAAAGAGCAAAGTTGTGCCGACATTCGTTTATTAGACGCTTACGTTTGGGCTAACTTTGATTTAAATGATGGCAATAATCCACTTTCAATTCGTTTAGGCCAACAAGTCGTTAACTGGGGTGAAAGTACGCTTATCTCTCATGGTATTAACGTAAACCCAGTTGACATTGACCGCTTAAAAGCACCGGGTGCTGAGCTTAAAGAAGCATTTATCCCAGTGGGTATGCTTTGGGCGTCATTAGGTATTACTGAAAATATTACCCTAGAAGGTTTTTACCAGTATCAATGGCATGAAACACGCCTGCCAGCTGCAGGTACTTATTTTTCTACCAATGATTTTGCGGCAGAAAACGGCTATCAACAAAATGTACAGTTAGGCTTTACCTCAAACCCTGATATTGATATGGCATTTTTAACAGATAGCCTTAATAACCTGTACACTAACTTTGCACAGGTAGCGGCTGCACAGGGCATTGATCCAACAAGTGCTGAAGGTCAAGCTCTACTAGCAAATATGTATTTAGCGCATCCCACTAAAGTGGCGCTTAAAGGTAAAGGCGATAACGGTAAAACAGAGCCAGATGACGGCGGTCAATATGGTTTACGTTTAGGTGTATTTTTACCTGAGTGGAACGACACAGAGGTCGCTTTATATCATGTTAATTATCACAGTCGTCGTCCGCTTATTTCTGGTCGTGTATCGAACTTTTCACAAGCTGCAATTGCACAAGATTTAGCAATGATTGCAACAACCGAAATTACTGATGACAACGTAGCAGATCTCGTCGCGTTTTCTAAAGCCGAAAATGAATACCCAGAAGATATTAAACTTTACGGTTTAAGCTTTAATACGAGTATTGGTGAGACCGCATTTGCGGGTGAGTTTGCCTACCGTCAAGATGAGCCATTACAAATAGACGATGTAGAGCTACTTTACACCGCCATGCCTGAACAATTAGCACTGGCTGGCATTCGCCCAGACTTTGCGGGTATTTCGCAAATGAGTTTTGGTGATGCAATTAGCTCAGTGGCTGCAGGTGAAGTTGCGCAAGGTTATATTGAACGCGACACATCACAAATTCAGTTTACTGCAACACATTTATTTGGCCCGTCATTAGGTGCTGATAGTTGGGCTGTAGTAGGCGAAGTCGGCGCTGTGAAAATTCATGATATGCCTGATTACGACGAAATGCGTTTAAATGTGTCGGGTACAGGTCGAAGCGGTGTGATCACAGGCCCAGGCACTACTGACTACACAACATTACAACTAGGCCTTTCTAATGGCCCAGAAGAAAAGTCGTTTGCTACGGCCTCGTCTTGGGGTTACCGCCTAATTGCTAAAGGTGATTACTTTAACCTTTACAACGGTATTAACTTCTCTCCACGATTTGTATTTTCTCATGATGTAAACGGTAACACACCTGATCCTATGTTCTTGTTTATTGAAGACCGTAAATCGCTGGGTGTAACGATGAACTTTAATTACCAAAATGCATGGTCACTTGATGTGAGCTACAACTCATTTTGGGGTGGTGGCGATATCAATACTTTCTCAGATCGTGACTACGTTTCTTTCAATTTAAAATATTCTATTTAGGGGTAATATTAGTATGATTAAAAAACCTACCCTCATCGCTACCGCTTTGTGTAGCATGTTTTTAAGTTCAGCGGCAATGGCAAAAATGAGCGCTGAAGAAGTTGCACGTTTAGGACAAGACTTAACGCCGTTTGGCGCAGAAAAAGCAGCCAATGCTGATGGGTCTATTCCAGCGTGGAATGGCGGTATTACAACTGCACCAGAAGGTTACGAGCCTGGTATGCACCACATCGACCCTTACTCAGCGGACAAAGTGTTGTTTACTATTGATAAAACAAACCTTGATAAATACAAAGCTAACTTAAGCCCTGGTCAAATTGCTTTATTTGAAGCATACCCAGATACGTTTAAAATGCCTGTTTATGAAACGCGCCGCTCCGCCTCTTACCCACAGTTTGTATACGATGCAACAAAAGAGTTTGCTGCAACGGCTGAGCTTATTGAAGGTGGCAACGGAATAAAAAATACCGCAATTGGTATTCCATTTCCTATTCCTAAATCTGGCTTAGAGGCTATTTGGAATCACTTATTACGCTATCGTGGACAATCAATAGAGCGTTTTGGTGGACAAGCTGCACCCACCGCATCGGGTTCGTACAATTATGTGGGCTTTGATGAACAACTATTGGTTAAATATTCAGATCCTAAAGCGACGCCTGCAGAGCTTCAAGACTCAAACATTTTGTTTAAATTTAAACAAAAGGTGACAGAGCCTGCACGCCTTGCCGGTACAGCGCTACTTGTACACGAAACCATGGATCAAATTTTAACGCCTCGCCAAGCGTGGACATATAATTCAGGTCAGCGTCGTGTTCGTCGTGCACCAAATGTTGCATATGACGCACCAGGTACAGCGGCAGATAGCTTACGTACTACCGATGATTTTGATATGTTTAATGGCTCTCCTAATCGTTACAACTGGACACTTAAAGGCAAGCAAGAGTTATACATTCCGTACAATAGTTATAAGCTGCATAGTGACAAGCTGGAATACGATGACATTTTAAAACCTGGTCATATTAATCCTGAGCATACACGCTATGAAAAACACCGTGTTTGGGTTGTTGAAGCGAACTTAAAAGATGATACGCGCCACATTTACAAAAAGCGTGTGTTTTACATAGACGAAGATAGCTGGCAAGTACAGGTTACCGACATTTATGATAACCGTGACCAACTTTATCGTGTAGCTATGGCTTATGGTCTTAACTACTACGAAGTACCTACGCAGTGGAGTACACTTGAAGTTTATCACGATTTAAATTCGCGTCGTTATTTAGCAATTGGTTTAGATAACCAAGAAAAAATGTACGATTTTTCAGAATCGTTTAACGATAACGAGTTCACTTCAAGCGCATTGCGCCGTGAAGGTAGGTAACATCCTAATATGCAGCTAACAGCCCGTTAGCTGCTTTTTCTTTCTCATCGCGTTTGTCTTTATGACGCGCAGGTTTTTCCTCAGTAAACAAGACAAACATTTCTTCAGTTCAAGGCGATTAAAATTTATGAAGTATTTGGTATATGCCAGCCTGATTATAAGCGGTGCAAGTGTTGCACAAGATGCACCTTTACAAGCTATTAGCGCAATTAACGCAAATAAAACTCTCCTCACCGATATTACAAATACAGGCGCTGGCCTTGTTGCAGTTGGCAAACACGGTACTGTTATAAAAAGCATTAATGGTGAAAAGTGGCAGCAGGCACAAAGTGTACCTACGCAAGTTTTGTTAACTGCCGTCGATTTTAGCACCGAGACTAACGGCTGGGCATGCGGGCACGATGCCACAATAATTAACACCACCGATGGTGGGTTAAACTGGCAATTACAACAAGCAAAGCCAGAGCTCGATAAGCCGTGTTTAGATATTTACTTTGAGGATGACTCAAAGGGGTTTGCTGTTGGTGCTTACGGGATGTTTTACCAAACAACCGATGGTGGACAACATTGGCAAAAACGCTTTTTAGACTCTTTATTATTTAGCGAAGACAGAGAGTATTTAAACGACTTAAAAGAAAATGACCCTGAGGGTTACGAAGCTGAAACCGCTTCTATTTTGCCGCACTTTAATCGCATTGAAAAAACAGATAATGGCTTAATGTTGGTTGGCGAAATGGGGCTAATGGCACGCAGCCAAGATAACGGCGTCACTTGGCAACGCCTTGATGAGATTTATCCTGGCTCTTTTTTTGCCGTTGCATCTGATAGCGAACAAGAAATAGTGGCAGGTTTACGAGGTAATGTGTTTGCTAAAAGTAAAGGCGAGCAGCAGTGGCAACATTTTGAAAATGTGAAAACAGCCACAGTAAACAACATCATAAATTATAATAACGAGCAGTGGTTATTACTTGCTAACAGTGGCGTTATTTTTCATTTAAAAGATGGCTTACTGACTCATGAACAACGTCCCGATGGCAAAGCGATACTAGATGGCGTAATAATTAATAATAAATTGGTCATGGCAACAGAAGATGGCATTAAAGTGAAGGAGTTGACCCCTTAATGCATACGTTTTTAGATTTTTTAGAAAAAGCGGTATTTAGACACCGTACAATCATGTTAATCGTATTTGCGTTTATAACATGTTTTTTAGGTTATAAAGCCACTCACATTGAATTAGACGCCTCGTTTAACAAAAATATACCGCTAAATCACGAATACATGAAAGTGTACACAAAGCATGAAAAACAATTTGGCGGCGCAAATAGCATTTTAATTTCGGTGTGTGATGACAGTGGCAACATTTTTAATCCCGAATTTTTCACCCAATTAAAAGCAGTACACGATCAACTGTATTTTATTCCTGGTGTAAACCGTCCATTAGTTAACTCTATTTTTGCGCCTAGTGCGCGTTTTGTCGAAGTGGTTGAAGATGGCTTTGCTGGCGGCCCTATTATTCCTGCAAACTTTAAAGCTGATCAAAAAGGCTTAGCGGTTGTAAAAGAAAACATTGAAAAAGCAAAAGTAGTAGGGCGTATGATTGCCAGCGACTACTCATGTGCCATGGTGACAGCACAGCTATTAGAGACCGATCCGCAAACACAGCAAAAGTTAGATACACTCGCTTTTGCTGAAAAACTCGAAAGCCAACTAAGAGAGCCACTAAGTACAGACAAAGTGAGCATTCATATTATTGGCTTTGCAAAAATGGCAGGAGATATAGCACAAGGTGCTAAAGGTGTTGTGCTGTTCTTTGCAATCGCAATTGCATTTACATTTATTATGGTTTGGTTATTTTGTGGCAGCCTTAAGCTCACTATTTTACCAATTGCCTGTTCTATTATTGCCGTAATTTGGCAAATGGGTTTACTTTCAAGCTTAGGGTTTGGCCTTGATCCTATGTCTATTTTGGTCCCATTTTTAGTGTTTGCGATTGGTGTAAGCCATGGCGTGCAAATGATAAACGCGATTGGCAAAAAAGTAGGCGAAGGTAAAAGTACGCGTATTTGCTGTCAGTCAAGCTTTAGAGCATTACTTGTACCCGGTGGTATTGCGCTTCTTTCTGACACAGTTGGCTTTTTAACACTCCTTACCATAGATATTGGTATTATTCGTGAACTTGCTATAACGGCCAGTTTAGGTGTGGCTGTAATTATATTTACTAATTTAATTTTACTACCTGTGTGGGCATCGTACTTAAACTTTGCAAATACAGTGCATATTCAAGCTGGTGATGCTCAAAAACCAAATATGCTTGATGCAATTCGTAATTTATTAGTTAAGGCAACAGACCCTAAAACCGCTAAAGTGATCATCGGCTTTACGTTAGTTTTATTTGCATTAGGTTACTGGCAAGCAGATAAAATGCGTATAGGTGATTTACATGCAGGTGCGCCTTCACTGCACCAAGATGCTCGCTATAATCAGGATACTTTTTTAATATCGGACAAATACACTATTTCGTCAGATATTTTAAAAGTGATTGTTGAAGCTTACCCAGCAGCATGTACAGAGCACGATGTAATGGAGCGTATTAGTCGTTTTCAATACAAAGTAGAAAATGTAGCTGGGGTGCAATCGGCGGTTAGTTTAAGCTCGGTCGCGCAGTCGGTGAATGCAGGTTACAACGAAGGTAACTTAAAATGGCAAAGCTTACCGCGTAATTCAGCCAGCTTAGTACAATCTACCGCACGAGTAGAAACCAGCACCGGTTTACTTAATGGTGATTGTTCTGTCATGCCGGTGATTATCTTTTTAGATGATCACAAAGCGCAAACTATCGATACTGTAATTCAAAGTGTTAAGCAATTTGCACAAGAAGAGGGCACAGATAAGCTTGCCTTTAAATTAGCTTCGGGCCCTGTTGGGGTAATGGCTGCTACAAATGAGTCGGTATCTGCTGCGCAAATTCCGATGATGCTTTACGTTTACGGCGCCGTAATAGTGTTATGTTTAATGAGTTTTAGAAGTGTTAAAGCAACAATTGCTGTGGTATTACCGCTTTATATTGTATCAACACTCGCGCAAGCCTTGATGGTACAGCTTGAAATTGGTCTAACCGTGTCTACATTGCCTGTTATAGCGCTTGGTGTAGGTATTGGGGTTGATTACGGCATTTACATTTTGTCATCTATGATGGGGCAGCTTAAGCAAAATGTACCGCTTAGTGTGGCTTACCGTAACGCGCTTGTTGAGCGTGGTAGTGCAGTATTATTTACCGGTATTACGCTTGCGATAGGTGTAAGCACGTGGATATTCTCTGATCTTAAGTTTCAAGTAGATATGGGAATACTACTTACCTTCATGTTTTTAGTGAATATGTTAGGTGCAGTGCTGCTTTTACCTGCGATAGGTAGCTTACTGTGGACCGACCAGAAAAAATAAAGTGAATAATTGTGCTCCTAAATGACCAGTAATGGTCATTTATATCTATATTTTGTGAATAGATGACCAAATAGCTGAAATGCTTAAAATGTTTTCATCGAAAAGGCTGTTTATTAGCGCTAAAAGGGTTAGAATTTAACTGACTCCACGCTAATAAATGGCTGTACAAATATTCTGCTTAACTAAAAGCAGTAATAGATTAAGGAACATACAATGACACGAAATGAAGGCCAAGCCTCGGTTATCCTAGATAATGTCTGTAAGCTTATCCAGAAAAAAGTTCACGCTGATAATGTGTTACTCGTTGAGAAATTCGCCAAAGCCTTGTACAGCAACATGTCTAAAGAGGATTTGGCAAATCGCAATGACAGTGACTTATACGGTGCTGCACTCAGCCTTTGGAATGCACTAGAAAAAAACACCACGGACGACGCAGTAATTCGCGTTTTCAACCCTGAAGTAGCAAAAGATGGCTGGCAGTCATCGCATACAATTGTAGAAATCATCGCTAAAGATATGCCTTTCTTAGTTGATTCTGTTCGTATGGCTATGACCCGTGAAAATATAGCTTCTCACTTGTTACTTCACAGCCCGCTTAAAATTCAGCGTGACAAAAACGCTAAAATTTCTGGCTTGTCAAATTTAAAAGCAGAGCAAGAATCTACCTCGACTAAAACAGTATTCTTTATCGAAATTGACCGTCAAACAGACGCGTCTGTTATTTCATCATTTAAAAAAGAATTAGAATCTGTGTTAGTTGATGTCTCTATTGCGGTAGACGATTGGCAACCAATTCGCGAAAAGCTTGTGTCAGTTACTCAAGAAGTACCTAAACGTAAGCACAATAAAAATAAAAACGAAGTATCTGAAGCCGTTGAATTTTTAGACTGGCTAGCTAAAGATAACTTTACATTAATGGGTTATCGCGAGTATGAATTAACACCAGTGCAAGGTGATTACCAATTAAAAGGTAAAATGGAAACTAGCCTGGGTTTAATGAAAAACTCAACAGATGAGCACACACGTTTATTGTCTGAATTACCAGAATTTGCCCGTCAAGAAGCACTAAGCAGCAATTTATTGGTGTTAACGAAAACTAACTCTGTATCTCGCGTGCATCGCCCAGCGTACATTGACTACGTTGGTATTAAACGCTTTGATGACGAAGGTAATGTAGTCGGTGAAGACCGCTTTATTGGTTTGTTCTCATCAAGTTTTTACAACAACAGCGCAGCAGATGTGCCAGTTCTAAAAACTAAAATTAACCGTATTATGGATATGTGTGACTTTGCTAAAGGAACACATGCGTACAAAGCGGTACTAAATATTTTAGAGACTTACCCTCGTGATGAGCTTGTTCAGGCGCGCGAAAGTGAATTATTAGAAGTATCGATGGGCGTTTTACAAATACAAGAGCGCGATATGTGTCGCTTATTTGTGCGTAAAGATGCTTACGGGCGTTTCTTCTCTTGCATGGTGTATGTGCCACGTGAGCGATACAACACAGCGCTGCGCCGTGAAACACAAGATATTTTAGCTGACGCCTTTAATTCTGACGAAAAAGTCGAATTTACTACCTATTTCTCTGAGTCAACACTGGCGCGTACACATTACACCGTTCGTGTGACCGATAACAATATCGAATATAACGTGAAAGACATCGAAAACAACCTAGTAGAAGCTGCTCGTACATGGGAAGATAAATTACAATCTGCACTGTTAGAGTCAGCAGGGGAAGCCCGCGGTAATGAGCTAAATCGTAAATATTGCAACGCGTTTGCACGCTCTTACAAAGATGAAGTACTACCGAGTGCTGCGGTTGTCGATATTGAAAAACTAGAATTGTTAAACGACGAGAACAAACTAGAAATGCTGTTCTACCGTCCGCAAGAAGAAGCTAACAGCAATATTGTACGCCTAAGCTTGTTCCATAAAGATGAGCCAATTCACTTATCTGATGTTATGCCAATGCTAGAGAACTTTGGTTTACGCGTTGTAGGTGAAACGCCATATTCTGTTAAAACAAGTGATGGTCGTATCAATTGGATCATGGATTTCTCTATGCTGATTGACAGCAAAGGGATGGCCGACTTTGATAAGATTTCTGCTCGTTTTCGCGCTGCATTAACTAATGTATGGGGCAACCGCCTTGAAAACGACGGCTTTAACCGCTTAGTATTAATGGGTGGTTTAACAGGTCGTGAAGCCTCTATATTACGTGCCTATGCAAAATATATGCGCCAAATTGGGGTTACTTTCTCACAGACCTACATTGAGAGCACGTTTGCAAACTACCCGCATATTGCTGCGCAAATAGTTAACTTATTTGCTAAAAAATTCTCAGTAAAAAGCCCTGCAAGCCCTAAAACACTTGAGAAATTAAGTGCACAAATTTACTTAGAGCTTGAAAACGTAGCGAACCTTGATGATGACCGTATTATACGTTTATACGTAGATATGATAGTGGCAACACTGCGTACAAACTACTTCCAAAAAGATGAATCAGGTCAGTTTAAATCTTACGTGTCGTTTAAAGTACAGCCTAGCTTAATTCCTGATATGCCGCTTCCGCTGCCAGCATTTGAGATTTTTGTATACTCTCCGCGTGTAGAAGGTGTGCATTTACGTGGTGGTAAAGTTGCGCGTGGTGGTCTTCGTTGGTCAGACCGTCGTGAAGATTTCCGTACTGAGGTACTAGGCTTAGTAAAAGCACAACAAGTTAAGAACACTGTAATTGTTCCTGTAGGTTCTAAAGGTGGCTTTGTATGTAAGCAGCTACCGAGTGAGCGCGAAGCCTTTATTAAAGAAGGTCAAGAGTGTTACAAAATTTTCATTCGTGGTTTATTAGACATTACCGATAACATTGAGCGTGGTGAAATTGTACCGCCAGCTAATGTAACACGTCACGATGAAGACGACCCATACCTCGTAGTTGCAGCCGATAAAGGGACTGCTACCTTCTCTGATATTGCTAACGGTATTGCTAACGAATACAACTTCTGGCTAGGTGATGCGTTTGCATCAGGTGGTTCAGTAGGTTATGACCACAAGAAAATGGGCATAACAGCAAAAGGTGCATGGGAGTCTGTTAAACGTCATTTCCGTGAAATGGATATTGACTGTCAAACTACCGACTTCACCGTGGTTGCTATTGGTGATATGGCCGGCGACGTATTTGGTAACGGCATGTTATTGTCTAAGCACATTCGCTTGCAAGTTGCGTTTAACCATATGCACATATTTGTAGACCCTACACCAGATGCAGCAACGTCTTACCCAGAACGTGAGCGCTTGTTTAATCTGCCACGTTCATCATGGGAAGATTACAATAAAGATCTGATTTCAGCGGGTGGTGGGATTTTCTCGCGCGCAGCTAAATCGATTTCTTTAAGCCCAGAAATGAAAAAAATGTTGGGTACTAAAAAAGCAAGCATGACACCGAACGAGTTAATCAAAGCCTCATTAATGATGGAATTTGATTTACTGTGGAACGGTGGTATTGGTACTTACATTAAAAACAGCCACGAAACAGACGCTGATGTAGGCGATCGGGCAAACGATGCGCTGCGCATAAACGGTAAAGACCTTGGCGCTAAAATTTTAGGTGAGGGTGGTAACTTAGGTGCAACCCAATTAGGGCGTATCGAGTTTGCAGCCAAAGGCGGGCGTGTAAATACCGACTTTATTGATAACGTGGGCGGTGTTGCGTGTTCAGATAACGAAGTAAATATTAAAATTTTACTTAACGGCTTAGTTTCAGAAGGTGATTTAACACGTAAACAACGTGACGAGTTACTTTACTCTATGACCGACGAAGTATCTGAGCTTGTACTTAAAGATTGTTACCGTCAAACACATACATTGTCGATTACACAGTCTAAAGGTGCATCAACGCTTAAAGAAAAGATCCGCTTTATTCATGCCCTTGAAAAAGAAGGCAAGCTAAACCGTGCAATTGAGTTTTTACCAACTGATGAAGAGTTGGCAGAGCGCGCTGCAGCAGGTAAAGACTTAACACGTCCAGAGCTTTCTGTATTAGTTTCGTACGCAAAAATGGTGCTTAAAGAGTCTTTAGTGACAGATGAAATTACTGAAAACCCTTATTACCGTCAGCTACTAGTTAAGTCTTTCCCGCGTCCACTACGTGAGAAATTTAACGACGCGATGGATAACCACCCACTGCGCAAAGAAATCATTGCAACAAAACTGGCGAACAATATCGTTAATGACATGGGCTTAAATTTCATGGTACGCATGAACGAGGAGACCGGTGCTAACGAAGCTGAAATCGCTATGTGTTACTCAATTGCGAGTGAAATTTTTGAAATGCGTGAAACCTGGTCATCAATCAGCGCGCTAGATAATAAAATCCCAGCTGCAGTTCAAACAGAAATGTTGTACCAACTACGTCGTACTGTTCGCCGTGCAACACGCTGGTTCTTACGTCATCGTAATAAATCACAAACAATTGAACAAGCAATCGAGTTTTTTGCACCTACGTTTAAAGATTTAAGCGAAAACTTAAATACGTACATGCAAGATAAAGAGCACGAATGCCTTGCGGGTAAGGTTAACGAGCTAGCAGAGAAAGGTGTGCCTAAGCAAATTGCTAAGCGTATTATTGACCTTTCTAGCCTGTTTTCTGTTATGGATATTGCTGAAATAGCGCATAATTCAGGCCGCAGCGTGGCGATGGTATCTAATACCTACTTTAAACTTGGCTCGCGTATGGGCTTACACTGGTTCTTAGACCAAATTACTAATCAGCCTGTCTCTAACCATTGGCAAGCACTAGCTCGAGCGTCGTATCGTGAAGAGCTTGATTGGCAACAACGTACACTTTCTCATGTTGTGCTAAACAGCTTTGAAGGTGACGAAAACGATGTTGATAATCAAATTGATCAGTGGATGGCAAGCCAAGATCTATTGTTACAGCGTTGGAAGCAAATGTTAGCTGAGTTTAAAACGTCACAAAGCCATGACTTTGCTAAGTTCTCAGTTGCACTGCGCGAATTGATGTTGTTAAGCCACAACTGTGATACTTCAGGAAAATAATTTAGCTTTAATGGGTTATTTATTCAGTAAATAATCAGTTAATTGTTAAAATTGTTATACAATACCTCAGCCTAGTCTGAGGTATTTTTTTGTCTGTAATTTTAAGAGGAACAATTCATGTTTTACGATCTAGCCCGCCGTTTTATGTTCACCCGAGATGCTGAATGGGCACATGAGTTTGCACTTAATAACTTACGCCGTTTTGCTCACACCCCTTTAAACGCAGCTTGGTCTCAACAATTACAAGATAAACCAGTCAACTTTTTAGGCCTTGAGTTTAAAAACCCTGTAGGTTTAGCTGCAGGTTTAGATAAAAACGCTGAATGTATTGATGCCTTTAGCCAAATGGGTTTTGGTTTTGTAGAAGTAGGCACGGTTACCCCGCGCCCGCAAGCAGGCAATGATAAGCCGCGTATTTTTAGGTTACCTCAGTCAAATGCCATTATTAACCGAATGGGCTTTAATAACAAAGGGGTTGATAATTTAGTTAATAACGTAAAAAATGCTAAATACACCGGTATTTTAGGTATTAATATTGGTAAAAATAAAGATACTCCAAATGAGCAAGGCAAAGACGACTATATTCATTGTATGCGTAAAGTGTTTGAGCATGCTTCGTATATTACTGTCAATATATCCTCTCCTAATACGCCAGGTCTGCGTGATTTACAATATGGCACTGCACTTGATGATCTATTGCAAAGTTTAAAAAATGAGCAGCTCGATTTAATTGCCAAACATAATAAGCAAGTACCTATGCTGGTTAAAATAGCGCCAGATCTTGATGAAATACAAATTGAGCAGGTAAGCGAGTCACTTTTAAATAATAAAATTGATGGTGTTATTGCCACAAATACTACGCTTGAACGCAGTGCAGTAATGGGTCAGCAATACGCCGATGAGGCCGGTGGTTTATCTGGCAGCCCGGTAAGAGGGCGCTCTACGCAGGTAGTTAGCGAACTTAAGCGTTTAACACAAGGTAAATTGCCAATTATTGGTGTAGGTGGTATTGATGATGCGCAATCCGCTCAAGAAAAGCTAAATGCAGGCGCAAATTTAGTGCAGGTTTATACTGGGTTCATCTACAAAGGGCCACAATTGGTAAAATCGATCGTTGATTCCTTATAAGGATCAGTTATGTAAGCTTTTGATCGTTCAATAAATGTTCTAAACAAATGTTTTAAAAATGGTCAAAAGCCGTTATAATCTAATATTAATGTCTTAATTAAAAATAAATTTTTAAACAAGGAGGAGGCAAATGTTACAAGCAACAAAACAATGGCAGTGGATTGCATGTGCAAATAAAAACCGCTTACTACTTGATTTAAATGACGATATGCAACTATGCACACCGTATAAATTAAGACAACTCACCGACTGTGTATTTGAAAACCCGCGTTTTAGCTTAGAAGATGCTGCTTTTTATGAGCAAGTATACAATTACTTAGATGGTTTTGAGCTGTATAAGCCTGCACAAATTTGCCAAATTGCGCTCAATGCCACTGCTGTAAAATTTCACTTAAAACCGGTTCTGGCTAAAAGTTGGTTTTTTGAAGAGTACACTGGCACCCAGCCAAGTACAGAAGCCATCGTTAAACTTACCTCAAAAGCACAAACCGGTGAGTTTTTAATTGTTGAACATTGCCCTGATGCGTCAATTTGCCTAAACCTTAACGAAACATTCAAACTTGATGATAATTTGTCTCTTGAGCAATTTGAAGTTATCCGCGTTTTAAACAACCGCGTTCACCCTCTATTACTTGAGCAATACCAGAGTAAATCAGCTTAGCTAATTTATAAATCGAGCTGCGTTTATCAAGTGTTTGTCAGCCAACCTATGTTATAATCCTGCGCAATTAGCTATTAAGGGTTATTACTTTGCAATTTATCGCACTTACTTCTATCGGAATCGAAAATTTACTTGTTGATGAACTAACAGAACTAGGCGCTGCTGTGTCTAAACAAACTGTGGGTTCTGTTCGCTTTGAGGCAGATTCAACATTGGCGCAAAAGGTTTGTCTATCAACTCGTTATGCAACACGTGTGCTGATGCTTATTGAAGAAAAAGAAGGCGTTAATGATAAAGATAGCCTGTATAAATTTGCTCGATTTCAGCCATGGCAAGAATGGTTTGGACCAACACAAACATTTGCTGTTGATTTTACTGGTACCAACGACGCTTTAAAAAATACCCAGTTCTCAGGCTTGGTAATTAAAGATGCAATTGTTGACTATTTTAATGATTTATACGAACAGCGCCCAAATGTGGATAAGCAAGATGCCAACGTGCGTGTTGTTGCGCGTTTAAACCGTCATGGTGTTGCTCTGTATATTGATTACTCGGGTCCTCGTTTATCCGAGCGTGGTTATCGCCAAGGCCAAGGTAAAGCCCCAATTAAAGAGCATTTAGCGGCAGCGATTATTAAACGCAGTGGTTGGCTTGAAAATGTAAATCAACCTTTATTTGACCCATGTTGTGGTGCCGGCACAATTTTAATAGAAGCGGCGGGCATGGCTCGCAATGAAGCACCTGGTTTATTTAGAGAAGGGTTTGCGTTTGAGCGTTTACCCAGTTTTAGAGCGGCTAAATTTAAACAACTGCGTGAGGAATTAATTGCGCAAATTACCGATCCTAAATTGTGGTTAATTGGCCATGATTACGATGCGCAAGTTCTTGATAAAGCCATTGCCAATGCTGAGCGAGCAGAGCTAGGTAATGTTATTAAGTTTAAGCAAAGTGATGCGACTAAGCTTACCTCTGTCGCTAAATTACCTGGCGTGGTAATTTCTAACTTACCGTACGGTGAGCGTATTGGTTCTATGGCCGAGCTGGTAAATTTACATCGCAGCATGGGCGTGGGTTTTAAAAAGCACTTTAATCATTGGAAGCTTGCGTTACTAGGCATGGATGAAAGCCTATTTAAGCTGTTAAAACTGGTTAAACAAAAGCGTTATAAATTTAAAAATGGCCCATTAGATGTAGAGCTAAATTTATATCAGTTAGATGATAAACAAGTAAGCCTGACAAGTGATGACAAACCGGCGCTTAATTTTGAAGGCTCGATGTCGTTTGCTAATCGTCTAAAAAAGAATAAACAGAGCCTCAAAAATTGGCTTAAACAAAACGAAGTACAAGCTTATCGCGTTTATGATGCTGATATTCCTGAGTACAACGTAGCGGTTGATATTTATGGCGACTCTGCTGTTATTTTTGAATACGCAGCACCTAAAGAAATTGACGAAAAAACATCAGAAAAGCGTCTTCAAGATGTGATTAGCTTAACTGCACAGCAGCTAAGCATTGCGCCTGAAAACATAGCCGTTAAAGTGCGTAAAAAACAAAAAGGGGAAGAGCAGTACACCCCAATGGCTAAACAAAACCGTACTATGGTGGTGGAAGAGTTTGGCGCTAAGTTTAAAGTAAACTTGTTTGATTATCTTGATACAGGACTATTTTTAGACCATCGTTTAGCACGTCGTTATATTCAGCAAAATGCAAAAGACAAACGCTTTTTAAACTTATTCGCCTACACAGGTACAGCCTCTGTGCACGCGGCACTTGGTGGTGCAAAAGCAATTACCACTGTTGATTTATCAAAAACCTACCTCAAGTGGGGCCAAGATAACTTTGCGTTAAATGATATTAGCAATACCCGTTACCGTTTTGAGCAGGCTGATTGTTTAAAATGGCTAGAATACGCTCAAGGCCAATACGATTTAATATTTTTAGATCCCCCAACGTTTTCTAATTCTAAACGAATGAAAGATGCGTTTGATGTGCAAACCGATCATATTAAATTACTTACTTGGGTTAAAAAAATCTTGAGCCCGTCGGGTACATTAATTTTTTCTAATAACAAACGTGGTTTTGTAATGGATGAAGTGGGTTTAATGGGCTTGGGGTTAAAAGCTGAAAATATTTCAGACAAAACGTTATCACCTGACTTCAAACGTAATAAAAAAATACACAACAGCTGGTTGATTACCCATGGCTAGTTATGTTTTGTACCACACTGATGGCTGTCATTTATGTGAGCAAGCGGAGCAGGTTTTATTATCAGTTTTAGGTAATAAAAACACACTTCAATTAACCGATATTATGACTGATGAGCAATTATTAGCGCGTTTTCAGTTAAGTATTCCTGTATTTGAGAGCAAAACTGGCCAACTTTTGTATTGGCCGTTTGATGCACAAACAGTGCATGAATTTTTAGCGCAAGAATAAAAGAGCAGTATTTATGGATTTAATAAGAATACAAAAAGCGCAGTTAGCTTATGGCACCCACCCACTATTAGATAATGCCGATGCGGTTATTGAAAGTGGCGAGCGCGTCTGTATTGTAGGGCGAAACGGCGCAGGTAAATCAACACTTTTAAAAGTACTTGATGGCCAAGTAATTTTAGATGATGGCGAAATTAACCAATTAGGTGGCATTAAAATCTCTCGTTTAGAGCAAGATCCACCTAAAGGGGCAAACGGCTCAGTATTTGATTACGTAGCGCAAGGCATGCCTGATATAGCCAATTTATTAATTGATTATCATCATGTGAGCACGCAACTACAAACTGATTGTACCGACAAATTACTAAATAAACTTGAGCGATTATCTAACGAATTAGAAGCGTGTGACGGTTGGCGCTTTGATTCGCGAATTCAACTAGTATTAACGCGTTTAGAGCTTAGCCCGGATGCTAAGTTAGAATCACTATCGGGTGGGTGGTTGCGTAAAGTTGCTTTAGCTCGGGCATTAGTCAGCGAGCCTGATTTGCTGTTGCTCGATGAGCCAACTAACCATTTAGACGTAGACAGCGTTAAATGGTTAGAGCAGTTTTTAAAAGAGTTTAAAGGCGGTATTGTATTTATATCTCATGACCGTGCGTTTATTCGTGCTGTTGCAACGCGTATTTTAGATTTAGACCGCGGTAAACTTATATCTTACCCAGGTGATTACGCAACCTACCTCGAACAAAAAGCGCACGACTTAAAAGTAGAAGAAACACAAAATGCGCTTTTTGATAAACGCTTAGCTGAAGAAGAAGCATGGATCCGTCAAGGGGTTAAAGCGCGTCGTACACGCAACGAAGGCCGTGTACGTGAACTAAAACAGTTACGTGTTGAACGCAAAGCCCGCGTAGAGCAAGTAGGTAAAACTGATTTTAATATTGAAACGGCAGACAGATCAGGCAAGTTAGTATTTGAAGCAAAGCACTTGAGTCATGCATTTAAAGATAAAGTAATTGCTGATGATTTCTCTACCCTTGTTATGCGGGGAGATCGCATTGGTTTAGTCGGCCCAAATGGTATTGGTAAAACAACACTACTTAAGCTGCTGTTTGGTGAGTTAGAAGCTGATAGTGGGCATGTTAAGCAAGGGGTGAACCTTGAATTTGCTTACTTTGACCAATACAGACAAAAGCTTGATGAAGAGGCTACTGTTCAAGATAATGTTGCCGAGGGTAAACAAGAGGTAATGATGGGCGGGCGTTCTCGTCATGTACTAGGTTACCTGCAAGACTTTTTATTTCCACCGGCACGTGCACGTACACCTGTAAAAGCACTCTCTGGTGGTGAAAAAAATAGACTTTTACTCGCGAAATTATTTTTAAAACCTTCCAATATTTTAGTACTCGATGAGCCAACCAATGATTTGGATATTGAAACATTAGAGTTACTTGAAGAAATTATTAATCAGTATCAAGGAACTGTGCTTATAGTAAGCCATGACCGTGAGTTTATTGATAATACATGTAGCAGTGTATGGGCGTTTGAAGGGGATGGTAAAATAACTGATATGGTGGGGGGGTATACCGATTACCAAGCTTATTTAAGTTATTTAGCCGAGCAAGAAAAACAGCAGCAAGCACCAAAAAAAGACGTAAAACCTGCGCCTGTTTCTGTTAAAAAACCTGAAAACAAAAGCACTAAGCTTTCTTACAAATTAAAACTTGAATTAGAGCAACTACCCAATAAAATGGAACAACTTGAAGCCGCTGTAGAAGCGCAGCAAGCTGTAGTGAGCGATCCTGACTTTTTCAAACAAGATAGTGACGTTACCACTAATGCATTGAACCATTTAGCAAAACTTGAGTCTGACCTTGAAGCCGCGTTTGAGCGCTGGGAAGAACTTGAAGAATTACAGAATCAGTAGTAAGGATTAAAATGAAATATAAATTACTCGCTGCCAGTATTTTAGCGACATTGAGTACATCTGCATTAAGTGCAACCTATGAATTAACAGAACTAGGTACTCTTGACGGCGCTAAACATTCTTACGTAACTGACGTAAGCGAAAGCGGGCACATTATTGGTACTGCCAACGGATTGTATAATTTACCAATCGACATAAGCTATATCGACTTTACCGAAAGCGTGATTGAAAATGCATACGACAGTGAAGAGTACAATTTTGAATTAAGTGATAAAGAAATCACGTTTACACTTGATGATATAGAAAATAACGATGCTGTTTTTAATAACGCCGATGCACATTCATTTATGGTCAGCTTTTTAGCTGGCAGGCCCACTGATTTTGAATACCAAAAACTAAGTGCGGTAGTGGGTATTAAATTTGACGATGGCATTGTTACTGAGCAAGTTTTATTTGACGAAGAGTCGGTTGATTACGATGGTTTAACACGTTCTATTAGTAACTTTTATAACGCGGTAAGCGAAGATGGCGTGAGTGTTGGCTGGAGTGCAGCACCATACGATAAAGTTTCATTTACCCCAGATGGTGAAGATGAAGAAGAAACATGGTTTACTCATGACTTTATAGAACGCGGTATTGTTATTTCTGAAGATGGCACGCAAAAGGTTGAGCTAGTTCCTGATTTTGACGATTACGGCGGTACTAGCCGCGCTAACGATATTATAAAAACAAACGACGGCTATACGGTAGTTGGCTATGTTTCTACAGGTATTCCTGAAGATCGTCTTGATA
Source organism: Pseudoalteromonas sp. S3776 (assembly GCF_005886915.1). NCBI lineage: Bacteria > Pseudomonadati > Pseudomonadota > Gammaproteobacteria > Alteromonadales > Pseudoalteromonadaceae > Pseudoalteromonas > Pseudoalteromonas sp. S3776. The sequence goes on along the minus strand of NZ_PNCU01000015.1, from coordinate 173,396 downwards.
ATATTGAAGATAACTGTGATAACGAAGACGAACCAACCTCTACATGTGTACAATTATTAAATTCGAGTGTTACTACAGGCGTATTTGATGAGCGTGCGGTAAAGTGGGAGCTTGATGAAGCATTTAATATCACTTCTACTGAAATACTGGGTTTGGCCTTAACGCCAGAAGATGATGACGATTTTGCCTTTACAAGCACTGCGCTTGCACTTAATAACAATGGCACAATTGTAGGTTCGTCTAATGCTCGCTACTATAAAAATGACGACACGATTTTAACAATGCCTGTGTATTTTAAAAATGGTGACGTGTTTAATTTTATAGACCAAGAAGACGATTGGCTTTCAGGTAAAGCACTTGCAGTAAATGACAATGATATAATTGTTGGTTATGCATCAAAACGCATTGAAACCACACTTCGTGATCAGTTTTTCTATCATGATATAAGTACGGGCAATACCGTTTTCCCTACTGGTTACTTTAATAGCTCAAGTGCTTATGGTAATGACATTAATAACCAAGGGTATGCTGTTGGTGAAGGCGAAGTGGGTACATCTGAAAACAGCCGCCGTAAAGAAGCGTTTATCTATAAAATTGGTGACGATAAGATTACCAATCTAAACGATTTGCTCCCTTGTTACGAAACAGATGGTGAAACAGACTACGCCTACACGATGGCAGAAGCAAAGGTTATCAATGAAGATAATGAAATCTTTGGTGTAGCTACTAAAACCGTTGAAAAGCGCGATACCTTTGGTAATGTAGAAACTGATCTTGAAGGTAATATCGAGTACGAAAGTGTTGCTGTTGCAGTAAAACTTACACCTATTGATGGCGAAGTAGAAGACTGTGCCGCTATTGAAGAAGAGCTTTATGAAAGAAGCTCTGCAAGCTTCCCATGGTATACACTACTGTTGTTACCGCTTGTTGGCTTACGAAGAGTATTTAGATTTTAAGCTTAAGCCTGTCGATAAAAAAACCAACTTATAAAAGTTGGTTTTTTTTCGGCTATAATTTACTGATTACGCGCAAGCCATGCTTTTCGTACAGAGCGGCGCCAAATAATATCAATACTAAAATAAGCAATAACAGAAGCGATAGAAGCACAGACCAATGAGCCAATTAAAAATGCAGGGCCTATGGTAGAAAGGCTTTCTAAAAACCATGCCCAACTGGCTTCAAATGCAAAATGCTGCTCTGGTTGGTTTAAAACGAGCGTACCTACAAGGTATGAGCCATAAAATATTGGCGGCATTGTTAGTGGGTTGGTAAGCCATACTAATGCAACAGAAATAGGTAAGTTTACTCTAAAAACAATGGCTGCTGCGGCTGCTAAAACCATCTGAAAAGGAACAGGGATGAATGCAAAAAATAAACCTACTGCAAATGCGCCTCTTGCAGAGCGTCTGTTCAAATGCCATAGATTGGCGTCTTGTAATAGGCGGCCGAATATTCTAAGTGTTTTATGATGCCTAATTTTATTAGGATCAGGTAAAAATCGTTGAATCGTTTTCTTAGGCATTTCAAGCAACCATTTACTTCAGTGTGGATTAGTCTTGGATTTGTAATTGGCTGTATTTCAACCGTATTTTATTATCAAACCCTTGAGTTTACAGTCATCACAATATCTGTCCTTATTGCGAGCGCCTATTTTAAGCCGTTTTTAAATGTTTTGTTAGGGTTTATTTTAGCTATTTGCTGCATTGTTGTGCACTTTTACCTGTTTTATAGCTATAAGTTGCCAAATGTTGAAAATAACTACGCTTATCCAGCCACAATCTATGTTGATGAAGTCATCTCAGCAAAGCAACCACAGTATATAAAAGCAACGTTATTAAAGCTTAATGGGGATGAAATACATAAATTTAAAGCGCCAAAAGCGATGTTAAGTGTCGATTCTGAGCAACTCATTAAGCACGGTGATACCTTTGATGCAGCAATAGCGTTGAAAGAATTTAGAACAATAAAAAATTTCAACGTGTTTGATAACAACGTGCATGCATTTAAACAGCGCATACTATTTAAAGGGAAAGTACTGAATAAACAACTCAGTATTTCGCATGGGGCTTCTCCTTCAATAATTATTAAATATAGAGAATTTTTAAAACGCACATTTCAAAAAACATCACTTAACTGGCTTTATTATGCACTATTAAGTGGTGACAAGTCCCTTATGTCCTTTGAAAATAAGCAAACGATGCAAAGCTTAGGCTTGAGCCATTTATTAGCGATTTCAGGGTTACATATAGGGCTTATATTCAGCTGTTTTTATTTATTATGTAAGTACACAGCATACATTTTGAAAGTTAGAGTAGCACAGTCCATCAACTTAACATTTTTTTATAGTTTTACCGGTTGGTTTGCAGCATTTATTTATGTGTATTTAAGTGATTTTTTACTCTCAGCCACTCGCGCTTTTATAATGTTAACATGCGCTTGGGTGCTGTACTTTGTGGCTAAACAGCCATTAAGATGGCGAAGCATATTATATGCCCTGGTCGCGGTATTACTTATTAACCCCTTTAATGTTTTAAACCCCGGGTTATATTTTTCTTTTATTGCTGTTGCAATTATTTATCTAGTTATAAAACGACTTCCTAAAACGAAATATAATTGGCTTAGCGTGCTATTGACGCTGTGTATTATTCAGGTTGCTTTGTTTATTGCGCTTATGCCTATTACCCTTATTTATTTTAGTGGTGTAAGTATTGTAGGGCTTATTATTAACCTAGTAGCCATTCCATTATTAAGCGTAGTAATTATGCCATGTTTGCTGCTAATTATGATTATTAGTACGGTGGTAGATATAACGCCTGTGATAGTGTTGTTCGATAATATGCTGCGCATTTTACTTGATTATATGGATACTATACCTTGGCAATACAAGTGGTTAGATATAGCGAAACCAAGCACGCTGTATTTAATTGCGGCTTATATATTTATTTTAATAGCGTGGTTTAGCCCGTTTAAACGTTTGGCAATTATTCCCTTGTGTGTTGCATTGGTTGATTACATGTTTTTACCTAAACCGCTTTGGCAGTTACATGTGTTTGATGTGGGGCACGGGCTAATGACATTACTTGAAAAAGATAATCAAGCATTGGTTTATGACTTTGGACCTAGCTACTTCAACCGATTTAGCCGTACATACAGTGTGTTAATTCCGTATTTAAAAGCCCACAATTTAACTGTTAGTGATTCCATAATAAGCCATCAAGATAATGACCATGCAGGAGGAGCAGCGCATTTTATTAAAGCGGGATTTGGGGATAGCTTTAAACGGTTTCATCCACATGGCACTACCACGCGATGTAACTCTTTGGACTATAACTTTAATGACTTGCATATCAGTAGTTTTTCGAGTGATAAATATGATAATGAAAACGATAACTCCTGTGTGTTATTAGTTAAATCGCCACAATTTACGATGCTATTAACGGGTGACATTTCTAAAGCGCGTGAGCTGAGCCTTATTAAAACTCATTCATTGCAAGCCGATGTGATTTTAAGCCCTCATCACGGCAGTGATACGTCTTCTAGCATGGAATTTATCGACCATGTTAATCCGCACACCGTTATTCACTCAACAGCCTTTGAAGGACAGTGGCAATTTCCAAGTGAAAGCGTGGTTTCGCGCTACAAAGCAATAAATGCTAAACAATATGTGACTGCTCTTGATGGGCAAATTACTGTGAGTATATATAAAGATGGCTTTGAAGTGACAACGGCTCGCAAACACGAAAGTTATTGGTTTATAGAAGATTGACGTTTAGTTTTGGCTGTTTGAAGGATACAATAAGGGCTGAAATTGTATAACGAGAGTAATATGAGTCAAAGTACTACACAAATCTATAAGCGGTTGATTTCTTACGTCGGTGATTATAAAAGCGTTGCCTTCGTTGCTATTATTGGCATGATCGGCTACTCAGGTATGGATGCTTTATTTATTCAATTAATGAAACCTTTTATTGATGAAGGCCTAAATCAACGAAATAACGAAGTGTTAGCTTATGCTCCTTTTGTAGTTATTGCGTTAGTTATAGGGCGTGGCCTGTTTAATTTTATGTCTTCTTATTGCTTAAGCTATGTAGGCTCGCAAGTAGTACGCGCTTTACGCCAGCAGTTATTTGAACACATATTACATTTGCCTGTGTCGTTTCATGATAAAAACTCAACAGGTGATTTAATTTCAAAAATCACCTTTGACACAGAACAAGTTCAGCAAGCAATTACTAAAGCATTACTAATTGTAGTACGTGAAGGCGCTTTTGTGGTTTTTTTACTTGGCGTTATGTTTTATACCAGCTGGAAGCTTTCACTGATATTTTTAGTGATCATTCCTTTAGTGGCAATCATTGTTACGTTTGTATCTAAACGTTTTCGCCATATTTCGAAGAACATACAGTCTGCCATGGGCCAGGTTACCCGAAGCTCTGAGCAAATGTTGAGTGGCCATAAGGTTATTCATGGGTTTGGTGGCCAACAACAGGAAATCGACCAGTTTGCTAAAATCAATAATCATAATCGCCAGCAACGAATTAAAATGGATGCCACTAAAGCGTTAAGCGTGTCGGTCATTCAAGTACTAGCGGCCAGTGCAATGGCTGTTATTTTATGGGTTGTTTCTATGCCCTCTATGATAGATACGATTAGCTCTGGCGATTTTGTTGTACTTATTTCATCTATGATGATGCTTTTACGCCCGCTTAAACAATTAGCAAATGTGAACAGTGATATGCAGCGTGGTATTTCTGCAGCGCAAAGTATTTTTTTAGTTTTAGATGAAGAAATAGAAAAAGATAAAGGTACTTACAGCGTAGATAAAGTGAAGGGCGAAATTGAGGTTAAAAACGTGACCTTTAAATACCCCACTAAAGATGAAGCTGTTTTAAATAACCTATCAATAAGTATAAAAGCCGGTGAAAGCATCGCGCTTGTAGGGCGTTCAGGCTCGGGTAAGTCAACTATTTCTAATTTATTACCACGTTATTATGACTTAGAAGCACCCAGTGAAATTTTGCTCGACGGCGTTGCACTTGATAAATATAAACTGGCAGATTTACGCCGCCAGTTTGCTTTGGTATCTCAGCAGGTGGTGTTATTTAACGACACAATTGCTAACAATATTTGTTATGGACTAACCCGTAAAATAACACCGCAGCAGTTAGAAGAGGTGATCAAACAAGCCCACGTATGGGAATTTGTTAAAGATTTACCTGAACAGCTCAATACCATGGTTGGTGAAAACGGGGTGATGCTCTCTGGTGGTCAACGTCAACGTATAGCAATTGCGCGCGCTATATTAAAAGATGCGCCTATTTTAATCTTAGATGAAGCAACATCAGCACTAGACACCGAGTCAGAAAAGCTCATTCAGCAAGCACTAGATACGTTAATGCAAGATAAAACGTCGATTGTTATTGCGCATCGTCTATCAACAATTGAAAACAGCGACAAAATATACGTTATCGACGGCGGCCGGGTGATTGAAAGTGGTGATCACCAAAGTTTACTTGCCAAAGACGGCACGTATTCTGCGCTTTGCAAAATGCAATTTGGTGAACACGGGTGAGTAAAATCGAGCAAAGCTGGTATAAACCATTTGGTTTTATAACACTACTTTTATTGCCGTTAGCTGCACTTTTTTGGTTAATTGCCAGTATTAGAAAAGGGTTTTATCAATGTGGTATTGCTAAATCTTTTAAAGCTAAATCTAAAGTGATTGTGGTGGGCAATATAAGTGTAGGTGGAAATGGCAAAACGCCATTTGTATTATGGCTGTACGAATACTTGTCAGAGCAAGGCCTAAAAGTGGGTATTATTAGCCGTGGCTACGGCGGTAAAGCAAAAAGCTACCCGCTGGTGGTAGAGCGCGGTGTAACAAGTGCGCAAGCCGGTGATGAGCCAATACTTTTATTTAATCGTTTAAAGTGTCCTCTAGTGGTTGGGCCGGATAGAGAAGCCAATATTACATTATTAGAGCAGCAATTTTGTCTGGATGTCATTATTTCTGATGATGGTATGCAACATTATAAAATGGCGCGCGATATAGAGTGTTGCATTGTTGATAGCCAAAGGCGGTTTGGCAATGGCTTTGTTATGCCCGCAGGACCATTACGTGAAACAAAACACAGATTAAATAGCGTTGATTTAGTGATTGAAAATGGTGGGGGCGCACCACATAGCTACGTTTTAAAAACGAGTGGGCTCAGGCACGTTGCTGACAATACTTCAGTGAACAAAACAATTGAACAAGGCCATGCGGTTAGTGCTATTGGTAACCCGAAGCGTTTTGAAAATACACTAGAAGATCAAAATATTCAGCTGCTTTCAACGCATCATTTTAGAGATCACTATGCTTATAGTTTGGCTGATTTTACTCAATTTAATGACGACAACGTATTAATGACAGAAAAAGATGCGGTAAAATGTAGAGACTTTGCAAAAGATAATTGGTACTACCTACCTGTTAATGCAAAACCTACAGACGCTGTTATACATAAATTAGATTTATTATTAAAACAAAAAGGGATCCTCAATGGCCTTTGATACAAAATTACTTGAAATAATTGCTTGCCCTGTGTGTAAAGGAAAGCTTCGTTTTGATAAAGACAATGCAGAACTTATCAGCACCGCAGCCAAACTTGCATACCCTGTACGCGACGATATACCAGTACTTTTAGAAAATGAAGCACGTGAGCTATCTCAAGATGAGGTTGATAAGTGGAATTCGTAGTTGTAATACCTGCACGTTACGCGTCTACCCGTTTACCTGGCAAACCATTAGCCGACATTTGCGGTAAACCTATGATTCAACATGTGTATGAAAAAGCGTGTTTGTCAGGTGCAAGTAAAGTGGTTATTGCAACCGATCATCAAAAAGTGTTTGATGCTGTTAAATCGTTCACAAATGATGTGCTCATGACAAGAGAAGATCATCAATCAGGTACTGAGCGCTTGGCAGAGGTGGTTGACTTACTTAAGCTAGATGCTGAAACCGTGGTGGTAAATGTACAAGGCGATGAGCCATTACTTGCCAGCGAAAACGTATCTCAAGTTGCCACTTTACTCAATAATTCGAGCGCGCCAATGGCAACATTAAGTGTAGCCATTGAAGAACAAGAGGAAGTATTTAATCCTAATGCAGTGAAAGTAGTTAGTGATATTAATAAAAATGCGTTGTACTTTTCACGTGCCAGTATTCCGTTTGACAGAAGCGCAATGTTAAATAACGACAGTGTGTTAGATATAACGCCTTTTCAACGTCATGTGGGTATATATGCTTATCGCGCGGGCTTCATTAAGCAGTATATTGAGCTAAGTGTATCGCCGCTTGAAGTACTTGAGTCGCTAGAGCAACTTAGGATGTTATACCATGGTTACGCTATCAAAATTGAGCAGGCTAAAGTAACGCCACATGCTGGGGTTGATACGCCCGAGGATCTAGAAAAAGTGATTGCCTACCTAAAAGCTAAGCAAGCTTAATAATGGTAAAAAGAGAATTACCCATCGTGTTTAGCCACGCTGATTTTTACATATTTGAAAAACCAGCGGGGCTTAATTTTCACTCAGAAGGTGAAAAAGGGTTTGTGGTATTAGCTGAGCAGCAAACGGGCGAAAAATTATTTGCTGTTCACCGCCTTGATAAAGTGACCTCTGGCCTTATTATTCTTAGTCGCAATAAAGATGCCGCTGCTAAATTTACGTCTCTTTTTACTGAGCATGCAATAAACAAGTTTTATTTAGCAATAAGCAATGCTAAACCTAAAAAAAAGCAAGGGTGGATAAAAGGTGATATGGCTAAGTCTCGCAGGGGCATGTTTAAGCTTTTACCGACCATGCAAAACCCAGCCATTACCCGCTTTTATTCTTTTAGTTATAAGCCGGGGTTTAGGGCGTATATATTAAAGCCATATTCGGGTAAAACTCACCAACTTAGAGTGGCATTAAAAAGTTTAGGGACGCCAATTTTAGGCGATTCACTCTATAGCGGTAGCGCAGCTGAGCGAGCGTATCTTCATGCCTATGCGTTAAGTTTTGTATGGCATGGGGAGCAAATTAATTGCACTTTGCTGCCTACTAAGGGTGATGAGTACCAGCAATTAATTAATCATCAAGAATTTCAAGCATGGCAATCGCCGTGGGAACTGGATTGGTAAATGAGCGAAAAAGTAACCGATATTCGTTTTGGCGGAATTAAACGCCTATACGGTAACCAACAATTTGATTGGCTACAACAAGCCCATTTTTGTGTAGTGGGAATAGGCGGTGTAGGAAGTTGGACCGCCGAAGCTTTAGCACGTACAGGCGTGGGTAAGATCACTTTAATTGACTTAGATGATATTTGCGCGACGAACGTAAATAGGCAAATTCATGCGCTTAGCGGCAGTATTGGTCAGGCCAAAGTAGATGCAATGAAAAGTCGCTGCGAACTGATAAACCCAGAGTGTGAAGTAACTGTGATAGATGACTTTATTACTCTTGAAAATATTCGTGAGCATATTCAAGGTTTTGATTACGTTATTGACTGTATTGATGCAGTTAAGGAAAAAGCAGCGCTTATTGCTCATTGTAAGCGCAATAAAATGCCTATTATTACTACAGGCGGCGCGGGCGGGCAAACTGATCCTAGCCAAATAACATTTGGTGATGTGGCTAAAACCACGCAAGATCCGCTACTTGCTAAAGTGCGTTATATTTTACGCAAACAATATAATTTTAGTAACAACCCAAAACGCAAATTTAATATTGATTGTGTGTACTCAACTGAGCAACTAGTTTACCCAGGCAGTGATGGCAGTGTATGCCATGCTAAACAAAATGCTGATGGTACAATGAATATGGATTGTAATAACGGGTTTGGCTCGGTCACTATGATCACAGGAAGTTTTGGCTTTTTTGTAGCGGCTAAAGCGGTACGTAAATATTTAGATAAAAAACAGCGTTTACAACAAGCTCAATAGTTTAATTGAGCTTGTTTGCTGCCATGCTTTGAATTGCCTCTACCATGGCTTTTATTCCGTTCCCACGAGATGCACTAAGGTGTTTAATCAAGCCTAACTTTTCAAATTCGTCATACGCATTAATATTCACGACTTCTTCAGGTGTTAAGCCATTATAAAGCGCTAAAATTATCGCTAATAAGCCTTTTACAATGCGGGTGTCTGAATCGCCAATAACCACTAAACGATTCTCGCTATCGTCAAACTCCATAAACATCCACACTTTGCTCTCACACCCAGGAACAAGTGCGTCATCGGTTTTAAGTACATCCGCTAAAGCGGGAAGTGTTTTGCCCAAAAGCATTATTTCGCGATATTTTTGCTGCCAAGATTGCGCATGTTGTATAGGTTTAATTACGCTGTTAAACGTATTTGTCATGAGTTATCCTAAATTAGTCTAATAAATCAATCGATTCTTTCAAGGCATGGATGAAATTATCTACATCTTGATGAGTATTGTAAAATGCAAAGCTTGCTCTAACAGTGCCTTTTACCCCTAAATGATGCATTAATGGTTGCGTACAATGGTGACCGCTGCGCACTGCAACGCCAAATCCGTCAAGCAAAGTTGCCAAATCGTAAGGGTGTTCAGCTTTATAATTGAAACTAAGGGTACCAATATTATTGTTTAGGTCACTATAGATAGTAACCCCATCAATTTTGCTTAGCTGTGTCGCTGCATAATTAAAAATTGTCCGCTCATAGCGCTGTAATTGTTGTATGTTTAGGGCTGATAAATAATCAATTGCTGCACTAAAGCCAATTACTCCGGCTATGTTTGGGGTGCCAGTCTCAAATTTTGCAGGAGCGGCTCGGTAGGTGCTTTTTTCAAGGGTAACGGTATCAATCATCTCACCACCCGTTTGGTACGGGGTAAGCGCATTGAGTAATTCATAGCGTCCATATAAGCCCCCAACACCCGTAGGGCCAAGCATTTTATGTGCTGAGAAAACATAAAAATCGCACCCGAGCTGTTTTAAATTAGGGCGTAAATGCATAGCTCCTTGTGCGCCATCGACAACAACTAATGTGCCGACTGCTTTCGCTGCAGCTATTAGTGGAGCTAAATTGGTAATATTACCTAATGTGTTAGAGGCCTGGCTGATACATAGCACCTTTGCTTTAGTGTGTGTGATAAAGTCTATGCAGCGCGCTATATTAAACGTCGCGTTTTGCTCAAGAGGGAGTACAGATAGCGTTGCCCCCGTATTTTGCGTTAATACCTGCCAAGGAACGATATTAGCATGGTGCTCAAGTGGCGTAATTAATACCGTATCTTCGTGAGTAATTTGACTTTGTAGGCCATGAGCAAGTAAATTTAGCGCCTCTGTTGCACCTTTTGTCCAGACTATTTCATTAGCCTTTACGTTAAAGTAATCTGCTATTTTTAATCTTGCTGCTTCATACTGCTCAGTAGCGCGCTCGCTTAAGGTGTGACGGCCTCTGTGAACATTTGCGTTGCTTAAATTATAAAAACGAGTGGTTGCATCAATCACGCTTTGTGGCTTTTGCGACGTTGCGCCAGAGTCTAAATAAACTAAAGGGTTGCCATTAAGGGTTTGGTTTAAAGTAGGGAAGTCATTGCGGATTTTTGTTATATCAAACTCTTGAGAAGGCATGGCTATTCAACATCTATAAATTTAGGCAGGAATTGTAATCGGTTTCATAAAATTGACAAGCAAAGCGCACAAAAAAGGCCGCAAAAGCGGCCTTTTTTAACTAACTAAGTTTAGCGCTTGTCAGTTGATACGAAGTCACGTTGCGTGTAACCAGTATACATTTGACGAGGGCGGCTGATCTTATGGCCAGGTTGAGATAGCATCTCATCCCAGTGAGTGATCCAACCAACTGTACGTGCCATTGCAAAAATTACAGTGAACATGCTTGTTGGAATACCAATCGCTTTTAAGATAATACCTGAGTAGAAATCAACGTTAGGGTAAAGTTTCTTCTCTACAAAGTATGGGTCTTCAAGGGCAATTTGTTCTAGCTTCATAGCGATATCAAGAAGTGGATCTTGAATGTTAAGCTCTGCTAAAACTTCATGACATGTTTGACGCATTACCGTAGCGCGTGGGTCGAAGTTTTTGTAAACACGGTGGCCAAAGCCCATAAGACGGAACGGGTCAGACTTATCTTTTGCTTTTGCAACGTACTCATCAATACGATCAACAGAACCAATCTCTTCTAACATGTTTAAACATGCTTCGTTAGCACCACCGTGAGCAGGACCCCAAAGAGATGCGATACCCGCTGCAATACATGCATATGGGTTAGCGCCTGAAGAACCGGCTAAACGTACTGTTGACGTTGAAGCGTTTTGCTCGTGATCAGCATGAAGCATGAAGATTTTGTCCATTGCTTTAGCTGTTACAGGGTTAACTTTGTATTCTTCAGCCGGTACAGAGAACATCATGTGTAAGAAGTTTTCTGCGTAGCTTAAATCGTTACGTGGGTAAACAAACGGCTGACCAATGTTTGTTTTGTACGCCATAGCTGCAATAGTCGGTAATTTAGCGACAAGTTTAATAGCGCTTGTTTTACGTTGGCTTGCATCAGTAATATCAAGATCTTCGTGGTAAAAAGAAGATAATGCGCCTACTACACCACATAACATGGCCATTGGGTGAGCATCGAAGCGGAAACCTTGGAAAAAGTTAGCAATTTTCTCATCAAGCATGGTGTTATGCGTGATTTCTTTTGCAAATGAATCGTATTGCTCTTTAGTTGGTAACTCACCGTTTAATAGTAAGTAACAAAGCTCGATGTAGTTAGAGTCTTCAGCTAATTGCTCAATTGGGTAACCACGGTGAAGTAATACACCTTTACCACCATCAATGTAGGTGATTGCAGATTCACAAGAGCCAGTCGACATGAAACCTGGGTCATAAGTAAAGTGACCGTGTGAACCTAACGTACGTACGTCGATTACATCTTGGCCAGCAGTGCCTTGATAAATTGGAAGTTCGATTGGATCTAGTCCATCAATATGGACTGTGGCTTTTTTATCTGCCATCTATGTATCTCCTATTAAGATATCTATTCTGATTTTTAGATTTTTAAAGTTCTGAAATCTTGTTTTAAGCACATCTTCGCATTTTAACGTGAAAGAGGGGGTTAAAGTCAATTTTTATAAACATTATGCACATATGTATAATAAATATTCGCCATCAATTAAATATTATACTATCGGCTAATTCGCAAACGTCTCTAACTAAACAAGAATTGTAAAACAACCTTTGGGTATATATACTATCGGAGGTTTTAAACCGCTTTGTATTTAGGTAAACATATTTTTACAGCGTAATTTTTGCAGATTTGTGAACTTTTGCTGTATTGACACGTTTACTTTGATAGTTCCACCAGAAATTTTGGTGGGTTTTAGAAAAACAAGTAGATGAGCTCCAATGTGAGCAAGATGGGCAAGTAACTGTGAAAAAGCAAAGACCTGTAAATCTAGATCTAACAACTATATCTATGCCGGCAACGGCTAAAGCATCAATTTTTCACCGCGTCACCGGTGTTGCATTATTTTTTGCTTTAACGTTTGTCATTTGGGCTTGGTCTGAGTCTCTTTCTTCAGCTGAAGGTTTTGAATTCGTCAAGGGTCTGTTTAGCGGATTCATTGCCAAATTCATAGCTTGGGGCACACTTTCTGTATTGGGTTATCACCTTATTGGTGGTATCCGTCACATCATTATGGATATGGGCCACTGGGAAGAACTTGAATCGGGTAACCTGAGCGCTAAAGTTGCAATGGCACTTGGCGTTGTATTTGCCGTACTGGCAGGGGTGTGGATATGGTCTTAAATCAAGCAACTCTTAAACGTGATGGTGTACAAGATTTCGTATCTTTACGTACCACGGCTCTAGTAATCACCGCATATGCGATTTTTATTATCGGCTATTTTTTAGCAATGCCAGAAGTCACTTTCGAAGCCTGGACAGGCCTATTCTCTAATCTTGCTATGAAGGGTTTTACGCTAATTACCCTAGTATGCATGATGGTTCATACCCGCATTGGCCTTTGGCAAGTTTTAACGGATTACGTTAAAAACGCTAAACTACGCGCTGTTTTAGGCTTTGTATTAAACCTGATGGCCGTTGCTTACGTAGCTATTGGTCTAATCGTTTTATGGGGTGTTTAAGTGAAATATTCTGTTCGTGAATTTGACGCCGTTGTAATTGGTGCAGGTGGTGCAGGTATGCGCGCCGCTCTTGCCATTACTGAATCAGGCAAAACGTGTGCGTTAATATCTAAAGTATTCCCAACACGCTCTCACACTGTATCTGCACAGGGTGGTATTACAGTAGCGCTAGGTAATTCGCACGAAGATAACTGGGAATGGCATATGTACGATACCGTTAAAGGTTCCGATTTTATCGGCGACCAAGACGCTATCGAATACATGTGTCAAACTGGCCCAGAAGCTATTACTGAATTAGAAAACATGGGTTTACCATTTTCGCGTTTTGAAAATGGCCGTGTTTACCAACGTCCTTTCGGTGGTCAATCGAAAAACTTTGGTGGTGAACAAGCTGCACGTACTGCAGCAGCAGCTGACCGTACTGGTCATGCTTTATTACACCTTCTATACCAACAAAACGTAAAAAACCAAACCAATGTATTCTCTGAATGGTATGCACTTGATTTAGTTAAAAACGATAATGGTGATGTAGTAGGTTGTACAGCAATTGAGATTGAAACAGGTGAAATCACTTTCTTCAAATCAAAAGCTGTTGTGCTTGCAACCGGCGGTGCTGGTCGTATTTTCGCATCGACAACTAATGCCCACATTAATACGGGTGATGGTGTTGGTATGGCAGCCCGCGCTGGCGTTGCTATGCAAGATATGGAAATGTGGCAATTCCACCCAACGGGTATAGCAGGTGCTGGTACACTTGTAACAGAAGGTTGTCGTGGTGAAGGGGGTTATCTTTTAAATAAAGATGGCGAACGCTTCATGGAACGTTATGCACCAAACGCAAAAGACTTAGCGTCTCGTGATGTAGTTGCACGTTCAATGATGACTGAAATCCGTGAAGGTCGTGGTTGTGATGGTCCGTGGGGCCCACATATTAAGTTGAAACTTGACCACTTAGGTGAAGAGACGCTTAATCTACGCCTACCAGGTGTTTGTGATCTTGCTAAAACATTTGCTCACGTTGACCCTGCTAAAGAGCCAATTCCGGTAATACCTACGTGTCATTACATGATGGGTGGTGTTCCAACTAACGTAAATGGTCAAGCGCTACAAATCGATGCTAATGGTAACGAAAAAGTAGTAGAAGGCTTGTTTGCAGTTGGTGAGATTGCCTGTGTATCTGTGCATGGTGCAAACCGCCTAGGTGGTAACTCATTACTTGATTTAGTTGTGTTTGGTCGTGCTGCTGGTAACTTCTTAGGTAAATACCTAAACGAAGTTGAAATTACTAAAGCGCCTTCTGCATCTGATATAGATGCTTCGCTTGCTCGCTTTAATCGTTGGGAAAATTCAACGGCTGGTCAAGGTGAAGACCCAGTACAAATCAAAAAAGACTTACAACAATGTATGCAGCTTAACTTCTCGGTATTCCGTGAAGGTGACTCTATGGCGACAGGTCTTAAAGAGCTTAAAGAGATTCGTGAACGTCTGCAACATGCGCGTCTTGATGATAAATCATCTGACTTTAATACGCAGCGTATCGAATGTCTTGAACTAGACAACCTTATGGAAACAGCATACTCGACTGCAGTTGCTGCAAACTTCCGTACTGAAAGCCGTGGTGCACACTCTCGCTTTGACTACCCAGATCGTGATGACGAAAACTGGCTATGTCACTCAGTATTCAATCCTGTTACGGATGAAATGAGCAAGCGTGAAGTAAACTACGCGCCTAAGACGCGTGAAGCGTTCCCACCTAAAGCACGTACCTACTAGGAGCGAGACGATGGCACAAGTACAATTTTCAGTTTATCGTTACAATCCGGACGTTGATAACGCACCTCGAATGCAAGAATACACTTTGCAAACAGAGGAAGGTCAGGACATGATGGTATTGGACGCACTTTTATTACTAAAAGAGCAAGATCCTACTTTATCATTCCGTCGCTCATGTCGTGAAGGCGTGTGTGGTTCTGATGGCGTTAACATGAATGGTAAAAATGGTTTAGCATGTATTACACCATTATCTACGCTGCAAAAAGGTGGCAAAGGTACTATTGTAATTCGTCCTTTACCTGGCTTACCTGTGGTACGTGACCTTGTTATTGACATGAGTCAGTTCTACACTCAGTACGAAAAAGTTAAACCATACTTAATTAACGATCAGCCAGCGGCTGGTGAACGTCTTCAATCTATTGAAGAACGTGATAAATTAGATGGGCTTTACGAGTGTATTTTATGTGCATGTTGTTCTACATCGTGTCCTTCGTTCTGGTGGAATCCAGACAAGTTCATTGGTCCAGCAGGCCTTCTTCATGCTTACCGTTTCTTGGCTGATAGCCGCGATACGGCAACTGAAGAGCGTTTAGCAGACTTAGACGATGCGTTCAGTGTGTTCCGTTGCCACAGTATCATGAACTGTGTTAGCGTTTGTCCTAAGGGTCTTAACCCGACCAAAGCAATTGGACAAATCAAATCTATGTTATTAAACCGCGCGGTTTAATCACTTAGTAACGTAAGATGGCTAATATTTTTATTAGCCATCTTGTTATAACAACTATTAATTTCTGCGCTAAAGAAAAGGGCTTATAAATGCACGAAGGTGTGATGAAGGCATGGCTAGAATCTTCACATTTAAACGGCGGCAACGTTGCTTATGTAGAAGAGCTTTATGAAGCGTATTTAGATGATGCGACTTCTGTGCCAGAAGAATGGCGAGAAGTGTTCGAACAATTACCAAAAGTAGATGGTGTGGATGTTGAAGTAAAGCATTCAGAAGTTCGTTCACAGTTTGCGGCGCTTGCTAAAAACAAGCATAGAGAGGTAGTGGTAGCTGAGGGTAGTGGCGGTGATCTTAAACAGGTCAGAGTACTACAACTTATTAATGCTTTCCGCTTTCGAGGACACCAAAATGCTAACCTAGATCCGCTAGGCATTTGGCAACGAGAGCGTGTTCGAGATTTAGAGCTAGAGTACCACGACTTATCTAAAGCTGATTTTGACCGCGAATTTAATGTAGGATCGTTTGCCGTAGGCCGCGATACTATGCCTTTAGGTGAACTATACCAAGCACTAAAAACTACTTATTGTGGTTCTATCGGTGCTGAGTATATGCACATCACATCAACAGAAGAAAAGCGTTGGTTACAACAGCGTTTAGAGTCTGTTCAATCACGACCTACTTTTTCTAAAGAAGAAAAATTGCGTATCCTTAAAGGATTAACCGCAGCAGATGGTCTTGAAAAATATTTAGGTGCAAAGTTCCCTGGTGCTAAACGTTTCTCACTCGAAGGTGGTGATGCGTTAGTTCCTATGCTTAAAGAACTTATTCACCGTGCTGGCGAAAGCGGGCAAAAAGAAGCTGTTATCGGTATGGCTCACCGCGGGCGTCTAAACGTACTAGTTAACGTGTTAGGTAAAAACCCATCTGAGTTGTTTGATGAGTTTGCTGGCAAACACAACGATACGTTAGGCTCGGGTGATGTTAAATACCATATGGGTTATTCTTCTGACTTTGCGACCAAAGGTGGCAATGTTCACATGGCGCTTGCGTTCAACCCATCTCACCTAGAAATTGTTAATCCTGTGGTTATGGGTTCTGTAAGAGCTCGTTTAGATCGCTTAGGTGACAGCTCAGGTAGTAAAGCATTACCAATTACCATCCACGGTGACTCGGCAATTACAGGCCAAGGTGTTGTACAAGAAACATTTAACTTGTCACAAACAAACGCCTTCTCATGTGGTGGTAGTATCCGTATAGTTGTAAATAACCAAGTTGGTTTTACAACCTCAAAACAAGATGACGTACGTTCTACTGATTACTGTACTGACATTGCAAAAATGGTTCAGTCGCCAATCTTCCACGTTAATTCTGATGATCCTGAAGCCGTTGCATTTGTTACTCAACTTGCACTTGATTTCAGAAATCAGTTTAAACGTGATGTAGTAATCGATTTAGTATGTTACCGCCGCCATGGCCATAACGAAGCTGATGAGCCTAATGCTACACAGCCTCTTATGTATCAAAAAATTAAAAAACATGCGGTACCTCGCCTTATCTACGCTGATCAACTTATTTCTGAAGGTTCATTCACAGAGAATGAGGTGAAAGCTTTAGCCGATGAATATCGTAACGGCTTAGATGAAGGTAACTGTGTTGTTGAAGAAATCCAGCCAGAGACTTCACACTCATCTGATTGGGCTAAGTATGTAGGACACGAGTGGAACGTTGACTACGACGCAAGCGTACCGGTAGACAAGCTAAAAGCACTTGGCGAACAAGTTGCGCAGTTCCCTGAAGAATATAAAGCACAGTCTCGTGTTAAAAAGATTTACGATGACCGTAAGCTTATGGCCAATGGCGAAAAACCACTAGATTGGGGTATGGCAGAAACACTTGCATATGCAACAATTGCCTCTGAAGGCACTGATATTCGTCTAACGGGTCAAGATTCAGGCCGTGGAACTTTCTTCCACCGCCATGCTGTAGTGCATAGTCAATCAGATGGTTCAACGTACTTACCTCTTCAGCACTTAAGTGAAGAACAAGGTACGTTTGAAGTATACGATTCAGTATTATCTGAAGAAGCCGTGCTTGCTTTTGAGTATGGTTATGCAACAGCTGAACCTACTTCATTAGTACTGTGGGAAGCCCAATTTGGTGACTTTGCTAATGGTGCACAGGTAGTATTTGACCAATTCTTAAGTTCTGGCGAACAAAAGTGGGGTCGTTTATGTGGCCTAACGTGTTTACTGCCGCATGGTTACGAGGGACAAGGTCCAGAGCATAGCTCTGCACGTTTAGAGCGTTTTTTACAACTATGTGCTGATCACAACATGCAAGTGTGTGTTCCTTCAACACCTGCACAAGTTTACGCTATGCTACGTCGTCAATCTGTTAGACCACTTCGTCGACCACTGATTGTAATGACACCAAAATCATTACTTCGTCATCCACTTGCGGTATCTTCGCTCGAAGAACTTTCACAGGGTGTATTCCATAATATGATCGACGAAATCGATGATATTAATCCTGAGAAAGTAGAGCGCGTGGTATTTTGTAGTGGTAAAGTTTATTACGAACTATTACAAGAGCGTCGTAAGCTTGAGCAAGACAACATTGCTATTGTACGTGTGGAGCAACTTTACCCGTTCCCACATGCAGAAATGGACACGATTATGGAGCGTTACCAGCACGTTACTGATTTTGTTTGGTGTCAAGAAGAGCCACAAAACCAAGGTGCTTGGTACTGTTCGCAACATCACTTTATTGATGCAATCCCACAAGGTGCTAAATTAACTTACGCGGGACGTAAGGCATCAGCATCTCCAGCGTGTGGTTACATGTCAGTACATACTAAAGAACAACAAGCGCTCGTTGCAGACGCGCTTACTATACAAAAGAAAGGATAAGCAATGAGCACAGAAATTAAAGTTCCTGTTCTTCCTGAGTCGGTTGCAGATGCTACCGTTGCTACATGGCATGTAAGTGTAGGCGACAAAGTAAGCCGTGACCAAAACTTAGTAGACATTGAAACAGATAAAGTGGTTTTAGAAGTGGTTGCACAAAATGACGGTGTAATTACTGAAATATCACAAGAAGAAGGTGCAACGGTACTTGGTGATCAAGTTATCGGTTTACTTGATGATGCTGATGCAGCACCAGCAAGTGACAGTGCTCCGGCAAAAGAAGAAGCCGCACCTGAAAAATCAGAAGACGCGCCTGCGGCGCAATCAGCTCCAGCATCAGAAGGTAAAGAAGTGGACATTAAAGTACCTGTACTTCCAGAATCAGTTGCAGACGCAACAATTGCTACATGGCATGTACAACCAGGTGAAGCGGTAACTCGCGACCAAAACTTGGTAGATATTGAAACTGATAAAGTTGTTCTTGAAGTAGTAGCTCAAGAAGACGGTATCATGGGCGAGCAACTAAACGCAGAAGGCGATACTGTACTTGGTGAACAAGTTATTGGTAACGTTAAAGCGGGCGGTGCTCCAGCAGCACCTACAGCTAAAGCAGAAGAAGCGCCTGCTGCAAGTGAGTCTAACGATAGCTCAGATGTGTTAACGCCTTCTGTACGTCGTTTAATTGCTGAAAAAGGTCTTGATGCGTCTAAAATTAAAGGCACAGGTAAAAATGGCCGCGTGACGAAAGAAGACGTTGATACTTTCCTAAAAGCGCCTGCTCCAGCGGCTAAGAAAGAAGATACTTCAGCACCAGCTGCACCTATGGGTGACCGTACACAAAAACGTGTACCAATGACGCGCTTACGTAAAACCATTGCTAATCGTTTATTAGAAGCGAAAAACTCAACAGCAATGTTAACTACGTTTAACGAAGTAAACATGAAGCCTATTATGGACCTTCGTAAGCAGTACCAAGAAGTATTTGAAAAGCGTCACGGTATTCGTTTAGGCTTTATGTCTTTCTACGTGAAAGCAGTAACTGAAGCACTTAAACGCTTCCCTGAAGTAAATGCATCAATTGATGGCGATGATATTGTTTATCACAATTACTTTGATATCAGCATCGCTGTATCTACGCCACGTGGTTTGGTTACACCAGTACTTAAAGATTGTGACAAGTTGTCTGTTGCAGAAATCGAAAAAGGTATTCGTGAATTAGCCCTTAAAGGCCGTGACGGTAAACTAACACTTGACGATATGACAGGTGGCAACTTTACCATTACTAACGGTGGTGTATTTGGCTCGTTACTTTCTACGCCTATTATCAACTTACCACAGTCATCAATTTTGGGTATGCACAAAATCCAAGAGCGTCCTATGGCTGTAAATGGTAAAGTTGAAATTCTTCCAATGATGTATTTGGCACTATCTTACGATCACCGCCAAATCGATGGTAAAGAATCAGTTGGTTTCCTAGTGACTATTAAAGAGTTACTTGAAGATCCAACTCGCTTATTACTGGATGTTTAATCGAGTAGTATGAAATATAAGCTGTGAATGACAATTCACAGCTTTTTTTTTGCGCCTTTGGTCTTACTGGGGTTTTCATGTTAAGCCTTGGGATCTATACTAGGTGCGCAATTTGGGATAGCTGTTTATTTGCATAAATATTCAGCTCTTTTAGTATAAAAAATTGGATAAAGCATCATGAATTTGCATGAGTATCAGGCAAAACAACTTTTTGCCGAATATGGTTTACCAGTTTCTCAGGGTTTCGCTTGCGATACACCTGAAGAAGCTGCAGCAGCTGCCGAAAAAATCGGCGGTGATATGTGGGTTGTTAAGACTCAGGTTCACGCAGGTGGCCGTGGTAAAGCTGGCGGTGTTAAGCTAGTTAAAACAATCGAAGAAGTAAAAGAATTCGCTGCTAACTGGTTAGGTAAAAACTTAGTTACTTACCAAACAGACGAAAATGGTCAGCCTGTTGCTAAAATTTTAGTAGAAAGCTGTACAGATATCGCTAACGAATTGTACTTAGGTGCAGTTGTTGACCGTGCTTCTCGCAAAGTTGTTTTCATGGCGTCTACTGAAGGCGGTGTTGAAATTGAAACGGTTGCTGAAGAAACTCCAGAGCTTATCCACAAAGCAGAGATCGATCCATTAGTGGGTCCTCAAGCTTACCAAGCACGTGAGTTAGGTTTTAAACTGGGTCTTAACCCTACACAAATGAAGCAGTTCGTTAAGATCTTTATGGGTCTTGGCAACATGTTCAACGATTTTGATTTCGCACTTCTTGAAATCAACCCGCTAGTAATCACAGACGAAGGTAACCTTCACTGTCTTGACGGCAAAATCGGTATCGATGGTAATGCACTTTACCGTCAACCAAAAATCCGTGAAATGCATGATCCATCTCAAGAAGATGCTCGTGAAGCACACGCAGCAAGCTTCGAGCTTAACTACGTAGCACTAGATGGTAACGTAGGTTGTATGGTTAACGGTGCTGGCCTAGCGATGGGTACTATGGACATCGTAAACCTACACGGCGGCAAGCCAGCTAACTTCCTAGATGTTGGTGGCGGCGCAACTAAAGAGCGTGTTTCTGAAGCATTCAAAATCATCCTTTCTGACGATAACGTAAAAGCTGTTTTAGTTAACATCTTTGGTGGTATCGTACGTTGTGACATGATTGCTGAAGGTATCATTGGCGCAGTTAAAGAAGTAGGTGTAAACGTGCCTGTAGTTGTACGTTTAGAAGGTACTAACGCTGAACTAGGTCGTGACGTTCTTAAGAACTCAGGCCTTGATATCATCGCTGCTGAATCACTAACAGACGCTGCTGAGAAAGTTGTAGCTGCTGCGGAGGGCAAATAATGTCTGTATTAATCAATAAAGATACAAAAGTTATCTGTCAAGGTTTCACTGGTGGTCAAGGTACTTTCCACTCTGAGCAAGCGCTTGAGTACGGTACACAAATGGTTGGTGGTGTAAGCCCAGGTAAAGGCGGTCAAACGCACCTTGGTCTTCCAGTATTCAACACAGTACGCGATGCAGTTAAAGAAACAGGCGCAACAGCGTCAGTTATCTACGTACCAGCACCGTTCTGTAAAGATGCAATCTTAGAAGCTATCGATGCGGGCATCGAGCTAATTGTTTGTATCACTGAAGGTATCCCAACACTCGACATGGTTGACGTTAAAGTTAAGCTTGATAACTCGGGTGTTCGTATGATCGGTCCTAACTGTCCAGGTGTTATCACTCCGGGCGAGACTAAGATTGGTATCATGCCTGGTCACATCCACAAACCTGGTAAAGTAGGTATTGTTTCTCGCTCTGGTACTTTAACGTACGAAGCAGTTAAACAAACTACAGACGCTGGTTTTGGTCAGTCTACGTGTGTTGGTATTGGTGGCGACCCAATCCCAGGTACTAACTTTATCGACGTGCTAGAAATGTTCGAAAAAGATCCACAAACTGAAGCAATCGTGATGATTGGTGAAATCGGTGGTACTGCAGAAGAAGAAGCTGCAGAGTACATTAAAGCTAACGTAACTAAGCCTGTTGTTTCTTACATTGCGGGTGTAACTGCACCTGAAGGTAAGCGTATGGGTCACGCTGGCGCAATCATCGCAGGCGGTAAAGGTACTGCTGATGAAAAATTTGCTGCACTTGAAGCTGCTGGCGTACAAACTGTACGTTCACTTGCTGATATTGGTAAGGCACTTAAAGAGAAAACAGGCTGGTAATCAGTTTGCTTAATCTTTAAAAAAGGCTCGCGAATGCGAGCCTTTTTGTTATTAGTTAAAAAATTAGTACGGGTAACTAATGTGTTGAAAAAATCGTACTGATAAATCTTGCCGTTCTTTATTTATTGCCAATTCTGAGCACATAGCGTGTATTGTTTTCTCTACTTGATTCATAAAGCGGCCATAGCCCATTTCATGTTTATCTTTATGAGTGGCAACAATCACAAAATGTAGAGACTCAACTAACTTTTCAGCATTGAAAAAAATATGTATTTGTGTGGCTGTACCATTTACATCAAAACTTATTTTTTGTAATTCTGCATTCCCATCATTTTTATCTATTTGGCTATTACGCACTATTGGCCTTGCACCGTTGGCAACCATAGCACCGTGAGTTAAAGCGCATCGCTCACAGCAGTCTTTAAAAGATGTGGCAAAGTAATTGTAAAAATCAGTGTAGTTATTTTTATTTATTAAGCTTTGAAACTGCGTTTTAATGCCCCGAGAAACCGGTATAGAAAATGTTGCATAGGTCATTTCTGCATGCTCTGCGGGTATTTTACATTGGCGAGCTAAATAGCGAGGATACAGGCTTCTTAGCTTGTAGCCGTAACTTTGGTTGCAGCCTTTGTTCTTAGCAAATAAGTCATAGGTTAAATGTTGGTGATCGCGAAGTTTAAACTGAGGCTGTTCAATAAATAATTGGGATTGTAAATTATCTAACACTTTTTGCACTTTGCCGTGAAACTGTGCCGAGCTTGCACGTAAATCATCACCAGTAGCTAAAAATAACAAGCGAATTTTTTTACTTTTAAAAGTAGGGGTGTAGTGTAGTTTATGCGCTTCGTGGTAACGCGGGTTGTAAAAAAATAACATTTGCTTTGCTGTTTCTAATTGATACGACTCATCATGAAATCTCACAACGGGTAACTTGTCGTTAGCCAGTAAGTGTACATTATGCAGCTCGTATTCATCACAGCTTGCGAATAGCTGTTTAGCAATACGGTTATAGCAACTATCAATGTTTGTAAAGCTAGTATAAAAGTCATCAGAGGGGGTAATTTCAGCGAGTAAATAGTGATTAGCGCGCGCATTTGTTGGAATATAAACTCTGTGTTGTGTAGAACTGGCCATTTTAGAATCCTTTTATGGTGCTTAAGTTTAGGTACTATAAATGGCTTTCATGACTCAAATATTGCGCTAAAACAAATTTAAGTAATAAACTAATGCAGCATTGCCATAATAACTAGAATAAAGGCGCATCTAGTGCTGTATGTTAGTGTTTGTTTTTGTAATAATGCATTAGTTTTGTTATCACGAATATTCAGAGGATCGCACTCCTATGGCGGAAATTGAGAATCGCCCAAGTAACTTTATAAGAACTCGAATTGATGAAGATTTAGCAAGTGGCAAACATGCAACTACGCATACACGTTTTCCACCTGAACCAAATGGCTTTTTACATATTGGCCATGCAAAATCAATTTGTTTGAATTTTGGCATTGCAAAAGATTACGATGGTTTATGTAACCTACGCTTTGATGATACAAATCCAGAAAAAGAAGATATTAACTACGTTAATTCAATCAAAGAAGACGTACAGTGGTTAGGCTTTAATTGGAGTGGCGAGATAAAATACTCGTCAAACTATTTTGATACTCTATACGGCTATGCAGTTGAGCTTATTGAAAAAGGCTTAGCGTATGTGTGTTTTTTAACTGCCGATCAAGCACGTGAGTATCGCGGTACGTTGAAAGAGCCAGGAAAAAACAGCCCATACAGAGACACTTCAGTAGAAGAAAACCTGGCATTATTTGAAAAAATGCGTGCGGGTGAATTCAAAGAAGGCGAGTGTGTTCTGCGCGCTAAGATTGATATGGCAAGCTCATTTATGGTGCTTCGCGATCCAATTATTTATCGCGTTCGTTTTGCTCACCACCATCAAACAGGTGACAAGTGGTGCATATACCCAATGTATGACTTTACGCACTGTATTTCTGATGCACTTGAGGGCATAACCCATTCATTGTGTACGCTTGAGTTTCAAGATAACCGCCGTTTATACGATTGGGTACTTGATAACATTAGCCTTGAATGCCACCCACAACAAATTGAGTTTTCGCGCTTAAATCTTGAATACACAATTATGTCTAAGCGTAAGCTAAACGATTTAGTTGTGAATAACTATGTTGAAGGGTGGGATGACCCACGTATGCCAACGATTGCTGGTTTACGTCGTCGTGGTTATACACCGGCTTCTATTCGTGAGTTTTGTTTACGTATAGGTGTGACTAAGCAAGAAAACATGGTTGAAATGGGCATGCTTGAAGCATGTATCCGTGAAGACTTAAATGAAAATGCACCACGGGCAATGGCAGTACTCGATCCTGTTAAAGTGGTAATAGAAAACTTTGATGCAGATAAAGTAGAAACATTGTCGGTAGCTAACCACCCGAATAAAGAAGAAATGGGGCGTCGTGAAGTACCGTTTACTCGTGAGCTTTACATCGAGCGTGAAGATTTCCGCGAAGAAGCGAATAATAAATTTAAACGCTTAGTACTCGATAAAGAAGTACGCTTACGTGGTGCTTATGTAATTAAAGCTCAGCGTGTAGAAAAAGACGAAAGTGGTGAAATCACCACTATTTACTGTACTTACGACAGCGAAACTTTAGGTAAAAACCCAACTGATGGCCGTAAAGTAAAAGGGGTTATTCATTGGGTTTCAGTGCCTGAATCGGTTAATGCAGAAGTTAGATTGTATGACCGTTTATTTAATGTGCCAAACCCAGCTGCGGCTGAAGAGTTCGAATCTACATTAAACCCTGATTCGTTAGTTGTACTTGCAAATGCAAAACTAGAAGCGTCGCTTGCTAAAGCAGAACCAGCACAAGGTTTTCAGTTTGAGCGTACCGGCTATTTCTCACGTGATACTAAATCAGAACATTTAGTATTCAACCAAACGGTTGGCCTTAGAGATTCTTGGGCTAAAATCGAGAAGCAGTAACGCTTTAAAATACCAATTTGCATAATATATCATTATTGCAAATTGGTATTTAACATAGTTTAAATGCTTAATTTAGAACATAAAAAAACCTGCAATTGCAGGTTTTTTTATAATTCATTAAGCGTTGTTGTTAGCTATTTGAATCGCTAAATGCTTTGCACGCTACTTTATCTTGACACTCACCGTATAGGTATAAAGAGTGATTCGTCAGCGTGATGCCGTTTTCTTCGGCTATTTCTAACTGGCGACGCTCAATTAGGTCATCTTCAAATTCAACAACCTTACCACACTTCAAACACACAAGGTGGTCGTGGTGAGTGCTGCCAGAAAGTTCGAATACTGATTTTCCGCCTTCAAAATGGTGACGGCTTACAATACCTGCGTCGTCAAATTGGTTTAGTACGCGGTAAACAGTCGCAAGACCAATTTCTTCACCTAAATCTAATAGAATTTTGTATACATCTTCAGCGCTGATGTGTTGGTTATCTGGAGATTGTAAAATTTCTAAGATTTTAATACGCGGTAAAGTTACTTTTAGACCGGCTTTTTTAAGTTCCAAGTTATGATCAGTCATTAAATCTGTCTCAAATTTGTTTGGTTATACTAGACATCTCTTACAGATGCACACGACACATTAGCAATAACAAGGATAACGCGCCTAAGCACTGAGTGCAAAGAACAATTGATCAATTTTGCTATTAAATCTAAAGTCGCTAACTGTTTGATAAATATTTAAACAGTTAGCGATAAAAAGGGGGGGGAGGTTAGTCTGCTAGTTCGCTTAAGCACATTTCGTCATACACTTGCGCGCACCATGCTTTAACACGTTGCTCTGTCAGTTCTGGTTGGCGGTCTTCATCAATGCCTAAACCTACAAAATGGGTGTCATCGGCCATGCCTTTAGATGCTTCGAAATCGTATCCTTCAGTTGACCAATGTCCAACAACAATAGCGCCACGCTCGGTAACGATATCGTTAATCATTCCCATAGCATCTAAGAAGTATTCAGCGTAGTCTTCTTGGTCGCCACAGCCAAAAATAGCCACTAGCTTACCTTCAAAGTCTACCTCTTCAAGTTCAGGGAAAAAATCATCCCAATCACATTGTGCTTCACCGTAGTACCAAGTAGGAATACCGAATAAGATTAAATCGAACTCTGCAATCTCTTCTTTAGAGCTTTTTGCAATGTCGTGAACAGCCACTAGCTTTTTACCCAATTCTTTTTGGATCATTTTTGCTACGTGCTCTGTATTACCTGTGTCACTTCCGAAAAAAATGCCTACACTTGCCATGGACTTCAAACCTTTTATCTATCAATAGCCAATCTTTCTTGTAAAATTGTTTCAATCAGCGCACTACGGCTAATATTTTGTGCATCCGCCATATCACTCAGTGCCTGATATAACTGTGATGAAACTTTAAATTCTACACGCTTTAAACCACGTGCTTTATCTCGTTTTATTTGATTACGTTTATTAACCTTTAACTGCATATCCCTTGGTAAAGGGTTTGTTTTCGGCCTACCAGGGCGCTTTTCGTATTCAAATAAATCGGGAGTTGTTCTATCTGTTTCTGACTTCGCCATGCCTAACCTACACCTGCGCCTTGCCAAAAAACTTGTATAAGCCCTTTCGCAATAAAGCCAGAACAACCTAAAAAGAGGACGCCCCACACAATGTAGCGACCAAACTTAGGTACATTACCACTATTAAGTACGTCTTTAATTGCCAAGCCGATGAATACAAAAATACCGGCTAAGCCAAAGTACAACCCTAGGGTATCAAATTCGTTAATAAACTGACTGACCATCAACGTATAACCTTTAAATTAAACGGCGCGTACTATAGCATATAAATATGCATTAATTTAGTACGGATAACCAAAAACACATGATTAAAATTGCATTAAAGCCCTGTTAAAAAGTCATTTATTGCTTTATTAACCGCAACAGGTTTTTGTGCATGAAGCCAATGTCCTGCACCGTGTATAATTTTTGCTCGAGTATTTTTAAAGCGCTTTGTTATTTCATCGCGGTATTCTGGCAGTATATAATCAGAGTCATTCCCTTTGATAAATAAAGTATCGCACAAACAAGAATTGTTTTCATTAACATTGGCTGTGATCGTCGAATATTTTTTATCAAGTACATCTAAATTAAAACGCCAGTGGTACTCACCATCTTCGTTTTTAACCAAGCTTTTTAACAAAAACTGCCTAACACCTAGCTCATTAATGTACTCGCTCATAATTGCATCGGCTTGTTTTCTATCAGTAATATGACTGGTTGCTACGTCTTTAAGTGCGCTAATAATTTGTGTGTGGCGGGCAGGGTAACTCACAGGGGCTATATCAAGTACCACCAGTTTATTTACTTTTTGGCTATGCATTAGCGCCACTTCCATCGCCACTTTACCGCCCATTGAGTGGCCAATCAGGTGCGCATTATTAATATTTAATGCGTTCATCAGCTCAACAATATCCGCCGCCATTGCTGGGTAGTTCATTTCTTCGCTATGCGGTGACGCGCCATGGTTACGTAAGTCCACATTAGTTACCCTAAAGTACTCGCTTAATGGTTTTGCAATAACATTTAGGTTTTCTAAAGAGCCAAATAAACCATGAATAATCACTACATCAGGGCCTTCACCATATTGTTTATAGTTTAAAAGCATGACCGTCTCCTCAAATTTTGGCTTAGTTTGCCGAGCATTGCTTTAAAAAGCAAAAAATATAGCGGCTAACTTTGCTGTACGCGTTTTTAAACGACAGAAAGTTTATTTTTACGCCACTTTTGCTATTTAGAGATATCAGTCCAAAGCGGTTTATAAATAAACAAAGTAAACACTTTAAATTTTTAGTGACTGATATTTACTACATTGGGTTTATGAAAAAATAAACAACACACTTCAATTTACGCGCTTAACGGATATATTTATGCGAGTGCTTGTTGTAACTCGCATTTATATTTGGTTTGGGTATAATCACGGGGAAAGAAAAATGTGGCCCGTAATGACAGGAACAACATGAAACAAATCGACATAGACGACGAGTTATATCAGTATATTGCTAGCAATACACAAAGTATTGGCGAAAGCGCATCCACTATTTTACGTCGTTTATTAAATCTAAACGGCACTGACAACACGCCCGTTGCTAACAACAATCAAAACAACCAAACAACGACTCAAGCCCCACTTGATGACACGCCAGCTAACGACGACAGCCAAGAGCAAGAGGTTGTCACACCCGTGAAGCAAACAAACGCTAATGTATTTAATATCTTAAATAAAGAAGAACTAGCAATGCAAAAAGGGGTTGTCGGTAGGTTTTTATTTATTTTAAGTGCTTTTTATAGAACACATAAAAAAGAATTTAGTGCTGTGCTTGATATAAAAGGGCGTGACCGCGTTTACTTTGCCACCAGCAAAGAAGACTTAATTAATAGCGGCAGTAGTATGAATCCTAAAAATATTACTGACAGTGAGTACTGGGTTATGACGAATTCAAACACAACACGTAAAAAAATGATGCTACACGAGGTTGCACTGTGCTTAGGTTATTCAGCAGAGCAAGCAGAAGAAATTCGCGATTACTTGTAAGGAAATAAACATGGCTATTCATTCAGGTGCTGGGAAATCTGCGCCACAATCATCTTTAGTTAACGTACCAAAATTGGTATCGGCTTATTACTTAAATGAGCCAGATTTAGAACAAAACCCAGAGCATTGTGTTGCTTTTGGTACGTCGGGTCACCGTGGTTGCTCTTACGATGTTAAGTTTAACGAATCTCATATTTTAGCCATTACACAAGCTATTTGTGACTACAGAAAGCAAAACGATATTTTTGGTCCGCTTTTCTTAGGTAAAGATACACATGCGTTAAGTGAAGCTGCTTTTAACTCTGCCATAGAAGTATTAGTCGCTAATGAGGTGCAAGTAATCACCCAGCAAAATCACGATTACACTCCGACCCCTGTTATTAGCCATGCGATTGTTTGCCATAACAAATTAAACCCTAACGAATTAGCCGATGGTATTGTGGTAACACCTTCACATAACCCGCCAGAAGACGGTGGCTTTAAATACAATCCACCAAACGGCGGCCCAGCAGATACCGATGTAACTAAATGGATTGAAGATAGAGCAAATCAATTGCTATTAGAAGATTTAGTCGAAGTTGAGCTATTTCCATTTGCTAAAGCATCTCGCTCTGGTTTTATTAAATACGAAGATTTAATGACGCCATACATTAATGACTTAGAAAATATTGTTAATTTAAAAGCTGTTAGCGATGCGGGTATTAAAGTGGGTATTGACCCGCTTGGTGGCTCTGGTATTAACTTTTGGCCGGTAATAGCGCAAAAATATAATTTAGATTTAACCGTAGTAAACGACAGTGTTGATCCGCGTTTTGCATTTATGCCCCTTGATAAAGACGGCAAAATCCGTATGGATTGTTCATCACCGTATTCAATGGCAAATTTAATTAAGTTAAAAGACGACTTTGATATTGCCATAGGCAATGACCCAGATTACGACCGCCACGGTATTGTTACGCCAGATGGGTTAATGAACCCTAATCATTTTTTAGCTGTAGCGATTGATTATTTATTAAAGCACCGCGACTGGGACAGCAGTGTAGAAATTGGTAAAACGCTGGTTTCTAGCTCTATGATTGACCGTGTTGTTGCTCGCAACGAGCGCAAAGTTAAAGAAGTACCGGTTGGCTTTAAGTGGTTTGTAGATGGCTTGAATAAAGGCAAACTTGCTTTTGGTGGAGAAGAAAGTGCTGGCGCTGCATTTTTGCGTTTCGATGGTAGCGTGTGGTGTACCGACAAAGACGGCTTTATTATGGGTTTACTTGCAGCTGAAATACTAGCTGTGACGGGTAAAACACCATCAGCGCTTTATAAAGAGTTAGAGCAAGAATTTGGCTCTCCGCTATACAAGCGTTTAGATGCCCCTGCTAGCAGTGAACAAAAGTCACGCTTAAAAGCGCTTAGTGCAAGTGATGTAAAAGCGGATACGCTGGCTGGCGAACCTATTTTACAAAAACTGACGCATGCTCCAGGTAATGATGCAGCGATCGGCGGCTTAAAAGTAGTGACTGAAAATGGCTGGTTTGCAGCTCGCCCTTCAGGAACCGAAGATATTTATAAAATATACCTTGAGTCGTTCAAAGGTGAAGAACACTTGGCGCTACTGGAAAAAGAAGCTAAACAATTAGTTGATTCTGTGATCAGCTAAAACAAGTAAAACTAGTTTAAAACGGCTGATTTATTCAGCCGTTTTTGTTTGTATCTCTCACATTAGAAAAGGGCTTATCATGTTAGCCAAACCAAATTATTTAAATGATTTAAAAAATACCGGTGATTTTTTAACGCTTAGTCGTAATAATGAATGGCATTTAGAGGCAAGTGAATTTACGTTAGAGAATGGCACAGGCGTTACTGTTCACGATACAGGTGTTATTGAGTTTCAACCAAAGGTTACAACGTCAAAAGATATAGTACTGTCAAGTGCGGTACATGGTAACGAAACCGCACCCATAGAAATATGTGACGATTTAATAAAAACAATAATAAAAGGTGAGCTTGAATTAAATCAGCGTGTGCTCTTTATTTTTGGTAACCCAAAATCAATAAATATTGGCCTGCGTTTTGTAGAAGAAAACTTAAATCGTTTGTTTAACGGGCACCACACTGTTGAAGGTGTGCCAATGAATGACGAGCGCAAACGTGCGGCAAAACTAGAGCAATATGTAACTGACTTCTTTGCTCGTGGTCAGCATGGCAGTGCTCGATACCATTATGATTTGCATACTGCTATTCGTGGCTCAAAAAATGAAAAATTTGCTGTGTATCCTTATCTTCATGGTAAACCATGGAAAAAATCGCAGTTACAATTTTTACTTAGCTGCGGTGTAAATACCGTATTGATGATGAAATCACCAGCAACCACATTTAGTTATTATTCTTCGTATGTGCACGGCGCAGATTCATTTACGGTTGAATTAGGTCAAGTTAAACCGTTTGGTGAAAACGACATGGCACGCTTTGCAAAAACTAAGCAAACGCTAACTGCATTAATTAGCCAAAAAGAAGTGCAATACCCACATTTTAATGCAAGTGACTTTGAGCTGTTTGCCGTGCATCGCACAATTAATAGAACGCAGCAGGACTTTAGCTTTCCGTTTTCTGATGATGCAGAAAATTTCACAGGGTTTGCTAAAGGTGAGTTGCTAGCAACAGACGGCGATACCCCTTATTATGCCGATGTGGAAGGGGAAGCGATTATTTTTCCAAATGCGCACGTTGCGCTTGGGCAAAGGGCATTGCTTACCGTTACTCCTATGCAAGTAGATAGTAATTTCGTCTAATAAAGCTCATCAGACCACTCGCCTCAAATGTTTAACTGTATGTTTTTATTGGTTTAATAAATGCGTACAGTTAACTTTCCATATTTTTAATCGTATTTTACTTTTGTTTCGTCTTACACGTGTTGAATAACAGCTTACGTTAACGTAAGGTGGTGGCAGCTTTAATTAAATACAGCGCAGATGCTGCAAAGTTTATTCGCAAGCCTCACCCATAACAAAAACTTAAAAGGGGTGCTGTATCACAGACAACAAGAGAAGGTAGGTTATGAGTAATCCAAATAACGTATCGCTGAATATTAACCACGACCTCGAGTTTATAGACGGTCATGCGCTAACTATTCCAACCCTTAGTATTTTAACTGAGGACGGCGACATTCATCCTAGTGCTACCGCACCGACTATTTCTAAACACACAGCACTTAAACTCTATGAAACAATGCGTTTTATTCGCTTACTTGATGAGCGTATGCAAGGCGCGCAGCGCCAAGGCCGCGTAAGCTTTTATATGCAGTGTTTAGGCGAAGAGGCTGCTGTTACAGCGTCTGCTGCTGCACTTGACCAAAACGATATGATTATGGCGCAATACCGCGAACAAGCCGCTTTGCATTACCGCGGGTTTACGCTTGATCAATTTATGAATCAGATGTTTTCTAATGAATTAGATTTAGGAAAAGGGCGCCAAATGCCGATTCATTATGGTTCAAAAGAATTAAATTATATGACCATATCATCGCCTCTCGGTACGCAAATCCCTCAAGCGACAGGGTATGCCTATGGCCAAAAAGTAAAACACATTGACGCAAAAACCGGCGAGCTTGCAAGCACCATAGATAATGTAACGATATGTTACTTTGGTGAAGGCGCGGCATCTGAAGGAGACTTTCATGCGGGGTTAAATATGGCTGCGGTGCACAAAGCCCCTGTGATATTTTTTGCACGAAATAATGGTTATGCTATTTCAACGCCTGCTGATGAGCAATTTAAAGGTGATGGCATTGCTTCTCGCGGTGTGGGCTATGGTATTAAAACCATACGTGTTGATGGTTCAGACGCATTAGCTGTGTTTGCAGCAACACAAAAGGCTCGCGACATTGCAGCAACGCAAGGTGAGCCGGTATTAATTGAGTCAATAGCCTACAGATTAGGCGCTCACTCAACCTCAGATGATCCAAGTGGCTATCGCTCAAAAGATGAAGAAGCTACACATAAAGTTTGCCCAATTGATAAATTTAAAAAATGGTTGATCAAACAAGAGTGGTTAAACGAAGAGGACGATGCTAAAGCGAAAGAGGTTATTCGAGAAGATATTTTAGCCGCCCTTAAACGTGCTGAAAAAGTGCAAAAGCCAGCGCTTGAAGAGCTAATATCAGATGTTTACGATACGCCAATTCCTTCACTTGAGCGCCAATATAACGATTTAAAAGCACATATAAAGCAGCACCCAGATGCGTACCCAATCACAGCAGGGAGAATTAAGTAATGGCTAAAATGAACATGCTACACGCAATTAATTCTGCACTCGATATCACCATGAATGAGCACCCTCAGGCGTGTATTTTTGGTGAAGATGTTGGCTATTTTGGGGGGGTTTTTAGAGCGACCTCAGGTTTGCAAGAAAAGTACGGTAAACACCGCGTATTTAACACCCCGCTTACAGAGCAAGGTATTTTAGGTTTTGCCAATGGCTTAGCTGCGTTTGGCGCACCTGCACTTGCCGAAATACAGTTTGCTGATTATATTTTTCCGGCATTTGACCAAATAGTGAATGAGTCTGCCAAATTTAGATACCGTAGTGGTAATGAATTTAATGTGGGCAATTTAACGATTCGCACACCGTATGGTGGCGGTATTGCGGGGGGCTTATATCACTCACAATCACCAGAGGCCTATTTTGCCCATACGCCAGGGCTAAAAATAGTGGTGCCGCGTAACCCTTACCAAGCAAAAGGGTTACTACGCGCTTGCATTAAAGACGATAACCCCGTCATTTTCTTTGAGCCTAAACGCTTATACCGCGCTTCTACCGGCGAAGTACCAGAGGGTGATTACAGCATTGAGCTTGGTAAAGCCGAAGTCGTACAAGAAGGCACAGATATCACCGTGCTTGCTTGGGGTGCGCAAATGGAAATTGTTGAAAGCGCTGCAGAACAAGCCAATGAACAAGGCATTAGTTGTGAGGTGATTGACCTTAGAAGCATATTACCGTGGGATGTTGAGACAATTGCTAAGTCTGTCACTAAAACAGGACGTTTAGTGATAAGCCACGAAGCGCCTATTACCAATGGTTTTGGCGCCGAAATTGCGGCGACTATTCAGCAAGAATGCTTTTTACACCTAGAGTCACCCATTATGCGGGTTTGTGGTTTAGATACACCTTATCCACTTGCGCTTGAAAAAGAATATGTACCTGATGCGCTAAAAGTAATGGCCGCAATTAAACAATCAATGGATTTTTAGGGGATACCATGGCTAAAGATTTTATATTACCCGATATTGGTGAAGGCATTGTTGAGTGCGAAGTGGTTGAGTGGCTAATACAAGAGGGTGACACAGTAAAAGAAGATCAACCCATTTGTGATGTAATGACAGACAAAGCACTCGTACAAATACCGGCTGTGCACGATGGCGTAATCACCAAATTGTATTATCAAAAAGGGGAGATAGCGCAGGTTCATGCCCCCTTGTTTGCTATGGATGTAGTTGGCGAAAGCCAAAGCGAGGAAACTCCCACAGATGAAGTAAAAAATACACAAAGTGATACCTCATCCTCATCACAATTAGAAGATTTTATCCTACCGGATATTGGTGAAGGAATTGTTGAGTGTGAAATTGTCGATTGGCTGGTAGCCGAAGGCGATGAAATACAAGAAGATCAGGCTGTGTGTGATGTAATGACCGACAAAGCGCTGGTACAAATTCCTGCTAAATATACAGGTACAGTGCAAAAGCTTTACTATCAAAAAGGTGAAATTGCCCAAGTACACAGCCCGCTATTTCAAATGAGCATAGCTGGCAGTTCAGCAAAACCAAATGTTGATGTAAACGAAGCCGTTGTAAAAGCTCAAAGCAAAGCGGCAGATAAAGCTGTGGCAACGCCACAAACAGCAGCAAATAAAATTGTTAATAAAAAAGCGGTTGCCTCACCTGCTGTAAGGCGAAAAGCACGCGAGTTAGATGTTGATTTAACATGCGTGCCGGGCAGCGGAAAAAATGGCCGTATTTATAAACAAGACATAGAAGAATTTATTAAAGGTGAGGTACCTAACACAATAGATACATCACCACTTAGCGGCGCTAGTTCTAAAAATAGTGTGACACAAAGCACAGAACCAAAAACACAAAGCGGGGGTATGCGTACAGAGCCAATTAAAGGCATTAAAGCGGCTATGGCAAAGCAAATGATGGCCTCGGTCTCAACAATCCCGCATTTTACTTTTAGTGACGAGATAGACTTAACGCAATTAATTGCCCTACGAGCCAGCTTAAAAGAGCAGTATAAAGCGCAAGGCATAAAGCTCACTATGATGCCATTTTTTATCAAAGCGTTATCACTTGCGATGAAAGAGTACCCAGTGCTTAATTCTAAAGTAAATGATGACTGCACTGAGCTTAGCTACTATGACGACCACAATATAGGGGTAGCGGTGGACTCCAAGGTGGGTTTATTAGTCCCTAACATTAAATCGTGCCAATCTAAGAGTGTTGTTGAACTTGCAAACAGCCTAACTCGCTTAACTGATGCTGCACGCGAAGGGCGCGTATCACCCGATGACCTAAAAGGGGGCACCATTAGCATTTCAAATATTGGTGCAATTGGTGGCACTATTGCGACCCCAATCATTAATAAGCCCGAGGTTGCAATTGTTGCCCTAGGAAAGTTACAACACTTACCGCGTTTTGATGAAAGCGGCCAAGTTGTTAGCAAAGCTATTATGCAAGTAAGTTGGTCGGGTGATCACCGTGTTATTGATGGCGGTACAATTGCGCGCTTCAATAATTTGTGGAAGTCGTATTTAGAAAACCCATCAGTAATGATGATGGCAATGAGCTAAAATTAGCCTCGTAAAAAACCAGCAATTTGCTGGTTTTTTGTTTTAAAACGCTGTGTTTTTAATTAAGATACAATTGTTACTAAAAAGTAATAACTAAAACCCGCTAGGGAATATAAAAACTAACACTAAGGAATTGTAATGGAACATTATATGAACGCGCTGCGTAGCTACGCAGATTTTTCAGGGCGTAATCGCCGTAAAGCATTTTGGATGTTTTACTTAATAAATTTATTAATTAGCATTGTACTAGGTTTTGTTGATGAGCTAATGGGTGTAGCTGTAATTGGCACTATCTATAGCTTGGCACTGTTAATACCTCAATTGAGCGCTGGCGCACGCCGTTTACACGATACTGGCCGTTCTGGCTGGTGGCAGCTACTTTGGTTAGTGCCAATTATTGGTTGGATTGTCTTAATTGTGTTCCTTGCGCAAGACTCACATGAAGGTGAGAATGATTTTGGTCCAAATCCTAAAGAGTTAACGGCTGAACCTGCTTCGGTATAAATAACACGTGAGTATTAAAAAAGCTCAGCAATTGCTGAGCTTTTTTGTACTTATGATTTTTAAAACTGTTAACTTAAAAAGTAAAGCCCGTAACCAACAACTAAAGCAGGTATAGACGTATACAAGGTAGCAATTACAGCTGCCTTTGGCGCCATTGCAATTGCTGGAAATAGTGCATCACCATCGTTTGAAATTGCATTAGCAGCTAATGCACTAAAAGGAATAATGCCTTGTATATAAAGTGTGGTTACGATTATTTGTGGCCCACAGCCAGGTAAAAAACCAATGATGACTGCAATCAACGGTGCTAAATAGGCGTAGTGCATAAACCACGTTTTTAAATCAAGGCCTACCACACTGACTAATATTTCAAACAGCATGAACGAAGCAACCACCCATGCAGTAACAAAATGTGTATCTTGAAGTACTTTTATAAGCTTTGAAGGCGGATTACATTCATCCTCCTCTGAGGTTATCTCTTTATAGGTTTCACCTTTAGAAGAGTAGGCCCAAATAACAACCGTAAACAGGGCCATTGCTGCACCAAATAAGCTAATTCCGGTGCTGGTATACTGACCAAATTGGCTAAAGTCCACATTAAATGCAATTAAAAGTGCAATGATTAAACTTGGAATAATGGCAAACATCCACACAGGTTTGCTTACTTTTATTATTTTAGTAGGCAAAATTTTTACTTGGTGTTTTTGCTCTTGTGCGCTTGGGCGTAAAAAATCAGGTGTATGAATTGCATTGACTATTAACCCACATAGTGTGCCTACCACTAAACCTATAGCCATTATTGTTAAGCCTTCAGTAGGGCGCGTAGCAAGCAGTAAAAAAGCAGCATCACCCATTGTAGCGGTAAGTACAGCAACAATGGCCCCGAAACTTGCTTGGCCTTTAGTATATTGAGTCACCACAATAATAGCACCACCACAGCCAGGTAAAGCGCCAAGGACGGATGCAAACAATACCTCAAGTGGTTTAGATTTAGCGCTTAAGTAGCTCATTTCTAACTGAGGGATATGTTCTATTGCGTAGTAGTAAATAAGTAACGTAGCTGCTACAAATACACTAACTTGAAAAAACGCATCACTGAGTGCAGTAATGGTTATTTCGCGAAGGCTAGGTACAGCTAAACATACCAATAAAAAAAGTGGTAGGAGTAAGCGTTTATTTTGGCTAACAAACCGTTTGGAAGCTGGCGTAATAAATCCTATTTGAGAGAGTAAAATCATAAGTGTGCCCCAGTTTTATTTTATCTAGGGCACACTGTATAATTTTTGCAAATGATAATCAATATCATTTGCATCTATTTAAATCGATGGCTCAGTTTGAGTTTATCGATTACGGGCTATTTGTTATTTACGTTGAAATTCTGAGTTTTCGTACCATAAGGGCCATTGTGCTTGCTCTGAAATATCAAAGCCTACTTTATAAAACAGCTGTAAGTCTTGCACCGCACCCGATAAATCCCACTCGTCGCGGTATCTATCACATGGCTGATGGTAACATCCACGTAGAACTAAGCTCATACGCTTTCGGTAATTAGCTGTATCCTCATCAGCGGCAATCGTACCGCCGCCTGCATACATAGCCGGAATACCCATGTTTGCAAATGCAAAGTGATCAGAGCGGTAATAACCACCTGATGAAGGTTTAGGGTCGCCAGCTATGGTTCTACCTTGCTCTTTTGCGGCTTTTGCTAGCAGGTCGTCCATTTGTGACTTACCTAAACCTACGACGTTCATGTCTTTTACTTTACCTAATAAGTTTAGACTATCCATGTTTATATTGGCGACAGTTTTATCAGCCGCAATAACTGGGTTTGCAGCGTAGTATTTAGAGCCAAGTAAGCCTTGCTCTTCAGCCGTAACAGCTAAAAAAGTCATTGAGCGAGTAGGGTGCGTTGGCAACTTAGTAAATGCCTCTGCTACTTCAATTAGCCCTGCGGTACCTGTGGCGTTATCGTGTGCACCATTATAAATTTGATCGCCCTTACGGGTTGTATCTGTCCCTAAGTGATCCCAATGCGCTGAATAAATAACATGCTCATCTGCTTTCTCGCTACCCGGTAGCGTGGCGATAAAATTATACGATACTGACTTCTTAATCGTGTTTTTTACATTAACCGTTGCAGTTAAATCGCCCATATCAATGTTATAAGCACCTTTAGCAGCATTGGCCTTAGCAGTCTCAAA
This sequence comes from Pseudoalteromonas sp. S3776, assembly GCF_005886915.1. Classification (NCBI taxonomy): domain Bacteria; kingdom Pseudomonadati; phylum Pseudomonadota; class Gammaproteobacteria; order Alteromonadales; family Pseudoalteromonadaceae; genus Pseudoalteromonas; species Pseudoalteromonas sp. S3776. The sequence goes on along the minus strand of NZ_PNCU01000015.1, from coordinate 134,951 downwards.
ATCAAGGCCCGCTTTAGCAAATAACTCTTTAGCTACATCCGTGGTGACCCAACCCTCAACCGCAACGCGGTCCATATTGTTGTTTTCTTTTTGAAAGCCAAACTGCTCTCCACTCCACGAGTTTTCAACCACTGACCATGGGTATGACGCAGGGGCTGTCTCGTGAATGATAATTGCACCTGCGGCGCCTTGACGACTCGCTTCTTCGTACTTATAGGTCCAACGTCCGTAATAGGTCATTGCATCACCCGTAAATAGCGCAGGATCTTTAGTCGCAAAACCTGGGTCGTTAACTAGCATAACAACAGTTTTGCCTTTTACGTCTAGGCCTTCGTAATCGTTCCAGTTATATTCGGGGGCGTTTACACCGTAACCAACAAATACAAGCTCTGAATTTTCTATGCCTTCTTGTTCACTGATACGGCTACTGCCCATAACCATATCTTTTTTATATTGATAGTCTTTACCACCAATACTTAATACCATATTTGAATCAGCTTCTAATGAAACAAGCGGCACTTCTTGTAAAAAGCTATCACCATTACCGGGTTCAAACCCTAATGCTTTAAATTGTGTAGTTAAGTAATCTAAAGTTAGTTTTTCACCTTCAGATGAAGGCGCTCTGCCGCCAAATTTGTCAGATGCAAGTACCTTAATGTGAGCAGCAAGTTCATCTTCTTTAATACTGTTGTAACCATTTGTTACATCGGTAGGCGTAATACTTGTTGTTGCACAGCCAGCTAAAACAGCGCCAGCAATCAGTGTGAGAGAGAAATATCGTTTCATAGTAGCTCTATTCTTGTTCTAAGATGAGATTAGTATATTAACTTCTATTAATTAGAACCAGTTTTTGCGGTAAACTGCCCGCAAATTAACAGGATAAATTGTTAAAGGTATAAATGAAGCGCTTTACTCCGCCTGAGCAATGGCAAGTTAGTAGTTTAAAAAGCGGTGCGTTTGAGCACTTACGAACACTGTTTAATATTGATAAACAAACTGATTGGCCATGCCCTGATTGGTTTGCCCCGTATTTAAATGCCATTAATGCAAATAACCTCCCAATAAAGTTTGAAGACGATGCAACCATAGATTTTGGTGAGCGCTATTATGAACAAGTTATTTTTGAAACCGGCATAGTCCCAACCCGAACTAAAAATTGGCACGATTTGTTTGGTGGGTTTATTTGGTGCTTGTTTCCAAAAACAAAGGCACTTATAAATCAGCGACACGTAGAAGAAATAGCGCAACATGGTTTAAAACAGCGTACTAAGCATCGCAATGCTCTTACCTTGTTTGACGAATGTGGTGTGGTGCTTGCCATTAGTGAGTCTAAGTGGCAAGCACTTTTAAAAGAGCACCAATGGAAAACTGCATTTGTTACGCACCGAGATGAGTGGGGCAAAACAATAAAACCATTTATGTTTGGACATGCTAATTATGAAATGATGACAAAGCCATATATAGGGCTCACGGGTAAAGCATTATTTGTATGTGTACCTGATGAAATATTTTGTAAAGATTTAGTTACTCAATATCAGTACCTAGACCAATTACTTTATGAGAAGATAAAAATAGAGCATTGCTTAGCCGATAATAAACAGCTTTCTCCATTGCCATTATTAGGTGTACCAGGATGGCATGACGCAAATGTAAATGAATCGTTCTATGATAATACCGACTACTTTAGAGCTAAACGAAGGATACGAAAATGATAGAAGTCGCAGGGCTTAAAAAAAAGTTTAAGTTAACCAAGGATCATAAGAAAAATAAAGTTGATGATATAGACCCCCGTGAAGATAAAGATTTTTTTCATTCAGTAAGAGATGTCAGCTTTCAATGCGCAAAAGGCGAAGTATTAGGCTTACTTGGCCCTAATGGCGCAGGAAAGACCACTACCTTACGCATGCTCTCAACTGCACTTAAGCCTGATGAAGGTACAATCACTGTTGCCGGCAATGACATAATTAAAAAACCGTTAGTAGGGCGTAAATCAATAGGTTTTTTATCAGGCTCGACGGGCTTATATGGTCGTCTGACTGTTAAAGAAAATATTGAATACTTTGCAAAGCTTCATGGCATGAACAAAGAGCAGATAGCGGCGCGTTGTGAAGAGCTTTTTACTTTGCTCGACATGCATAAATTTATTGATAAACGTGCAGAAAACTTATCTACCGGCATGAAGCAAAAAGCCAATATTGCTCGCGCTGTGGTACACCACCCAGAGGTAGTGGTACTCGATGAGCCAACAACAGGCCTCGACATCATGACAACACAAACAGTGATTAACTTTATTAAAGGGTTAAAGGTGCAAGGCACGCCTGTTATTTTTTCAACGCACCATTTAGATGAAGTCGCACTTTTATGTGACCGCGTAGCGGTAATTAATGAAGGGGTTAGCTGTTTTGATGGCACGCTTGCTGAATTTAAACAAAAAGGCAACAGTGAAGAGCTAAACCAAGCGTTTATGAATATATTAACGGAGAAGCATGATGTTTGAAGTGTTTAAAAAGGAATTAAAAGAACTCCTACGCGACAAAAAAACCCTGTTATTTGTAGTGGCACTACCTGTTGCCGTATTTCCACTCTTGTTTGCTGTGATGGCTTTCATTAGCTCTCAAGCTGCATTAGACGCTGAACAAGAAGTACATACCTACGCAATTATTAATGGCGAATACGCCCCAGAATTTACCGAAAACGTGTTTTACCATAAAAGCTTTGAGCTTTATAAAGGGTCTAGAACCTTTAACAACATTGAAGAGCTAAAAGCGGGTGTTATTGATGGTGAGATTGATATGGGTATTTATTTACCAGCCAACGCTAAGCAATCTTTAGATCAATTTGAACAAAGTAAATGGCAAGTAGTATTCAATGATGCTAAGTCTATAAACTTTTTATTCCAGCGTGTAAAAGAGCTGGCTAAAGAATACAGCGACGTGCTGCAAAGCGAAAAATTAGAAAGCTTTGGTATTGATAAAAAGGCCCACACAGCTTTACTTACTCCTATTGAAGTTGTGAAAGTTGACACCGCAGATAAACGAGAAAACCTAGGTGAAAAGCTCGGCGGATTTTTACCTTATTTACTTATACCTTTAGTTTTGATGGGGGCGACTTACCCAGCAATTGATTTAGGTGCAGGTGAAAAAGAGCGCGGCACATTAGAGACTTTACTGCTTACACCTATAACGCGTACAGAGTTGGTATTGGGAAAATTTATCACTTTATTAACCACCTCAATTGCATCTACCACTATAACAGTGTTGAGTATGGGCGGGTGGATAGCCGTAGCCCTTGCATTTGCTGACCTAGAAGTAATTAAAACAGCGTTTAGTTCACTTGCGGTAAGTGACTTATTGATGATTTTTGTTCTGTTATTACCCATTGCAGCTATATTTTCAGCCCTTGCATTGGCTATATCAATATATGCACGCACCTTTAAAGAAGCACAAAATTATATGGCTCCTTTAAGCATGGGGGTGTTTTTTCCTATAATTGTTTCTATCATGCCGAATATGGAACTTACAGCCAAAACAGCATTCATACCTGTCACTAACGTAGCACTGGCTATAAAAGAAATAGTAAAAGGCACCGTTGATTACACCTTAGTAGGCTTAATCTTTTTAGCAACGGCATTAATTGCCGGGGCATTACTTGCCTTTTGTGTTAAGTGGTTTAACCGCGAAGATGTATTGTTTAGGTAATTAAATACTTTTGTAAGCGGGCAGGGTTTTATCTTGCCCGTTTGTGTATTTTTATAAGTGTAATTTTTTAGCGCGTTTATTCTTAAAACACTCTTATTTGTGTGTTTTTTGTCTTTGATTCATCTTAAATTAATACTGCAACTCAATAGTAATACTAAGTAATTAATTTAGAGTATTTGTTCGAATTTTAATTACGTATTTTTAAATAACTAATTATTTTAACTTCTATTTTTTATTAAATAATCCTCTATAATCTAAGCTAGAAAATAGTGAGGAGTAAGGGTTCAATGCTAAAAAGGAATGTATTTATAACAGCAGCAAGAGGTAATAAATTATTACTTGTTGCTATTATTGTTTTTTTAGTTATTGCATTGCCTTCAGCGTATGTGTTTGAACAAAAAGTGCGTGCAGAAATATACAGCGATGCGCACAATGAGCTTAGTCGTGAGCTTGAAACAAAAGCGGCGTCTTTAAAAAATCATTTAAACGACAGTATTACCGCTATTCGCTTTTTAAACGCGACACCACCCATTCAAGGTATTTCTAGAGCAACCGACAACCAATTAATTGACCCACTTTTACAAACCCCCATTGCTGTATGGCAAGACCGCCTTGCGGATATTTTTAGTGGGTTTATGCGTACAGACGATTCTATTTTGCAAGCACGATACATTATGCTGGCAGAAAACGGCCAAGAAATAGTACGTGTTGATCGCATGCTAGGAGATATAAATAGACTTGAGGGCGCGCAATTACAAAAAAAAGGGGAGCGAGATTATGTACTCAAAGCCAGTATGCTTGATGAAAAAAGCGTGTATATATCGCCAATTAATTACAATCGCGAAAACGGTGAAATACAAAAGCCCTTTGTAAGCACATACCGTGTAGCTAAACCTGTTTTTGATAACTTAAAGCAAGTATTTGCTATTTTGGTGACAAATTATTCTGCCGATAAATTGTTTGAAAGTTTAACTTTTGAACTCCCTCCTGGGGTTAATATTTACTTGCTTAACAATGAAAGCGAGTTTTTATACCATCCAAACCCTGGTTTACGTTTTGGTTTTGAATTTAACCAAGGCAAAACGTGGGGTGATGAATTTAGCCCTTCACAAAATATGAAATTACACGAAACCTTGTTAATAGGTGATATACCAAAGCAGTATTTTTTAAATAAACGGGTAAGTTTTGAAGGCGATGTTGCCATGCTGCCATTAGAGCTTGCGGTTTCTATTGATTCAAAAACGTTACTTGAACGCGTTGCAAAAAGGCGAGAAAGCTTTATTGCTATAATTGCTTCATTTTTTACCATATTTATAATTATTACGTTATTGTACCTGCGTTATATTAACCGCAAGCTGCTGATAAACTCTTTAACAGAGCAAAATAATAAAGTAATTGAAAATTCACTCGATGCCATTTTTACCATAAACAATGATGAGACTATTATTCATTGTAATCAAACCGCTAAAAAGGTATTTGCAACTAGGCTTGGTAATGACACCATCCGCTTTAATGACTTATTTACCCTTGCAGATGAAGACAAAGACTGTATTAGAGAAACCATTGAACAGGGTTCTAAAATGCCATTTGAAGCGATGTATACTGATGATGACGGCACAAAAGAATATTATTCAATTACGCTTACCAGTGTATTTGATGTATTTAGCAATCGTTATCAAGTGGCTGCTATTTTACGTAATATTAGCTCGTTAAAGCATATTCAATCACAATTACAGGGGCTCAATAGCACGTTAGAACTTAAGGTAACTCAGCGTACTGTAGAGCTAGAGCGAGCAATTGATCAGGCTCTTGCTGCAAGCCAAGCAAAAAGTGACTTTGTAGCTAATATTTCCCACGAAATACGCACCCCTATGAACGGCGTTTTAGGCATGCTTGAAATGCTAAAAGAAGACAGCCTCTCTGAGCAACAACAGCATTATTTAAAATTGGCTAATAACAGCGCTCACTCGTTAATGAATTTAATTAACGATATTTTAGACTTTTCTAAAATTGAAGCTGGTAAGTTAGATATTGATAATCACTCGTTTGACGTAATCTCGGTTTGCAGCGATATGATTAATTCGATTGCACTTCAAGGTCAGCGTAAAGGGTTAGAGGTGTTTTTAAATACCCAAAATGTTATTGATAGAATGGTTATTGGAGATAGCCACCGACTTAAGCAAATTTTAATTAATTTAATCAATAATGCGTTTAAGTTTACGCATAAAGGCGAAGTAAGTTTAACGCTAAATTCTAAATACATTACCGACAGTAAAATTTTAATGAGCTTTATAATTAAAGACACTGGTATTGGTATTGCTCCTGAAAACATAGATAAACTCTTTGATGTATTTACTCAAGAGGATTCAAGCACGACGCGCCATTTTGGTGGCACGGGGTTAGGGTTATCTATTTGTAAAAAGCTGGCACAGTTAATGGGTGGCAATATCACTGTGAACAGTGAGAAAGGAGTGGGCAGCACATTTGTTGCAACGGTAGAGTTACATGTGGCGCAACAGAAAAAACTTAATACGGGTATTGAGCTTGCAAAAGAGGTAAGCGTTGCAGCACTTATTGCACGTGATAATGTATTTAAAAATGTGTGTGGTTTACTAACCCAAACCTGTAAAATCTTGCCAAGCCGCATTACACGACTCGACTATTTTAGCGAGCACAGTGAGTTTGACGCCGATTTACTGATTATTGATGACGAGCACCCGCAAGTTAATGCGCTAATAAGCTATTGCGAAAAGGCAGATAAAAAATACGTACTTATATTGCGAGACATGGTAGTTAATAAACAATCTAAAAAAGTGTTTCCTGATCATAGCCACATTTTACACAAACCGCTCACGCAAGATCAATTTACTTATAAGCTTGGCAGTATTTTTGGCGCTAATAGTGAGTTTGTTTTAACCGCACCCAAACAACCAAATGACTTAGAGCCAGAGCCGGAGTTATCGCGGTATCATGTATTATTGGTTGATGACAACATGATCAATATTGAGGTAGCTAAAGCCATTTTAAAACGCACTGGTTTAAAAATTACCTGTGCCAATGATGGTATAGAAGCGCTCTCTGCACTTAAATTTAATCAAGAGCAACCGTTTGACTTAATTTTAATGGACTGCCAAATGCCTAACCTAGATGGCTACGATACCACCAGCGAGATAAGAAATGCTAAAGCGGGGGTTGAGTATATTAGCATCCCAATTATTGCTATGACCGCAAGTGCTATGGAAGGCGACAGAGAGCGCTGTATTACCGCCGGCATGAATGATTATATTACCAAGCCAATAAAGCCTAAAACGCTTAAAAATAGGCTGTTAACCTGGTTAAACTAAATAGGTTAAGTCAGCAGTTACGCTGCTGACTTATTTGGTTTGGTATCAGTTTGAATAGGTTTAACTAAGCTGGTTACATCGGCTGTATCAAGTACTTTTTGCGTATCAGACCAATGCAACAGCGCTATTTTTCCGCTTGGTTGCTCAACTAATGCGGTACAGCTTTCAACCCAATCACCATCATTACAGTACACTATGCCATCTACCACTTTAATTTTAGGGTGGTGGATGTGTCCGCAAATAATGCCATCGACCTTTTGTTTTTTTGCCTCATGAATAGCGGCATCTTCAAAAGCAGAAATGGCTTCACGGGCTTTATGTACGCGTGCTTTTATCCACGCAGCAAGCGAATAGTAGTCACCGCCAAACACTTTACGAACGCGGTTAGTCCAACGATTTAAAAACAGTAGCAAGTCGTAACCTGCATCGCCTGCAATACTAATTAGCTTGTTGTAGCGGGTTGCCGAGTCAAAATCATCACCGTGTAGCAGCAAAAAGCGCTTATTGGCTTTAGTGGTGTGAATAAACTGCTGGTGGACTTCTACACCAAATAAAGTTTGATTTATGTAGTGGCGAAAGGTCTCGTCGTGATTGCCAGGTATATATATTACACGGGTGCCATCAAGGGCTTTTTGTTGAATGCAACTAAGCACTTGGTAATGGGATGGGTGCCAATAAAAGTGCCGTTTCATCGACCATAAATCAACAATATCACCCACTAAATAAAGCGTATCGCATTCAATTGCGTTTAAAAAATCTAATAAATAGTCGGCTTTACAGTCTTTATACCCTAAGTGTACATCCGATATCCAAACGGCTGGATAATGTTGCTTTTTGCGCTGTTGATTGTTTGTCATGCCCGTCATCCATAGTGCAATAATTAAACAATGTAGATAAATCTAATGACACTTATGAGACACTTTAGCGAAGCCTCCATGACAATTATCTTATGCCACGCAATTAAAAGTTTATTGTGTTGGAAGAGGCGATTAGCCGAGCGGCTCTTATATACATTACGATTAAAGGCACATAAAAAAGGCCGCATGTTTAAATGCGGCCTCGTAGTGTGCTTAAGCGTAGATGTTATTAACCTTTAACAGCCGCTTTGATAGTCTCAATTGCGGTGTCTAGATCAACCATTAACTTTTCGCCGGTGCGGCGATTTTTAAGCTCAACCTTGTTTTCATCAAGATTACGCTCACCAATCACTAAAGTATAAGGTACACCCATTAATTCCATGTCGTTAAACATAACGCCTGGGCGCTCTTTACGGTCATCAAATAAAACATCTAGGCCTGCATCTTTTAAACCTTGGTATAGGTTATTAGCAATATCAGGAATACGATGCGACTTATGCATGTTCATTGGTACAATCGCTAAATCAAATGGAGCGATAGATTGTGGCCAAATGATACCGTAATCATCATTATTTTGCTCAATAGCCGCTGCTACAATGCGCGATACACCAATACCGTAACAACCCATCGTCATTACTTGGTTTTTACCCGACTCGCTCAGTACGCCTGCTTTCATGGCTTCTGAGTACTTTGTACCCAGTTGGAAAATATGACCAACTTCAATACCGCGTTTAATTTGTAAAGAGCCTTGTCCACACGGGCTTGGATCGCCTTCAACAATGTTACGAATATCAGCAACTTGATATTCTTTAACATCGCGATCCCAGTTAATTCCGCTAAAGTGCTCGTCATCTTTATTAGCACCAGCTACAAAATCAGCCATTACGTTAGCAGTTCTATCAACGATAATAGGCATTGTTAAGCCCACAGGGCCAAGTGACCCAGGCTTTGCACCCACGGCAGCAACTATGTCGGCCTCAGTTGCCATTTCTAGCGGTGAATCAACCAGTGGGTGCTTTTCAGCTTTTAATTCGTTTAACTCATGATCGCCACGCAGTACAAGAGCAACTAAACCACGTTGACCGTTTTCATCTGGTGTCCCGTACACAATTAATGTTTTAACGCCGCGGTGTGGTTTAACACCGTAGTGCTTTTTAAGCTCGCTAATTGTTTTAGCATCCGGTGTAGGAAACGCTTTAAGCTCTTTAGATGGCTCAGGGCGACTTTGTGTTGGTGCTAGCGCTTCTGCTTTTTCAATGTTAGCTGCATAATCGCTTGCATCACTAAAGGCAATTGCATCTTCACCCGATTCAGCAAGTACATGGAACTCATGCGACAAGCTACCACCAATAGAGCCTGTATCGGCAAGCACAGGGCGGTATTCAAGGTTTAAACGTTCAAAAATATTGCAGTATGCTTTATGCATAACTTGATAGGTTTCGTCTAAACACGCTTCACTTAAGTGAAATGAATAGGCGTCTTTCATCGTAAATTCACGCGCACGCATTACACCAAAACGAGGGCGTCTTTCATCACGTACTTTAGTTTGTACTTGGTACAAAGTAACAGGCAGTTGTTTGTAGCTGCTAATTTCTTTACGAACAAAATCGGTGATCACTTCTTCATGAGTAGGACCAAGCGCAAATTCACGATTATGACGGTCGTTAAATCGTACCAGCTCAGGGCCAAATTGTTCCCAACGGCCAGACTCTTGCCATAAATCGGCAGGTTGAATTACCGGCATAAGCATCTCTATTGCACCGGCTTTATCCATTTCTTCACGAACAATATTTTCTACTTTACGAAGTACGCGTAAACCAGAGGGCAACCAAGTATATAAACCCGAAGCGACGCGACGGATCATACCGGCTCTAAGCATTAATTGATGCGAAATAATTTCAGCATCTGATGGCGTTTCTTTAAGTGTTGCGAGTATATATTGACTGGTACGCATGATTTTTCCGAAATTAAGTAATATGTTCTTTTTAATAGGGCGCTAAGTTTACCAGCGCTTGCTTTTACACTAAAGCGCTAACTGCACTTTTTAGGTATTTTCTATACTTGTTACTAAGTTATGCTCGCCGTTGACTTGCCAGCGTATATTATAATTATACAGTGTCATGCCATAACTTTGTTCGCCTTGTTTTTGTTTTTTATAAGCTGGGCGTGGGTCTTGTTTTAATACATTAGCAATAAAATCTTTGAGCTCTGGGTAGTGTGTTTGTGTGGCAATAAAGTCAATTGCCTCGGGTGTAAACTCAACACTCATTTGTGTTTCTGGTCGCGTATCGGCAAAGCCTGCACTGGCGTCATGCATTGCATCTGAATACGGTAAGTAAGGCTTTATATCCACAATAGGCGTGCCATCGAGTAAATCTATACCAGCAAGCAGTAAACTAAGTTGGCCGTTTTTATACTCTACACCTTCAAGTTTTACAGCGCTCATACCAATAGCGTTGGGTCTAAACGTAGCACGGGTTGCAAATACCCCTTTACGCTCATTTCCGCCTAATCGTGGAGGGCGCACCATCGCAGAGTAGCCTTTATCGGCAGTTTCATGAAATCTAAACAATAACCAAATGTGGCTAAATTCTTCAATACCACGTACAAATTCTTCGCGGTTAAACTCAGTGGTAAAAATAAGTTTGGCTTTTGCTTGAGGTACTAAACGAGGTTGTCTAGGTATTGCAAACTTTTGTTTATAGGGAGACTGAATGTGACCAACTGCCGAAATGCTATATTCGCTCATAATGCTTATTTATTTAAAAAATAGGGGAGTATTCTACCTCTATTTATAAGTTATAGCAGTACAGTTAGAGGGTAATATTTTAGACCGTATGGTTTATATGCATCCAAAACAAAAGTTAAGGTGGTGGGTAAACATGGGTTAATTAAAAAAGGTGAGCACATGGCTCACCCTTAACTTTAATTTAATTACTATTAAAACATGTATTGAATTGACACTGATGCTACGTCCATTTCTGGGTCAATGTCATCATCTAATTCGTAACGTTCGTATTCTAAACGCATTTGAACATTGCTAGAAAACGCGTACTGAATACCTGCACCGTAAAATACGTCGCCGCCGTCTTGTGATGCTGAAATGCTACCAACAGGAAGCTCTTGTTCTACATCTGCATCCCATTCAAACCAACCACCTTTAGCATATACCGAAAAGCTTTCAGAAAGCGGTGCCGCTAAAGTGGCTGCTAATGATACACCATCGACTTCCGCTTTACTGTCAATGTCACTTACTTCATCAAAGTTTTGATAAGCCAATTCAAGGCCAAAGTGTTCATTAAACTGTGTACCAATGTACCCTTTAAGCATTTGTGCATCGTCGTCAAATTCAGTGTCATTTTCGCTGTCTTCAAATTCAAACGAGTATTGACCATAGCCTACACCTGTATAAATGCGAGGAGAATCAAAATCCGTAATATCAGCGTGTGCTGCAGAGTTAAAACCCAGTGTTGCTAAAGCAATTGCAGAAAGAGAAAGTGTTTTAATCATTGTATAGCTCCTTTAAAAAATAATATATGTTTGACCAACTTATCAAACGACAATTAGATATTTGCAGCGAGCATGCCAATAACAATAATTGATTACAAAATAGCCGCAAAAAGGACATTTACGGCTAATATAGGTTGTTTTTGTATTTTTTATAAGCAGAGTGAACTTTTTTGAATTTTTGTTTTCTAAATAAGGTTTGTACCTTTTACACGGTTTTTTGTGAGTTTTACATTGTACGTTTATACTTTATGAAGCAAGTTTTCTGTTTCTATCGCAATCTGTTTCATCTTAATTGCATAGTTTTCTAATTTTTTATCTTCATCTGTTACTGCTTTAAATGCAGGAACCTCTACTGGGTAACCTGTTTCGTCCATAGCTACAAAACTAATAACACAGTGGTTAGTTTCAACCATGTTTTGTGTTTTAGGATCGCCACAGCGCACTTGAATAAATATTTGCATGCTGGTTGAGCCTGTATGCGCTATTTTGGCTTCTACCTCTACAATTTGACCTACAAGGATAGGACGTCTAAATTTAACCCCAGCTACAGAAACAGTCACACAGTAATGACCACTCCATCCGGCAGCACAGGCATAGCCCGCTTGGTCAATCCATTTCATGACCACACCACCGTGGACCTTTCCCCCAAAATTTACATCGGTTGGCTCTGCTAAAAAACGAAATACAACATTTGACGACGGCATATTAAACTCTCACTTTGTTAAACTTAATTAAGAGCATAACGTAAAAAAGGGGCCGAAGCCCCTGCAATTTAGGATAAGTTTATAATTTATATGTAAAAGAGGCGTTTTTTATACGCCTTTATGCATAAAATAGTTACATATTTGGGTAGTTTGGCCCGCCAGCACCTTCGGGTGTTACCCAAGTAATGTTTTGGCTTGGGTCTTTTATGTCGCAGGTTTTACAGTGCACACAGTTTTGAGCATTAATCACAAACTGATCTTCACCTTCAATTTGTTGCACTTCATATACCCCTGCAGGGCAATAGCGCTGTGCGGGTTCATCAAACTTTACTAAATTAACCGCAATAGGAATGGCGGGATCTCTAAGCTTTAAATGGCAAGGCTGCGACTCTTCATGGTTAGTATTAGATAAAAACACGCTAGAGAGTTTATCAAAGCTAAGTAGGCCATCAGGCTTAGGGTAGTCAATGTTAGGGCTGTTAGCTGCATCTTTAAGCGTGTCGTAATCTGGCGTGTTATCTTTAAAGGTAAAGGGCAGAGCACCGTTGAAGATGTTTTGATCTAGGGTGTTGTACGCACCTCCAACAAATTTACCCAATGTATGCATCGCAGGGCCAAAATTACGCGATTGGTATAGCTCTTTATAAGCCCATGAATTTTCAAACTCGTTTGTGTATTCAGCTAAATCTGTATTGGCGTGGCCCATGTTAAGTGCATTAAAAATAACTTCTGCCGCCACCATCCCCGACTTCATTGCAGTATGATTACCCTTGATTTTGGCAAAATTGAGTGTACCGGCATCGCAACCTATTAATAGCCCACCTGCAAAATGCATTTTTGGTAATGAATAAAGGCCGCCTTTGGCAATAGCGCGAGCACCATAAGCAATACGTTCCCCCCCTTCAAGGGTGTGTTTAAACACAGGGTGGTGTTTCATTCGTTGGAACTCATCAAATGGACTTAGGTGAGGGTTCGTGTAATTTAAGTCAACAATTAAACCTACAACCACCTGATTGTTTTCACAATGGTACATAAATGAGCCGCCATTAGTATCGCCACTCAGTGGCCAGCCCGTACCATGAACTACTTTGCCTTGTTGGTGTTTGCTTGCATCAATTTGCCATATTTCTTTAAAGCCTAAGCCATAGTGTTGTGGCGAAGCTTCTTTATCAAGCGCAAACTCATTGATAAGTTGTTTCCCTAAATGGCCGCGACAACCCTCAGCAAATATCGTGTATTTGGCACGAAGCTCCATACCTGGCATATAGCCATCTTTTTCATTGCCATCTTTATCAACACCCATATCACCCGTGATAATCCCTTTGACAATGTCTTGCTCAATAATTAAAGAGTGAGCACTAAAGCCTGGGAATATCTCAACGCCCAAGTTTTCGGCTTGCTCTGCAAGCCACCTGCACACATTCCCCATCGATACAATGTAATTGCCTTCATTATGAAATGTTTTAGGGGTCGCAAAGCGAGGGAGGGCGGTGGCTTTTTCACCGTTATTAAACCAATAAATTTCATCGTGGGAGACTTGCGTTGTAATAGGCGCGTTAAGTTCTTGCCAGTTTGGTAAAAGCTCGTCTAAGGCTTTAGTTTCAAATACCGCCCCTGAAAGAATATGCGCGCCTACTTCGGAGCCTTTTTCTACTACACAAATATTCAGTTCTTGTTGTTTTTCTTGAGCTAGTTGCGCGAGCTTAATGGCACTGGCAAGACCTGCTGGGCCCGCGCCTACAATAACTACATCAAATTCCATGGTTTCACGTTCGACCATAATAACCTCTTAATCAATGACGGGCTTAGCTAAATTAGATAAGCAATGCAGCCTTTTTAATACTTGCACATTAAATGTTACAGGCTGTGAATACTTTAAGGTTATTTTAGGTTGACGTTTACGTCAACAGGAAGTAGTCTGAATTCATAAAATAAATAGGTTGACGTACACGTTAGCTTGTAGGTTTAAATATAGATGGAGTTCCTATGAAAGTTCTCGTTCCAATAAAAAGAGTGATCGATTACAACGTTAAAGCACGCGTAAAGGCTGATAACAGTGACGTTGACTTAGCAAATGTAAAAATGGCAATGAACCCATTTTGTGAAATTGCTATAGAAGAAGCGATTCGATTAAAAGAAGCGGGTACAGCCACTGAGGTTATCGCAGTAACAATTGGTGCAAAAGCTGCTCAAGAGCAGCTACGCACTGCACTTGCATTAGGTGCAGATAAAGCCATTCACATCGAAACAGATGAAAAACTAGAGTCACTGCACATCGCTAAATTATTAGCAAAATTAGTGGAGCAAGAGGCTCCTGAACTGGTTATCCTTGGCAAGCAATCTATTGATTCAGACAACAATCAAACAGGCCAAATGTTAGCGGCTTTAACTAAGCGCAGCCAAGGTACATTTGCTTCTAAAGTAGATATAAACGGCAATACAGTTAATGTTACCCGAGAAGTAGATGGTGGCTTACAAACGGTTGCTCTAAAACTGCCCGCTATTGTAACTACCGATTTGCGCTTAAACGAGCCGCGTTATGCATCGCTGCCTAATATTATGAAAGCGAAGCGCAAACCTCTCGATGTCATAGCAGCAGATTCATTAGGTGTTGACTTAACACCGCGCGTAGAATTAATAAAAGTAGAAGAGCCGGCTAAGCGCAGTGGGGGCATTATTGTTGAAGATGTTGCCCAACTAGTTGAAAAACTTAAAACAGAGGCAAAGGTGATTTAAATGAAAACACTTGTAATTGCAGAGCACGATAACGGTGCACTAAAACCAGAAACCTCAAAAACAATAAATGCGGCAAGTAAATTAGGTTTTGATATAGATGTGCTTATAGCAGGGTCAAACCTAGGCGCAATGAGTGAGAAAGCGGCCTGTATTGAAGGGGTTACTAATGTATTGACCGCTGACAATACCCTTTATGAGCATCAATTAGCTGAAAATATGGCTGAGCTTGTTTTAAGCATAGCCGATGACTATACACATATTGTTGCCAGTGCAACGACCACGGGTAAAAACTTTATGCCTCGCGTGGCCGCTCTTTTGGATGTGGCGCAAATCTCAGAAATAATTGAAGTGGTAGATAGCGAAACTTTTAAACGTCCAATTTACGCTGGTAATGCCATTGCTACGGTTAAGTCGCTAGATAACAATAAAGTAATCACCGTACGTGCGAGCAGCTTTGACTTACAAAACGAACAATCGCCTGCCAATATTAGTGCATTGGAAGCTGCGAATGATGTGCAGCTAAGTGACTTTGTAAGCGTTGAGCAAACTGAGTCGGAACGTCCGGAGCTTACAGCTGCAGAAGTGGTTATTTCTGGTGGTCGTGGTATGCAAAACGGTGAAAATTTCGCGTTATTAAACGGTATTGCCGATAAGTTAGGTGCAGCTATTGGTGCATCGCGCGCAGCCGTTGATGCAGGCTTTGTTCCTAATGATATGCAAGTAGGGCAAACAGGTAAAATTGTTGCCCCTAACTTATATATTGCCGTAGGTATTAGTGGTGCTATTCAGCACTTAGCAGGTATGAAAGATTCAAAAGTCATTGTTGCAATAAACAAAGACCCAGACGCGCCAATATTTCAGGTAGCAGATTACGGTCTAGTTGCTGATTTATTTGACGTATTACCGCAGCTTGAAAACGCGCTTTAAACATATTCTGGTTGTAAAGCCGCGGTGAACTTAGGTTCCTGCGGCTTTTTTATTCCACCTCAACCATAGAGTAATGATGTGCTGACAAAGTATCTAAAACACGTTTATTTTTTAATAAATTAAGCAACAAATCGGTTTGTTCTACAGAGCGGCTAGATTGACTATTTACTAATAAAATAAGGGGGCGAACAAACGTATATTCACCGTTTTTAATGGTTTCATCAGAAACGTCAACGCCATTGATACCCAGTAAATTTATTTTATTAATTTTTTTAGACCCCTGTAGTTGAGATACAGCGCCATAAGAGTCAAAGGCAATAGCATTAGGCATACGTTGTACTATGCCAAGCGCTTGGTTAAATTCGTCGTACATTTGTACTTCAGTTTTTGGAAATAAACCGCGGTTACCGGTTTGCTTTATTTTAATGGTATTGGCGTTTGGTACGCGCATAAACGTTAGGTTTAAAAACTCTAACAAAATATCAAATGTGCCATGATTATAGGCCTTACTAAAAAGTAAAATTTTGTTATCTCTTTGTGTCTCTGGTACATAATCTGGGTTAACTTCTTGCCATGTTTTATATTTACCCGCATAAATATTACTAAGCTGCTCAATGCTTAGCGAGTCGATATTATTTTTCTTGTTAGTGAAAAAGACCAACGCATCTTGCGCAATAATAATTTGGCGAACGTGAGGGTATTTTTCTTGTTCGGCGTTGGTTAAATAACGCGAAGACGTGCCAATATCTATAATGTTCTCTGCTATGGCTTTAATGCCTTTGGTACTTCCCATAGAGCGAATTTGCATGGCGGTATTGGTTTGTTTTTCAAAGGTAGGTTTTATTAAATGCAAAAGGTGTGTAACCGAAGAGGAGCCACCAATAAGTAACGGTTTGTGTTGTGGATCAATATTGGAAACGGATGTTGCTATGTTTGATGAAGAAAGCAGTACGGTAGCTGCTAAAATAAGGTTTTTTATCATGCTATTAGTCCAAAACGAATTTGTTATAAAACTATAGCTCAAAATTTATAAATCTCTAATTTATATACAGTATCTTACACAGGCATTAAAATACGCTAGGCATTAAAAAGCCAGCAAAAAAGCTGGCTTTTAAAACCAATTAACTTGACTAGTAGGTCGCGCTACCTTTAGTACGAGGGAAGGCGATTACATCACGTACGTTGCCCATACCTGTTACATAGGCAACCAGGCGTTCAAAACCTAAACCAAAGCCAGAGTGTGGCACGCTACCGTATTTACGTAAATCGCGGTACCAGCTGTAGTCTTCTTTGTTTAAGCCCATTTCATCTAAACGCGCGTCAAGTACATCAAGGCGCTCTTCACGTTGTGAACCACCAATAATTTCACCAATGCCAGGTGCTACAACGTCCATAGCGGCAACGGTTTTACCGTCTTCGTTTTGGCGCATGTAAAACGCTTTAATATCGCGCGGGTAGTTTTTAATAACAACCGGTGCTTTAAAGTGCTCTTCTGCTAAGTAGCGCTCATGCTCTGATTGTAAATCTACACCCCATTCAACTGCGTATTCAAACTTTTTACCACATGACTTAAGTATTTCTACGGCATCAGTGTAATCAACTTGCGCGAAGTCTTTTTCTACAAATTCTTCTAAACGGCTAATCGCTGTTCTTTCGATACGCTGAGCAAAAAACTCCATATCGTCACGGCGCTCTTCTAGTACCGCTTTAAATACATACTTAAGCATGTTTTCAGCAAGTTTTGCAATGTCTTCTAAATCAGCAAATGCAACTTCAGGCTCAACCATCCAAAACTCAGCCAAGTGGCGAGATGTGTTTGAGTTTTCTGCGCGGAACGTAGGACCAAAGGTGTAAATTTTTGACATGGCCGATGCGTATGTTTCACCATTTAATTGGCCAGATACAGTTAAAAAGGCTTCTTTACCAAAAAAGTCTTCGCTGTAATCAAC
Source organism: Pseudoalteromonas sp. S3776 (assembly GCF_005886915.1). Taxonomy (NCBI): domain Bacteria; kingdom Pseudomonadati; phylum Pseudomonadota; class Gammaproteobacteria; order Alteromonadales; family Pseudoalteromonadaceae; genus Pseudoalteromonas; species Pseudoalteromonas sp. S3776. Next base: position 117,226 of record NZ_PNCU01000015.1, on the reverse strand, counting down.
ATCGCCTTTATCAGTGCGCGGCAAGTTTTGCATATCTAGCGTTGAAACGCGGAACATTTCACCTGCACCTTCACAGTCACTTGCTGTGATGATTGGTGTACTGATCCAGTAAAAACCTTGCTCGTGGTAAAAACGGTGAATAGCTTGTGCTAAACAGTTACGTACACGTGTTACTGCGCCAATCATGTTTGTGCGAGGGCGAAGGTGAGCGTGCTCACGTAAATATTCAATGCTGTGGCGTTTAGCCGACATAGGGTATGAATCAGGGTTTTCTACCCAACCTAACACAGTGACAGAATTAGCTTGAATTTCAAAAGACTGTCCTTTACCTGCAGATTGTACTAACACACCAGTAACCGACACAGAACAACCGGCTGTTAGGCTAGTAACTTCATCATAATTATTTAGTGAATTAGGAACTACCGCTTGTATAGGATCAAAACACGAACCGTCATGAACGGCTAAAAATGATATTCCTGCTTTTGAATCGCGGCGTGTACGGATCCAGCCTTTTACTGTTACTTGGCTGTCTACCGCAACATTGCCTTTTAATAGCTCTGAAATCGCTAAATGGCTCATCTTCACTCCAATGATATAAGTTGGCTAACTGTATAATATTAACTACTCAACGCAGCGGTTAAATTTAGTGCGTTGAACTTGAACCGTGTATCTTACCTAGTTAAATAAAATAAAAAAACTATTGTGAGCAACTCTTTAAAAGTTTTTATGCATGTGGGTTACTTTTACAGCGTTTTTTGCTTTAAATTACCACTATTATTATTTGGTACTCTTAAATTTACTGATTTTGTGGCATTATTAAAATATTCGTATAAACGTTTACCATTACCCAAAAATGGATGCTATGAAACAAGTTTTTATTTTAAGAGGGCTACCAGGAAGTGGTAAGTCTTACTATGCCCAAACCCTAGCAGATGAGCTAGGTGGAGTAGATTCAAGCCAGTATTTGATTTGTTCAACCGATGACTACTTCGTTAATGAGCAAGGTGAATACCACTTTGATAAATTTAAATTACCGCAATATCATAACTTAAATTTAGCGCGCTTTATAAATGCGTTAGCGCAAAATATTCCGCTTGTCATTGTTGATAACACCAATATAAAAAAATGGGAGTTTATTGCGTACTCTCAAGCAGCTCATGCACTTGGCTACCAAGTTAAAGAAGTGATTGTAGGTGAGGTTAAAGATAAATCTATGCAACACTTATACGCCAAGCGCAATACGCATAATGTGCCCTTAAAAACTATTAGCAAAATGGCGTATATGTTTGAATGGTAGGTGAGTGTTACTTATGGATTACTTAAGCTTTATTAAAGCGCTTAAGTTACACTGAGTAATGGCATCTAGATGAGCAGTGATTTTTTCATTGCTCCAATCCCACCAGGCTATTTCTAATAAGGTGCTTATAGTGTTGCTATCAAACCTAGTTTTAATTACTTTTGCTGGGTTACCACCTACCACACTATAAGCAGGTACATCACAGGTCACCACCGATTTACTTGCAATGATAGAGCCACTGCCAATATTAACCCCCGGCATTACAGTTGCGTCATAACCAATCCATACATCGTGACCAATAACTGTATTGCCTTTAAAGGGTAACTCGCCAGCCTGCGGGGCTGATTTTTCCCAGCCGTTGCCAAATATAAAAAATGGATAGGTAGAAAACCCCGCGGTTTGATGATTAGCGCCGTTCATTATAAAGGTTACGTTTTTAGCTATGGCGCAAAATTTCCCAATAATGAGGCGGTCTCCAATAAAATCGAAATGGTAAAGAACATTTTTTTCGAAGTTTTCAGGGCCGTCAGGATCGTCGTAATAGGTATAATCACCCACAACTATATTAGGCGAGGTAATAAAGTTTTTTAAAAAGCCAACCTGAGGAAAGCCCTCAACAGGGGCAGGATTATTTGGATTAGGACCCTGTTTAGGCATAGCTACCTCATCGTTTAATTATTGTTTTTTATACTAACCCGCATAAGTAAGTGATCTCTTTTGAGGATGGAAAAACGTGTTGATAGTAAGGCAAAAAATTCGCTATTTAGTTGTTCTAGATGAGAATTTTTTAACGCAGATAGCGACATGTTTAGCTCCGCAAAATTGATTAGATATTATTGCGAGTTGGTATTATACACAGCCAGCGGGTGAGTAGTCACAATTGAAACATGAACGCTGTCGCCGGGGTTGACCACAACCTCGTGGCTGACACGGCTAGTAACGAGCGTATTACAGCTTAATTTAACCGCACATAAACGGCTGCCACCTTCAAAGCGTACCCAAACAACTTCACCATTAGGTTGATTTAAGTTTTGGATAAGCTGTACATCATCGGGACGCAGCAATACATCTACATCGCCCCTATCACAGTCTACACCTTGGCCAGGTGCTACACCAATGCTGGTGGTTGCTTGGCCATTTTCAAACTGTCCAGCAATAAAGCTTGCCTCACCTAAAAAGCGTGCCACAAAGCGGTTGTTTGGCATGCTAAAACATTGTTCAGGGCTATCGAGCTGCTGTATTTTACCGTTTTGTAATACACCCACACGATCACCTACAGAAAGCGCTTCTTCTTGGTCATGAGTAACCCACACTGCAGGCACACCGGCTTCTTTAAGGGCATTTCTAATATCCCAGCGCAGCATATCTTTTAATGCGGCATCGAGGTTAGAAAGTGGCTCATCGAGCAATACAAAATCAGGCTGGTGGGCAAGTGTACGGGCAAGTGCCACACGCTGTTTTTGACCACCAGAGAGGGTGGCTGGTTTTTTTGATCTAAAGTCATTTAGACCAAGTAGTTTAATCCAGTGATCGGCAATGGCAGTGTCTTTTAATCTAAAACAAATGTTTTGCTCAACGGTTAAATGAGGGAACAACGCAAAATCTTGAAATACCATGCCCACACTGCGTTTTTCAGGGGGCACATTGAGGGTGGGCGTTGCTCGCCACTTACCTACGTTTATTTCACCCTCACTGATAGGGATAAGCCCTGCAAGTGCTTGCAATATTGTACTTTTACCACAACCCGTAGGGCCCACTAGCATGAGAATTTCATTGTCACCTAACGATATATTTAAATCGCTTACAACACGGTTACTGCCGTAATCTATAGACAACTGGCTTACAGATAGCATTTGTATTTAAATCCTCAATGTTCGAGTTGGTTACGTTTTTCGCCAGACATCATAATAGCTAAGCCACAGGCAGAAATCACCACTAACAATAAACCGGGAATGGCAGCACGGCCAAAATATCCGGCTTCGTAGACCCGCCATAAATAGGTTGAGAGGGTTTCAAACCCGGTAGGGCCTAGCAATAGTGTTGCTTCAAGTTCGCGCATTGACTCTAAAAACACTAATGCAGCGCCGGCAATAAGACCACGCATTGTTAATGGTAAGGTAATGCGAGTAAAGGCTTCACGTGGGCTAGCACCGAGTACGCGTGCCGATTTAATTAAGCTTTGATCTAAATGTTCTGTGCTAGTGCGAACAGAGCCAACGGCAAGTGGTAAAAACCTAAGCATATAAGCGATAATTAAAAGCGCTAACGTTTGGTATAAAAATGGCAGCTGTAAACCACCATAAACAAGGGCAGTGCCCATTACAATACCGGGAATACCAAAACCAAAGTAGGTAACACGCTCCATAACTCTACCGGCCTTTCCGCTTAAAGCAGCGTGAGCAACAGGAATAGCCACAATAACTGCCACTATGGCGGCAATCGCTGAGGCATAGGCTGAGTTCCACGCTATGCTAAAGTCAAAATTGCTGTAACCATCGCGCGCTAACCAAACAAAAAATATTGCCAGCGGTAAACCAATAGCGAGTAATAAAATAGGGCCAAAGGTAGCAATCATCGCTGTTACTTGCCATTTAGATGGAAACAAAACAAGTGGACGACCGTGGCGCTCAGAGGCGGTTTTTATTTGTGACTCTATTAATAGTAAAAAGCCCACAATTACCATTAATTGTAACGACAGCATGGCAGCACGCCCTAACGCAAACGCATTGTATTCTACATAAATTACCCGAGTGAAGGTATCTAAGCGCATCATGGCGGGAGTACCAAAATCCGAAAGGGTATAAAGCGCTACTAATAACGAGCCTGCTGCAATACCATTTACTACACGAGGTAAAATCACTTTAAACACACTTTGTGTCATCGACATACCCAAAGTACGCGCTGCGTTTACCATGCTGGCATCTAAACTAAGTAAAGATGAGCGTGTGGTCATCATTACAAAAGGGAATGTATATAAGGTCATTACAATGGCTGCACCACTTAACCCGTACATGGGTGGGGTTTCAAAGCCAAGTAGATTATTTATTTCACCGCCTGGGCCAAACGCAGCATATAAAGTAAATGCGCCAATATAACTTGGAATAGCCAATGGCGCGGCAAAAATTACCAGCCATATTTTTTTAAAAGGCAAATGCACATAAGCACTTATGAAAGCCAGTGGCACCCCAATTAGAATTGAACCTAATACGGTTAAGCCCATTAGCGATAACGTATTGCCCAGTATTTTTAAGTTATGACTGTCAAAAAGGGTACTGGTGTCGCTAGCAAGGGTAATTAAAATATAAACAGGGGTAATCGTAATGAGCGCTGCAAGCAGCGCCATTGGGTAAGAAGCAGGTATTCGCATTTATAAAACGCCGTTGTTGCGCATCAAGTTGATGGTAGGGCGTAAATCCGCAAGTTGTGTCAAATCAACTTTTGGTGGAGAAATATCACTTAAAGAAGGCAAGCCTTCGGGCTGAGTAATACCATTAACAAGCGGTATCTCGTAAGCTTCGCGTGCTAAATAACCTTGCACTTCTTCGCTTAGTAAATAACGCATAAAGTTAGTCGCAAGCGGGTCATCATTAAGCGTAAGTATGCCCGAGGCATTGACTAAACAGCCTGCATCTTGTTCGGTAAAGGCTAAATCAAGTTTAGCATCGGGTTTACCTGATTTTAGACGTAATGTGTAATAGTGATTAGCAAAGCCAATATCTACTTCACCACGTTCAACCGCCATAACAACACCGAGTTCACCAGCATAGGTTTTAGCGCGCTTTTTAACTTTTTTAAGCCATTTAGCCGTTTTATCATCGCCTTCTAAAATACGCATAGCGGTAACAAACGATTGAAACGAAGCATAAGCAGGGGCCCAACCAATTGATAAATCGCTATCTGCAATGTCCATTATGCTTGTAGGAATTTGATCTTTAGTTAAACGCGATGTGTTATACGGCAAAGTTCTGATCCGACCGGTAACCGGCGCCCATTGATCGTATCTAAATTGTGGTTGTAACTGTGCAGATAAATCACTAGGCAGCGGCTTTGCAAGGCCTGCATCAGTCACTAGGCCTATAGCGCCTGAGTCAACCGCCCAAAACAAATCGGCTCTACGTACGCCTGCTTTGGCTTCTGCCACTATGGTATTGGCAAGCGCAGCGGTTGGACCTCGGCGAATAGCTAAATTAAAATCGGGATTTTTTTTCTGAATCGCTTGTAATACATTTTCATACAAACCACCTTCACCACGGCCAAGGTATAAGGTTAAATCACCTTTAAGCTTTGGTAAATTATCAACAGACACTGGGTTTGCTATATCGGCAGCTAGTGCGCGAGAAAGGGGCAGTGGCATAGCGCCAACAACCCCTAACGCAGCTAGGCCTTGTATAAAGGTCCTACGCTTCACTTAAAAAACATCCTTACGCGACTTCTCCGCTTTTTCAATTAGCGTTTTAGCGCGGTCTAATTTAGTGTGCATATCACTTACCACGTCACGTACTTCATCAACGCTTTTAGCGCTTTTAATAGTTTGTGGAAGTGTTACGTTAAAATCTTTTTCCAGTACTTCAACTAATTTTGCATCTTGTTCAATAAGCGTACCTTCTACGCCTTCAAACAGGTGTAAATACGTATCGTGAACAATTTCAGTGGCTTCTTCGTTTAAGCGCTCTGCAAACTTAGCAACAACACGGTCAAGCTTATGCTTGATTTCGTCAATTGTGGCACTTTGGGTCATGCCTTCTGTTGCAGTGGCTTTAACTGTATCAAGTAAGCCTTTTTGCTGGAATTTTGCGGCAAGCTTAACAGCACCAAGACCTTGCCACAAGGCTATGTTCATGGCTTTTTGCTGTTTGCGCACTTCTTGGGCAGGCTTGTTGTTATCAATAGCCATTTTTACGCCATAAATTCCTTGCCAAATAGAGGCGTACACGGGTACGTAGTTAGTTTCAATGGCGCTGTGAAACTTAACCGACTCCCAATACTCAATTAAATCATCACTTTTAACTGCTTTAGCGCCGTTTTTGCTGTAGTCAGTTACCATGGTGTCTACTTTACCAACCATCCATTCAACTTCTTCTGAATAGTCTTTAATGTTTTCTTGTAAGTGGTTTACGTGCTCACCAATTGGGCCGTTAGCTAGCACAGGCTGTGTAGCAAAAGCAGAAGCTAACAATAGGCTTGCACCTAGTGTTTTTACAGATTTAGAAAGGTGTTTCATAGTAGAGAGTCCGAAAAGGTAATTGTAAATGATAGACATTATCATATCCGTAATATTTACTAAAATCAATATAACTAATACGCTAATAAAAAGCTCAAAACCTGAGCAAAATTAATACCTAACAGGCAAATGATGGCTCTGCTTCATAGGTATAATTTAACGCTTAGCAGTAATGCTTACCAGCAATAGCTGTGTAAATAGCATCGCATAGGGTTTTTATACTAGCTGAGTCGCTAATATACGGGGGCATTAGATAAATAAGTTTGCCAAACGGGCGAATCCATACGCCTTGCTCAACAAAGTAAGCTTGAATTTTTGCAACATCCACACTCCCAGCAACATCAGTGAGCTCTACAACGCCTATAGCACCTAAAGTACGTACATTGGCTACAGCATCTAATTCGTTACATTTATTAAGTTGTTGTAGTTGCGTATTTATATCGTTAATGCGTTGCTGCCAGTTTTGCGCTAAGAGCAAATCTATACTGGCGCAGGCAACTGCGCAGGCAAGGGGGTTGCCCATAAAAGTAGGTCCGTGCATCAAAACACCGGCTTCGCCTTCACTAATACCCGTGGCTATTTTTTCACTGGTTAGTGCGGCTGAAAGGGTCATTGAGCCACCGGTAAGGGCTTTGCCAATACATAAAATATCGGGCTCTATATTAGCGTGCTCTACAGCAAATAATTTACCTGTGCGGCCAAACCCAGTGGCTATTTCATCGCAAATCAGTAAAACATTATATTGCGTGCATAATTTACGAACGCAGGCCAAATACGCGGGGTGATAAAAGTTCATGCCTCCGGCATTTTGTACAATAGGCTCAATTATAAAAGCGGCTACCTCGTGGTGGTGCGCTTTAAAGTAGCGCTCTAGCGTTTGTGCTTCTGCTTGGTCAAAATCGCCATCAAATTTACTTACAGGGGCAGGTACAAACACATGCTCAGGTAAAAAACCTTTATACAAACTGTGCATAGAATTAACCGGATCGCACACGCTCATAGCGGCAAACGTATCGCCATGGTAACCCTTATACGGCGTCATTAACTTTTGCTTGATGGTAATGCCTTGGCTTAGCCAATATTGCAGCGCCATTTTTATGGCTACTTCTACACTAACCGAGCCGCTATCGGCTAAAAATACTTTAGTTAAACCCGGTGGGGTAATTGTAATAAGCCTTTTACACAGCTCTACCGCGCTGTTATGGGTAATGCCGCCAAACATTACATGGCTCATGGTATTAATTTGTTCAATCATGGCGTTATTTAATACTGGGTGATTATAGCCATGAATTGCGCTCCACCATGAGGCCATACCATCTATAAGTTGCTCGCCGGTTTCTAGGTAAATTATATTGTGTTTGGCATGAGTAACAGGGTACACAGGGATAGGCTGTGTCATAGATGTGTAGGGGTGCCAAATGTGATCACGATCAAAATCTAGGTCAATCGATTGTTTTTTATTCATATGTAAACTTTGGGGTGGTGAGTTTCGTTGACAATGGTACTTCAAGACGTAGACTAATCCAACATCACCACTGAGAAAAATAAGAGACTACTATGGAACATGCACCTGTTCGCCACGATTGGACCCACGCAGAAGTAAAAGCATTATTTGAAATGCCATTTAACGACTTATTGTTTAAAGCGGCCTCGGTTCATCGCGCTAATTTTAATCCTAACGAAGTACAAATATCTACTTTACTATCTATTAAAACAGGCGCTTGCCCAGAAGACTGTAAATATTGTCCACAATCGGGACACTATAAAACCGACTTAGAGCGCGAGCGCTTAATCGAGGTAGAAAAAGTGGTAGAACAAGCACGCCTAGCTAAACAAAAAGGCGCGACGCGTTTTTGTATGGGCGCAGCCTGGTCAGATCCAAAAGACAGAGACATGCCCTATATTTCTAAAATGGTAAAAGAAGTAAAAGAACTCGGCCTAGAAACTTGCATGACCCTTGGTAAACTTACCAACGAAAAAGCACATGAACTAAGTAATGCAGGCCTTGATTATTACAACCATAACCTCGACACCTCGCCTGAATATTACGAACAAATTATATCGACCCGTACCTTTGAAGACAGATTAAATACCATAGATCACGTTCGTGATGCCGGCATGAAAGTATGTTCAGGTGGTATTGTAGGGATGGGTGAGCAGCCTGCAGACCGATACGGTTTATTAATGCAGTTGGCAAATTTACCACAGCAACCAGAAAGCGTACCTATTAATATGCTGGTAAAAGTAAAAGGCACACCGCTTGAAAACGTAGACGATTTAGATCATTTTGAATTTATACGCACCATAGCAACTGCCCGTATTATGATGCCACACAGCTACGTGCGTTTATCGGCAGGGCGCAGCGCCATGAACGAGCAAATGCAGTCGATGTGTTTTTTTGCAGGCGCTAACTCAATATTCTATGGTGATAAGCTATTAACAACAGAAAACCCAGAGGCCGATGCCGACATGAAGCTTATTAAAAAGTTAGGCATGAACCCAGAAAAACACCAAGACTATTCAGACGAAGCCGTTGCGGCGTCGCTTTCATCGCAAGTAGCTGATAAAGCAACATCTGAATTATTCTACGAAGCGTAAGCCTAGCCTTTATGCCATTTGAATTTATAAATACGCATATTCAAGCGCGCCAGCAAGATGCATTATTACGCAAACGCCATGTAGTGCAACGCGCTACAGCACGTACCATTACGGTAAATAACGCAACTTACCTTAACTTTGCCAGTAATGATTACTTAGGCTTTGGTGATTGCAGTATAAAGCTTGAGCAAAACAACCTACTTGGTAGCCACAGCTCTCCCTTAGTTACTGGCTATCAGGCGCAGCAACAAGAGTTAGAGCAATACTTATGTAGCGCGCTTGGCTACGAAGCTGGCATGGTGTTTAACTCGGGGTTTAGTGCAAATAGCAGTGTAATTAAAGCGCTGTTTAGTGATAAAAGTGCTGCACAAAACAGTGCAATTTTTCAAGATAAGCTAAACCACGCCAGTTTGATTGATGGTGCAATGCACTCAAATGCCGCACTAGTGCGCTTTAATCATAACGATTTAAAACACTTACGTTCGCGGCTCGAAAAATCAAAAGCACACAATAAGCTGATTATTAGCGAAGGGGTGTTTTCGATGGATGGCGACACCGCCCCCTTAAAAGAGCTGCTTGCTTTAGCTAAAGAGCACAATGCTTGGCTTATGATTGACGATGCACATGGTTTTGGCGCATTAGGTAAAACCGGTTTAGGTAGCTGCGAGGCATTGTTGGATGAGGGCTTAGCACTGCCTGAAATACTGGTTATTACATTTGGAAAAGCGGTCGCAAGTAGCGGGGCCTGTGTACTTTCAAATAACCAATTAATTAATTACATGCTGCAGTTTAATCGCGACTACACCTATTCAACGGCTATGTCGCCACTTATGGCAGCACTTACGCTTACGCGCTTGCAAGCCATAAAGCGCGCAGATAATAAACGCCAGCAGCTTAGTAGTAACATTGCTTTTTTTAAGCAGCTTTGTAAACACCACGCTATTGCTGTAATGAACTCAGACACTGCTATTCAGCCCATTGTACTTGGCTGCGCCGAGCAAACCTTGCACGCAGCGCAAAAGCTTAAACAGCAGGGTATTTGGTTAACGGCTATTCGCCCGCCTACTGTTGCGCATAATACCGCGCGGTTACGTGTTACCTTAACTGCAGCGCATACCCATGCAGATATAACCACTCTTGTTGAGCACTTAAAAGGCGCAATAGCATGATTACGCAGGCCTTAACTGATAACCACAGTGCGCAAACTGTAAATAAAAAGCCGGCGTTTTCAGATATAAATGCTGAGCAAGTTCGCCCCCATTCAGCCCTTAAAAAGGGGGCAAGTAATAATTTTTCTAAAGCAGCTGAGCAATACAACAGCCATGCAAATGTACAAAAACAGGCATCAAGCGATTTATTTAAATTAATAAACACCCAGTCATACAAGCAAAATAAATGGTGTGTTGATTTAGGAGCTGGCCCACTGGTTAATACCTCACAGCTAAGCAAACAATACGGCCAAGTAATTGCTATAGATTTAAGCTTAAACATGCTTAAAAGCGCTGCATTAACTAACCCAAAAGTTTGCGCCGATATGGATAACCTGCCACTTCAAGCCAACAGTATTGACGTTGTATTTAGTAACTTTGCAGTGCAATGGTCGGCCAATTTTGAAAAATTAATGCAGGCGCTTTATAAAAGCTTAAAGCCAGGTGGGCAGGCTTATATAAGCACAGTGGTGGCAGGGTCGCTTAACGAAATTAAAACAGCGTTTGCAGCGCTTGATAACCGCAGCCATATAAATACCTTTAATACACACGCTTATATAAACCAGTCGGTCCAAAAAGCGGGGTTTAGTATTAATAGCTCGCAAAAAGTAATTTATACCGATTGTTACTCAAGCCCGTTAAAAGCCATTAAATCTATTAAAGCCATTGGTGCTACAACGCAAAACCATGCTAACTCACGCCAAGGGCTATTAACTAAGTCGGCGCTACAACGGGTGTGCAATGCGTATCCGCTTTTAAACAATCAAGCGTGTGTGTCGTACCATGTGGTATTATTATCTTTAAAAAAACCGATTACAAATACGTAAGTAGCACACGTTAAAATTGATCAAGGCAGTAAAATGAAAGAATTTTTTATTACCGGTACCGACACCGACGCCGGAAAAACCCACGTTACTAGTTTGCTGTTAAAGCTACTCGCCCAACATAAAAAAAACGCAATTGGCTTTAAACCACTTGCCGCAGGCTGCGAAATGGCGTTTGATCAGCTGGTAAATGCTGATGCACTTATGCTAATGGAAAGCGCCACGGTAAGTGCCAAATACGATGTAATAAATCCGTTTGCCTTTGCACCACCTATTGCACCGCATATAGCAGCAGACCAAGTAGGGGTCACTATTACACTTGATAAATTAAGCACAGCGTACGCAACCCTTAAACAACAAGGTGCCGATTATCATTTAACCGAAGGCGCGGGTGGTTGGGCACTGCCAATTAATAACACCGATTATTTATACGATTGGGTTAAAGCCGAGCAACTTCCGGTAATTTTAGTCGTAGGCATGAAACTAGGCTGCTTAAACCATGCCTTACTTACCGCTGCCCATATGCAAAGTTTAGGCATAAACTGTGTAGGCTGGATTGCCAACCAAGTAGACCCAAATATGGACGAATACCAAGCTAACCTTGATTCGTTAAAAGCACGCTTGCCATTTCCTATATTGGCTATAAGCCCATACAGCGAGCAAACCCCTAAACTGCAAATATACAAAACCTTACTTAATACCCTCAGTATAGAGGGCTAATTTGGGCTGCTTTGTGTTTTCAAATGCAAAGCAGTTTTTTATATTAAATACATGAGCTTATTAATTGTATTTACGCCTTGAATTTACCTACTTTAGTACACATATTAAAGGTTACAGCTTTTGTTACTAAGGAAATAACCCGCTATATGACGCACCCATATATTAAACGCTATGCTCAAAACACACAGGTCACGGCAGAGCCGCAAGTACCGCAAAGTACTCAGCCTAAAACCCGTGTGGGCATTTTAGGTGGCGGCACAGCGGGAGCAACAATAGCTATACGTTTGGCTGCGCTTGGTATTCAAACCACTATTTTTGAGAAAAAAAAGTCACTAATAGATGGCCCGCCCATGTGTCATTTACATGCGGGCGGTAACTTATACCGTGAAATACCAGACGAAGACTGCATAGACTTACTCAAACAATGTATTGATATATTACGCCTATACCCCTTCACCATAGACGTGCGCCCAACCGTGTTTGCAGTACCAACACGCGATGACGATTCACCCGACGATTTACTGCCACGTTTAGATAAAATTACCAACGCATATAAAGAGCTCGTTGAACAAGATTGTAATAACAAGGTGCTTGGCGAGCCTGATAATTACTATCAGCTGTATAGCCATGAGCAAATGATAGCGCTGAGTAAAAAAGAGCAAGTTGCACAGCCTAAAACGCTCGATGAATGGATGATCCCCGTAGCTAAGCACTTAAACTTAAACAAAGTAAAATACCCGCTAATTGTTGCTCAAGAATACGGCTGGAATATTTTTAGGTTATCGGCCAGTGCGCAACTGGCCCTTGCTCAGTACGAACACGCGAACGTACTTACCAGTACTGAGGTTAAGCAAGTTAGCCAAGTTGAGCAAAACAGTGCTGGCAGCCAAATGCCAAAATGGAAAATTGAATACCAAAACAACCAAAGTAGCACAACCCAAACAGTAGAGGTAGATTACCTTATAAATGCCTGTGGCTTTCAAACTGGTATTGTTGATGACATGGTCGGCGTAAAGTCCAAGCGTATGGTCGAATTTAAAGCCTCATACATTACGCACTGGCAAGGGGCTGGCGGGCAAATACCCGAAATTATTATTTATGGTAATCGGGGTACACCCGAGGGCATGGCACAATTAACGCCTTATCCTAATGGCTATTATCAAATTCATGGTATGACCAACTCAATTACCTTGTTTAACGATGGCTTAGCCGATACTACTGAGCAAACGGCGCAGCCACAACTGCCTGATAAATATTTAAATTATATTAATAATGGGTGGGATCAGCGGGTATTAAAAGCACGTAGTCAAAAAGCCATTGATTATGTAGCCGAGTTTGTACCAGCATTTAAAAGTGCCAATACACAAAACAATGCTTTGTTTGGCGGCCAGCAAATCCCTGGCGAAGACGACACTTTGCGCGTCGCAGATGTTAGCTTATATTCGCATATTAGCTACGCACGAGCCGAAAACGTAAAAGCATCATCTACCTTAATCGCTGCAGATGAAATAGTCGCCGAATTTACTAAACTTGGCTTAATAAGCGGCGATGCGCACATAAATGAGCATCGTACACATCACCAGTGGACGTATCTTCAACAACACAACCATGCAGATATAACCAAGGTGGCACAATTACTCGCAAAAGAGCGTGGCTTTCCTACAGATATGGCAACGATCAATAATTGCATTACAAGTAGCGGCATAACCAGCAACTAATTGTTTTTATTGGCGTAACGAGGTTTAATAACTGCGTTACGCCACACTTAACTCCCTTTTTAAACTCCTCAAAAAATTTATTAATAAACCTGCAAATAACCCTTGCGTTATGACATAGTTTGTCACAGAATAGCCTCAACGCTATGACATAGTGTGTCATAGCGTAATGATTGCTTTAACCTAATTTTATTTTATGTTCGGTGATCAAACCTATTTTTGTGAGGACAATATGAAACGTATATTTTTGTTTTTATTAACTAACCTAGCGGTTATGTTGGTATTAGGTGTAGTGCTTTCAATAATAATGAGCGCGCTGGGTTTAAGCCATCGTAGCCTTGGCGGAATATTACTTATAGCCTCTGTATTTGGCTTTGGTGGCTCGTTTATTTCGTTATTTATGTCTAAGTGGATTGCTAAAAAATCAACAGGCGCACAGGTAATTACCCAACCGCGTAATGAAACCGAGCATTGGCTTGTACAAACCGTATCTGCACAAGCTCAAAAAGCAGGTATAAACATGCCTGAAGTAGCCATTTACGACAGTCCAGAAATGAACGCCTTTGCAACTGGTCCAAGTAAAAACAACTCGCTGGTGGCGGTAAGCACAGGTTTATTACATAACATGAATCAAGACCAAGCCGAAGCCGTACTTGCCCACGAGGTTTCGCACGTTGCTAATGGCGACATGGTAACGCTTACGCTAATACAAGGCGTGGTAAATACCTTTGTAATATTTGCCGCCAAAGTACTGGCAGGCATAGTCGATAACTTTTTAAATGGCGATGAAGAAGAGGGCGGTAGCAGCTGGTCTTACTTTTTATTCGACATGTTATTCCAAGTTGTATTTGGAGTACTGGCAAGCATAGTGGTTGCAAGTTACAGCCGTAAACGCGAATTTGCTGCCGACAGTGGCGCCGCTAAATTGGTAGGTGCAGACAAAATGCGTTCTGCCCTTGAGCGATTAAAGCAAAACCACCCGTCGCAATTACAAGGCTCAATGATGGCCTTTGGTATTGCAAGTGGAAAAGGGATGGCTGAGCTGTTTTCATCTCACCCACCACTTGATGCGCGAATAGACGCACTACGTAAATAAGTAACCCTTATTTAAAACACAAAAGCCAGCTTAATAGCTGGCTTTTTAGTATGTGCTGACTGGTTTATCAAGCGTTCAGGTTATTTACCAAAAATAATATCAGTAATGCCCTCAGGTGAAAGTATTTCTATCCAGTAGCCGTCGGGGTCTTTTATAAATGCTAAGCCCTTCATTGAGCCATCATCTGGCTTTTTAACAAATTCTACATCGTATTTTGCAAAGCGCTCACTGGCAGCGTAAACATCTGGCACGCTAATGCCAATATGGCCAAAGCCTTTAGGCTCTTGGTTGCCACTGTGGTAGCCCTCAAAGTTATCGTCGTCTTCTGTGCCCCAGTTATGAGTAAGCTCAATAAGCGCAGGGCGGCCAAATACCCATTTAGCTTTGCTTTTATCATCACCTTGGGGCTGCTCTGGCTCGTAGCCTAAAAAGTACAGTGTAAACTTCATTTCAGGAAAGTCATACTTACCTAATAGCTTCATACCTAATACATTTTGATAAAATTCGAGTGACGGTTTGGGATCTTTAATACGCAACATAGTTTGTTGCATCACATAGCCTTTAGTGGCTTGTTCAATTTGCTCTGGCGATTCGTTGTAGCTAGACATGGTAATCCTTTGTATAAATTAAGAAGCGAAAATAGAGATATAATGCTTAAATTATTATAATCAACCGTCGTTTAAATTACATAGCGCAATTTTAAAATAAGGAAGTACATGGCTATTACAATAACCACGGGCACATTGAAGGATATAACTGCTGTAAGTAAACATATTCCCGAACTTTTAACCACTATTGATAACCAAGCTTTGGATAGCCGCTTAAATAATAAAAAAGCACTTATATTAGTGGCCTACCATGAAAATGAATTAGTCGGTTTTAAAATTGGCTATGAGCAGTCTAATTCGCAATTTTATAGCTGGCTTGGTGGCGTACATCATAAATACCGAAGGCGTGGTATAGCTAAAAAGCTACTTATTCAGCAGGAGCAATGGGCCGCTGAGCAAGGCTATACCCATATACATGTAAAATCGATGAACCGGTTTCCTCAAATGCTTAGTATGTTAATCACAAATGGCTATCACATAGCTGGCTATGTCGATAAACACAGTACGATGCTCAGTAAAATTAAGTTTGTAAAACAATTAGCAAAATAAAATAGGGCGCTTTATTCATCGTTATTTAACTAAGTGCCATGTAGGGTTCAAATAACTACTGCGGGCAATTACTTATACAGAAAATAACGTATATAAAGGAGTGACTATGTTTTTTGATGATATGCAGGGCTTAATGCGCGTACTTATTATTGGCGTGCTGGGTTATGTAGCGCTTGTATTTTGGCTACGTATATCGGGTAAGCGTACGCTTTCTAAATGGAACGTGTTTGATTTTATTGTCACTATTGCGCTGGGTTCTATTTTAGCCTCGGTGATCATTACAAAAAGCGTTGCGCTGCTAGAGGGCATGCTCGCGTTTGTAGTATTAATAGGGCTGCAATATTTCATTACGTGGCTAAGTGTGCGCTCATCTACATTTGCTTCGCTTATAAAAGCAGAGCCTACGCTGTTACTAAGTGAGGGTGAATACTGCACGGCGGCTCTTAAATCGCAGCGGGTAACAAAATCAGAAATTCGCGCGGCTATTCGTGGTGCGGGTATATTAGCTATAGAAGATGTAGCCGCCGTAGTGCTAGAAACCGATGGCAGTTTTAGTGTACTTAAACAAAATAACAGTGGGTTAAAAACCGCGTTAAGTGATGTAAGCGAGCAATAAAGTAAGGCGCTAGTACTTATATTAATTAAGGCAGGTTTAATACCTGCCTTATTTTGTAGTAAAGCGTATTTTTATTTAGCGTGTTGCTCTAACAAACTAAAGGTTGGTAGGCGCCATTTAAAGCGTATTGACGCCATACGTATTAAATAGCCTGCAACAAGGCTTACAATAATGCTGATGTTGTCATCAATATTGTAATGGTGCAGTGCCAAGTATAAACATGCAACCAGTAACGATACACTCGCGTATAGCTCGTTATGTAATACAAGCGGCGCTTGGCGACATATTAAATCTCGCAGTAATCCTCCAAACACACCGGTTACAACCGCAGCCACTACGCAAATACCATAATGCAAGCCCATATTTAGCCCCACTTGGCAGCCAATAATGCTAAACGCCGCAAGGCCCAGCGCATCTAAGCGCATAAATATTCCCTTAAATTTAACTACCCATTTAGCCAGCCACGTAGTGACAATACCGGCAATACACGTAATTAACAGGTATTCTGGGTGCTGTACCCAGGTAAGCGGGTAATTGCCAAGTAATATATCGCGCACGCTGCCACCACCAATGGCTGTTGCACTGGCAACCAGTACAACACCAAACCAATCCATTTTCATTCGCCCTGCGCTAAGTGCGCCGGTCATGGCTTCTGCGGTAATACCAATAATATAAACAACGGTTAGTAGCATACGATAATCACTTGAAATTTGTATCTAAAATAAAGCCGCAATTGTATAGATAAACACGCCAAATAACGAATGAGAAATCATACTAAATTGGCTTAATTTAGATAAAAATAACTAATGCATAATCGCAGTGTAAACAAGCTGTTAAGTTAAATGATAAAGTATAGTTAGCAGTAATAAAACGAAGGGCAAATGGCCGTAACTTATAAAATAAAACAGGCCATTTGTTTTTCTACTTTTTAAACCTAACAGCTAGCTATTTATCACATGTGTATTAGTGCTGTGGCACTTGTTTTAAGTATTTAAATTAACCTAGTATGAATATTTGGTTGCATCGTCCTAATTTAGGAACGTATACTAACAAGCGTTAACTTAAATGGAATTTGCGTAATTGCAGCTTAATCAGCACAGGTAAATACATGAACAAAGGATTGTTAAAAGCGTGGAATGACGAAAAGGGCTTTGGTTTTATTAAATCAGACACCCAAGCGCACGACACCTTTATACACATTTCATCGCTCAAACACATGAGCCGCAAGCCAAAAGTGGGCGACACTATTTATTTTGAAGTCGCCACACAACCCGACGGAAAATCAAAAGCCGTTAATTGCCGAATTGAAGGCATAGCTGCACTTAAAGTCACGCCTAAAAAATCAAACCATCATCGTGTTGCTAAATCTAATTTTACCAACAGCTTTTTAGGCAAAGTCGCCTCAATTAGTATTATCGCCGTACTTGGCTTTATCGCGGTAAATAAATACAACCATTATAAAAGTAACGAGCAATTTAATGGCCAAACACCTGTTATTACCAACGCCGATTTAGCCACCTTTGACGAGCAATATCCAAAAGTCGTTATTCCTAAAAACACGCAAAATTTTACCTGTGATGGCAGGCAGCACTGTAGCCAAATGACTTCACGTGCAGAAGCGGTGTTTTTTATTAATAACTGCCCGAACACAAAAATGGATGGTGATAGGGATGGTGATCCTTGTGAAAGAGATACAAGGTTTTAGTGGCTAGGGCATTTATAAGTTTTGTAGTCAAAGGTTAAGTAAAGATAGGATTTATTACAAGATGTATGTAAATACAGTAATGCGAGGTTTGTCCCATAACATTATTAAAAATCGTTTTAGGTTAAATAACAATGTCTGCATATAAATCATGTAGTTACTTGTTTTAATGGAGTTATTTAGCATAATTATCAATAAATTATTAGATGCCGTTTTGGTGCGTTAAATAAGTTGTTCTGCCTATTCCATCATAAGGAGATGTAATGAAGTCTAGAGATCTAAAAACTATTCACGATTTAATTATCAGTGATTATAAAATTGAACCAATCGGTAATGGAAAATTCGTTCACTCCTTTAAACCTGCCACAACAAAAACTGTGTACCAGTTTGAGGCAAACGGTACACCTGAAGTCAAAGAAGGTGAACGGTATAATATTGGATATTATGATGACGAACATGGTAATAAAATAATAGAAACATCATGTTTATCAAAAAACACCGAAGTTAACCCTATGCTTAGTTACTTATATGCAACAAAGCTATCTGAAGGCAAGCATGAAGTTAATAAAGGTAAAAATGATGACCGTGTCAGCCATACTGCACAGGACGGCTATTATTGGGGTAAAAAGTATGCTTGGCGCGAGTTTGGTTTAGTAATATCTAAAGATGCTTTTTTTACATATTTAAAAGAAATAAATCATCCTAGAGTAGAGTGTATTACTCGAAACCCTGATATGGGGTTTAGTAATATTGGTGAGCCTTCAACTGCGTATAAAGAAGAAGGTTTAGCTGAAGCTATAAGTGCTTTAATTTCTTCTGCAGTTAAAATGACTAATGTTCGCTTTAAGTCTCCTTTATATTCCAAGCAATTTGTAATTAAGGGTATTGAAGCAATTACAGATAAAAAATAAACATAATATGCGTTTAGAGTGGGACAAAGGACTGTTGGTTAATTCCGCTTTACTTCATATATTATGGTTTCCGAACGCAGAACCAAATTCTTTAAAAGCTTAGCGTTGATTTAAGAAGATAGTTTAGTGATTTAGGATGATGTAGTTGTTTTACAGCCTAGTTTATTACAATGTGCCTTCTGCTAAAGTTTATATTAATTATTTTAAGGGCAAGTGAGTTATGGATTGGAAGAGTGCATTGAAAATCGCAGGACCATCAGCGATAGCCGCTTGGGTTTTTGTTGAATTGATTAAAAGCTATTTATCTACTTCTGAAATTTTTAAAACGAGTATGTATTTAAATTTCACGCTCCTTATTATCATATTTTCTTTTTGTGTAATTATGGGGTGGTTATGGGTACGTAGTAGTAATGAAAAAAATAAGGTAGAACCAACAGAGAAGAAGATTAAAGGGAATGAAATTTGTGATAATGAAGTAGGTAATGATTTATCAGTTGGTAGTATAGATACGAATATTGTCGACAACAAAATTTCTAAAAACAAGGTAGAAGGCTCTATAAACATTGGTAGTAAATAATGAGTATACAAGACCAAAATAGATCATTAACTCCAATTTATTCTAAAGATATTTCTGGTAATGAAATTAAAGATAATGATATTGGTGGAGACTTAAATATTGGAAGTACGGTGGTTAAAATTCCATCATATAACATTTCAGTGGGAGCAGAGTCTCTTAAGGTATTAATAAATGAACATGAAAAATTGAAAGAAGAAAGCCCCATTTATCTTTATGTTCTTGAAGAGCTTGAAAGTAAAATTACAGATAGCGAGTCTAGAGAAGTAATTGGGCTAGAAAACAAATTAATCAAAGCAAATAAAGCTGTTTTTCTTGATGAGGCCCTTATATCTAGTCAGAAAGCTTCAAAAATGATTTTAAGGTTTCAGAACATAAAGTCATATCAAATTATATTCAATCATGTTTTAAGCCTTATTATAACAAGGTTTCGCTCACAAATAGCCCCTTTGATTAAAGATGGTGTAGACGATTTAACTATTAAAACGATGATTAATACCGTTATTGTTGAGCCCTTAAATCAAGAAGTAAGCTTAGCTGGCGGCTATATCACTACTGAGTTAATTGAAGGGATGTTGTATTTCCTTACAGAAAAGTGTCATGTGGAGTGGGTATAATGATTATTTATCATCCAGCTCACGATGTAAATCATTGTTCTTATAGAATATTGAATATTTTATATGGGACGAAGAATAATAAAGTACATTGTGACATGCTAAAAATTGTTAGTTTTTATTATGTATACCCTCATCTATTAAAACGCATGGAAAGCTTTCCAAGACCATTAAACTATCAAGCAAAAAAAATTAGTAATATAAGTGATTCATTTGAGTTAACACCAAGCCCAACTAGTCTGTTTTTTGAAATGCATTCAACACACGAAGCAGCAATTTTTTCTTTGTATCAGAGATCTTTAATTAATATTGAACGCAATATTGTAAGTCTCGAAAAACAAAACCTTCCAAATGAACTAATTCAGGAATTTAAAAAAGATAAACTTACAAAGAGTGATCTTTTTAAAATCCTTGTTGAGTGTTTACCTAAAGTTAAATTGGATGGGGACAATGGCCTTAAGGCAAAAAGTGGATTAATGGAATATAAATATGATTAGGTCAAATTTTTTTGTAGAGCGCCTAGTAATCATAAAGTCAGGAAGTAGTGTTTATGATGAAGAGTTTCACCAAGGAATAAATGTTATTAGGGGTGATCACTCTGTTGGAAAAACAACAATATTAGAACTTTTATTTTATGTTCTTGGCGGAGAAATTAAAGACAACCAATGGCTCTATCCTGCAGATCACTGTGATGAAATATATTGTCAGATTAATATTAATGGAACTTCCTTTACAATAAAAAGAGATATTGAAAAGGGTAAAATTCCCCCAATACGAATCCAAGATGGTTCTTATGATGTTACGAGCTTAGATAATCTAGGTTGGAAAAAATTTGGCCCTAGAAGAAGTGAATCTGGTGAACGAGTTTCTTTTTCACAACAAATGTTTGATTTGTTAGGCTGGGACAATCATAAGTCTGATGATTATGCCAATTTGACAATGCACCAAATTCTTAGATTCCTATATGTAGATCAAGAAACTGGATCTACAAAAATTTTTCGTGCAGAAGATAATCCTCGTGGTGATAGTGAAGGTATACGAACTGCAATTGCTGAATTTTTATTGGGCTTAGATAATCTTGACACGCATAAATTGAGACAACAACTTATTTTGGCAGAAAGAGAATTTGATAAGGTAGCTGCTGATTTAAATGCAATGTATAAAGTATTAGGAAGTGATTCAGGTTTGACACTTGATGTTTTAAATGCTCAAGTAATAAATATTTCTGATGAGATTGTATCTTTACAGGATAAAGGCGTTGACTTAAAAGCAACTACTGAAATTGAAGTCGATTCTGCATCTAATTACAAGGATCTAGAAAAGAAAGTCGACCTATTTAGCCGACAACTTCAGTCTTTAAATATTGAAATACAAGCAACAACTGGTGAAATAGTTGATTGTGAACTATTTGGAGACTCACTTGATTTTAGAAAAAAATCATTGCTAGAATCAAAATCTGCTTTTGATTGCATAGGTGCAATGAAGTACACACACTGTCCTTGCTGCTTGGAAGAGATTAATTCTTCTAATGAGGATACTTGCCATTTATGTAATGCCCCAAATAAAGCGTCAAATCATTCGAATAATTATATGCAAATTTTGACAGAGCTTGATTTTCAAATTAAAAGCAATGCTAAAGTTTTAGGTGATTACAAAAGCCATTTAGGAGGTCTGAAATCTGCACATATAATTGCAGAGTCTCACCTAAAAAATTCTCAAAGTGAGTTACAGTCAAGTTCAAAAACTGTAGATATAGAAACTCAGGAGTTGATTAAAAGATCAAAGAAGATTGGGTATTTAGAGTCTGAAATTAAAAATATTGAAAAACAAATAAAAATAATCAGCGATTTAGATAAATATAAATCTAAGAAATCCGAGCTAAATAGCACAATTACAGATCTCCGTGAAAAAATTGTAGCCGCAGCCGTCTCAAGCAAGAGTAGAAGAGATAAGGTTAATCTAGGAATCTGTGAAAATATGTTACCTATTCTTCACTCCGATTTACGAGATAATGGAAAGCCTTATGAAGAAGTTTTCGCGGCTGCGGAGAGTAATGATATTGAAATTGATTTTTCAAGAGATAGAACACTAATAGATGGAAGGGTGAAATTTTCAGGCAGCTCTAACTATATAAAAAAGAACGCTTTTTATCTTTCTGCTTTACTAGAGTCATTGTCAGATCCGCTTTACAGACTACCGAGATTTTTAATGCTAGATGCCATTGAAAATGGTGGCATGAAAGCTTTTAGAAGTCATAACTTTCAACGTTCCATCGTAGAAATGTTTAAAGATAAAAAAGACTTTCAAATAATACTTTGTACCTCAATGGCTTTAGATGATTTAAATAATGATAAATATGGTGTTGGTCCTTATTACGTGGGGAATGTAATTAATGTTTAACATTTTCACATGAAATACCAGACAAAGGGGGTCAGGTCTTTCTTTTTGCCTTTTCGTATTTAGTAAAAAACTTAACAAGACACACATCTTAAATTTTGAAATTAAGATGTGTAAGTCTAAATGAATTGAACGGGTGTCATCCTAATTCTCGTTATAAATACAGTGGTTTGAGTTTTGTCCCATAACATTATTAAAAGGCGTTATGGGGTTAAATAACAAAGGCTACTGGGTAGCAATTGTTATTGTCTGATTATAAACGAGTTGTTTGGTGTGATTTTCAAGCAACGTAATATACGCCGTTTTGGGGTGTTATAATCCCCCAAAGTGGGTTTCAATAAGCTGTTATATGCAAAGGAATCTCCAGAAATGGATGCGCTCGAAAAATTAGCGGAGAGAAACCGCCAACATAATAAAATAAAAAAGGATGAAAAATTCTTAACGTATTTTGTTTTGTTAGGCTTATTGCCTTTCTATGCAGATCTCATTTATTCTAAATTTGTTGTTGGTTTAGAGTTTTCTGAAAGCTTTGGGTATTTCCTGCTATCACTGGCCGGGAATTGTATATTCGCTTTTCCTGTTTTAGGTATGGGGAGTCTTTTACTTTTTCCTCGATTACTGAAATTGTTTACTTTAATTGGTATTCAAACTTGGTTTGCATATTTTTGGGTATTCCATGACTTAACTTGGGTTGGCTTTTTCCCTTTAGTAATTGTGTATATAACTTTTCATATACAATTACCAAAAATAAAGCAACATGCCGCAGAAGAAGATGGTATATAAAAAGCTAATAAATAAGGATAAAAAACAGTTGGCTGTTTTCGTTCCACAACATTTTAGCCAACAATTTTTAGCCTGTTATTTGGGCGTTAATTTGCACAGGGATATATGAATACGCCTCAAATTTCATTGGAACATGGATATACCATTTTGCTACTTGTTGGTAGTTCTATGCTTATCTTTTTATTATCTGTACAAAGATTCGTTGTAGGATTTAAAGCTTTGAATCATTTTTGGTTAGCAGATAGCACTGCTAAAGAATTGTCATATTTTAAATTTCTAATCAGTGTCTTTGCTAGTTCATTATTTGATAGCAATATGAATACGCAACGTTTACTAGCTATGGCTAAGCTCAAATCTAGTTTACGCTTATTTTTACTCGCGTTTTTTATTTTATTATTTAGTCGTAATGGTGGTTTTGAGTTTGTTGAAAGCTTAATTACAGCGATGAGTAATGAAAATTAACAAGGCACCCATTAGAAAAAGCCAATTCAGTCAAAGAGAGCGTCTAATCTTATAAATTTTGATTCAATCTATTAGCCCTCTAAAAGCGCAGCGCCTCTAATCCTCTTTGTGAATTAGTCTTAAAAATAAGATGGCTGTCACTCTAAAGGTAAGTTACATGGGGTCAAGTTACATGGGGTCAAATCTTGACTTCACACATCAAATACGAATTGGTTAAAAGGTTTTTGATTTAGCTATTTTACCCTTTAAATCGAAGCGCCTCATAAACTTTTTGTAAGTTATTTTTTAGATTGCAAAGAGGGGATTAACTAAAAAATTAAGTTTATACCTACAGTATAATAACTCCCAAAGTAAGAAACTGTACACATATAGTTTGTCAAAAAGGACCCTTACATTGACAACAAAAAGAAAATTCATTCAAAGTATTCCCAATAAAATGACAGATCCAATTACTGGTTTTAAAGCTAGCAATGAGACAGAGTTGAGCACGTTATTGGCCTATCATCATGCAAATAGCTCTATTGATTGGAGTAACGTTGACCTTTATTCAATTCCATATTTATCTGACAAATTCAGTGCTTCAGAATATATTAATTGCTCATCCCCGTTTTACTGTGAATATCCTCTTTTTTCAGATTCAGAAACTGTAGATATATGGGGGCAGATGCCTGCAGATTTACTTTCGTTTTCTAAAAATGAAAATACAATCGTATTAATCGAAAATAAAATTGGAAGTAAATTTACAAGCGCAGGTACTCAGCTTATAAGGCAAGCAAAATTCCTTAAGAAAAGTGGTTTTAAAAACAAAATATTGATAGTTCTAACTTCGGAGTTATTTTTGTCTAAAGGTTGGTATTTAAGCGAAATGCAGAATGTAATCGACAACGTTGAAGATGTTAAAGTTTTTGCTATGAAATGGGAAAATATTTTCAATGCTATTGACTTCACGTATCAAACATAAATTGGTTATATGCTATTTATAGCCTCTAAAAGCGAAGCGCCTCTAATCCTCTTTGTGAATCTGTCTTAAAAATAAGAGCGCTATGACCAAATGTAAAACATCGGCGGATTAGCACTCTAATACACGCCGATGTTTATAACTTATTCAAATAAGCACATTACTTGTAAGGTTTTAAACCTTAGTCTGCTTTACGGTTAAGGCTAAATAAACAGATTGCTAAAAGTAATGTTGCAATCATGCCTGATGCGCCAGCAACACCTGATGGCAAGAATCCATCACGGCCACAGGTAATTAATATTGCATTGGCAAGCATTGCAACTGCGCCTGCAAGGGCTGTAAGGCTACCTAAGGCTTTGCCACCTTTAGCAATAAATGATAGGCCAAATACAAGTGCTGCTAAGCCTAATAATAATTTAGCTGCGTAGTAAATCATGAATGACAACGACACCACGCCACCAATTAAAGGTTGTGCGCCTTCTACTGTGCCCGCCACTTTACCAAATGTTGAAAACAACGTAAGGCCAACGCTTACCTGCACTATGTTAAGCACTGCGCTAAACGCGATAGCAGACCAGCCTAACTGAGCGTTTTTTGCTTGCACCATAGCTGTGCCTGCAAAGGCAACGAGTAAAGTAAATACCAGTGCTTCTAGCCCCCACGCAACTTGCCTTGAAAAACTAATTTCAGCAGTATAAAGCGCTGAATAAATACCCTGTGATATTGCTAATATCAACAATAACGATGCTGTAACTAGGGTGGTGCGTTTATGTGTAAATTCCATTATGAACCTCTTTTTGATTTTATATTTGACGCTTTAAAAGTTTCAGTCGCTTTGCACACATCAAACAGATGAAAGTATTGCCGCTATAAGACAGGTAAAGCGATTTAAAAATTTCAGTTAAACCAATAAAAATAATAATTAATTACAAAAAGGCTAAAATGAGTACGTTTAATAAAACTTAAACTAGCAAAGTGGCATTGATTTAAGCTATTAAACGCTCTTTTTAAGATAAAAGCCTAAAATCAGACCAATCACTTAATGCGGTAATCGTTTGCTCGATAGGCGGGGCTACATAAATTAAACCCGCAATAGCAATAACCGATGCTAACGTTATCAGTTTATTATCAAAGTCGGCAATTTTAAGCGCAGTACCAAAAGAGCGTTTAATAGTGACATTATTTAGATCGACACTGTAAAGCTCATCAAGTAATAAATGAATTAACCCGCCAAGTAAAATAAACCCACCTGTTAACCAGGCAAAAGTAGCGGCGTGTGCGGTTGATTGGTCATTAAGCTTCCACGTTACTTGCGTGGTTAATAGCGCGCAAAGCAGCAAAAATAATAACGAGTGGCAACTGCCTCTATGTACGGTTATCCATTCAAAAATGGGCCTAACAATGTATTTCATGAATCCGTACACCAATAATGGCACCACAATTAACTCTACAAAACTAATTGTAATAATAAGCTCGGTGGTTATGTAATGCAGCACCAGTAATACCGCGCTCAGTGCAAATAAGTTAAAAATAGTATCCAATGATGTAGAGTTATCTGAGTCTATGTCGGGTAATAAGCCGCCAATTGAGCCTAAAAACCATAACCAAAGAGCGTCGTTTAAATCAATATGGCCTGCAGATAATAAAGTGGCTGAACCTAAGCCGGTAATGATGACTGCAGTATTAAGATGAGTATTGAAATTTGCCATTGTATCTCTTGATAGAAAAATAGGTTGGCATTCTATCAATTGAAAACTTAATTGTTCAATTTACTTTAAAGGTTTAGTTGTAAATCTATGTTTTAGAGGGCTGATTTATCACTTTTTACTAGTGTGGATTTGTGAGCTATGAAGTAAGTTGTAATTATTTTTATAAAAATCAATAATAAGCGTAGCTATTTTAGTTTAGCAGACTAAATGAAAGGTCACTTTTTATGAATCAAAATAGATATAAAGCATCGTTTCCTGCGCCTAACATTGGTAGTCACTATTTTGTTTCATCAACGTGGAGTAGTTATGGTTTCTGGGCTTTATTAGCACTGACTCCGCTTGCTCATTACATGATGTACTACAGCGATGACGGTTTAGCGCATGGGGAAGATTTAAACACTTTAGGGTATGTAATATTTGGCGCTATTGTCTTGTTTGTTTTAAATATTGCTGCCCAATCTATATCTTGGTTAGGCAGGCTTTTGGCAGTGGTTTGCTTTAGCATTAGCCTGTTCTTTATATTATTGCTTATCTACCTTAGCGCATATAGTCACTTTCCAATCGCTTATTTAGGTGTTATTTCGTATTTTGGTTTAGCGGCTTATTTTTATAATAAAGATTATTTAAAAGCCTTAAAAATGTTATAGCATTTGCTAGCTAATTTTTTATATCGTCATAAAAGGCCACTTTTCCTCGGCCTGTTTCTTTTACGTGATAGAGGGTTTTATCGCCATTGTGCATTAATTGGTGAAGTTGTGTGCCATCAGTAGGGGCTATCGCAATACCTATGCTGGCACCAATGGCACATGTTTTACTTGGCGCAATAGTAATGGCTTGTTGTAGTTCATTAAGTAAAGTAATAGCTTGCTGATGTGTTGCCGCTTTATCGTAAAAAGTTACGAGCCTTGCAACAATAAATTCATCACCGCCTAAGCGGATACACATATCGTTTTTTTCATGAAAAAGTGTTTTAAACCTGTGCGCTGTTTCAATCAGTACTTTGTCTCCGGCTTCGTGGCCGTAGGTGTCGTTTATGGGTTTAAATTTATCTAAATCTATCATCATAAGAACTAGGTGTTGGTTGTGTTCAGTGCATTCTTGTAAGGCTTTATTAAGGCGTTTTTCACCAGCGCGTCGGTTTAATAAGCCAGTGAGTGGGTCATGATCGGCTTCAAAGCGGGTTTGTAGTTCACGTTCTGCACGATCGGTTACATCATGTAAAATAACTTCTACTAGTTGCTGTGGGTGTGAGTGTCGTTTGCTTTCTCTTTGGTCGGTTAGCCTTACAAATAAGCAATGAAACCAGAGCGTTTTGTGACCCACTTTGCATTCTACATCTAAGGTCGTTTGCGGTGGGTTTTGCGCTGAGCGAATAGCGACTAGTAGGCTTTGTAGTTCGTCTACATTGCCCAAAAGATCAGGAAAATGCAAACTTGGTAATTCTTTTTCGCCAGGTACCGTAAAGTAATGCTCAAATGCTGGGTTGAAGGTGGTGATTGTGTTTTTATCATCAAGTAAACAAATACCAGCGCTGGCTTGTTCAAATATCAGTCTAAATTTAGCTTCAAGCGCTTGGGTTTTTTTACGCAGTGTTTGCTCATTACTAATGGTTAAATGTAGCTCGTGCATTAGGGCATTTATACCCTGCGTTAAGCGGCTTATTTCGTCTCGCTTGCCTTGCTTAAACGTTAGCATTTTAAGGGTTTCTGGCTCGCTCGGGTTTATTTTAGCAAAGCTGTCGGTTAGGTTTTGAATGGGTTGAGTAAGCCAGCGCTGCACAACCAGCGAGACAAAAAATGCGATTACAATAGATTGTATTAGCATTAAAATAAATTCTTTTTTAAGTGCTGCCTGTGCTTGTTGCTGTATAAATTTATCGTCGGGGTATATTGATAATACCCCTATATAGGCGCCTTCTAAAAAAGGGTGAACGAGCTTCACTGACACGGCTTCTTTTTGTTTATTAATCGTGCCATTGGCAATAAACAACGCTATGTCGCCTTTTGCGTTTGTTTCTCCTTGTAGGCTTGCGCCTTGTACTAAATCGTTACTTATAAGGCCATTAATAATTTCTTGGCTTAATTCTTTGTCGTTTAAGTAAGCGGCTATAGCGGCTGTTTTTTCCATTGTTTGCGCTAGTTGTTTAACGAGTAGGTAATTGGTGTTTTTCTTTTCTTTAAAGCCTGAGTAATAAGACAGCATGGACGAGACGATAGACACAACAATAGCAACCATAGCTATTGATAGAGCAACCCGTATATAAAGTTTTTGGCTAATAAATTTAATCAACTGTATAAACCACTTTTACTGCATCGGTCACTTGCGATGACGGAATGTAGCCAATCGCAAATGGTGATGATGCTATTTTGTTTAACGCATCTTTTACAGAAGCTGAGGGCGAGGGGGGCTTAGCACGGCCTGAAAATAACAGCCTTGCCCAATAGGCATTTATTTTTTGCTCGTCTTTATTAACTAGCTTTAAGTAAAAATCGTTTTTAAGTGCTGACTGTGCGGGTAAATCAAAGGGTTGTGAGGTTTCACCGTCTGGGAATGTTAAATAGCGGCCCATGTAAATATCAATAATCTCTCGTTTTGAAAGGCTATTTATAGCATTGTTCTTATTTACGACTACGGCAAACTCTGTTGATTGTGCATAAGAGCTCACAAAAAGCAGGCATAAGGGGAGCATTACATTAAGGGTTAGGTTACGTGCGCTTATCATAACTAAAACACCATACTAGCATTTAAACTAAGTATATGTACTTTATTGCCTTTATTTGCGTCTGACGGATCACTAAGGCTCCACAGCCCAGCACCTTGAGGCTTTATGTCAAAGCGGTCTAACTGGGCTTTAAATACTAAACGATCCGAAAAATGCCATTTTACGCCTACGTTAATTGAGTGTTGGTGAACATTTGTAATTCCTGCAGCGGCTTGAGTTGCAACAGCGAGTTGCTGTATGGGCACAGAAACCTGATCGGGTGTGCCTGGTAAAAACACTGGGTTGTTTACTTTAACTACGTCATGGCGGTTTTTAGCTGCTGAAAAACCGGCGTAAAAAATTGCATCATCTACTCTATAACCTGCACTGATGTAGCCACTAATTACAGATGGTGCCACTATCCAATCAGACTCTGAAACCCCTAACTCAGACTGAATAAGCCAATTATTATTATCGTAAGTAGCGCCAAAAGCTGCGTATTCAATACTGTTGCCTTTGGTGTTAAATTTGTTAGATATGCTTTGTGCTTGCGGCCAAATACTTTGCGGTACTGAGTCGAGTGCGGCAATAAACTCACGCAACGAGCTTTGTTTATAATTTCCAAAATCTGACCTTGATAGCGAAAAACGCATAGTCCATGCATCTTGAATGTATGTTGCACTTAGGGTTGTTAAATTATCAAAATCAATAAAAAAGTCGTCATTATAGGCTTGTAGCTTGGCTGTTGTACTACCGTAAGCAAGTTTTAAACGTAAAAATCCATCGTTAATGGCTTTACTGTATTCAACATCAACACCATCAAAATTACCGGCAATATTTGCAAACGAATAATACGAATGAGGCGGGCGCACCCATAAATAGGCATACCCTGCGTAAGGGTATTCAGAAAGCAAATAAAGGTCGCTATTTAGCCTGCCAGCCCGAATAGCCCAATGGCGGGTAGGGCGATAACGTATAAAGGCCAGCTCTAAAAAATTATCAAAGCTTTTAAAGGCATGATCTTGTATTACAACTTGAAAAACCGAATCCCATTTTTTAGCCAGTGATATATTAGCTTGTCCACCTAAAATAGAATCTCGGGTTGCGGAAAAACCGGCTTCGTTTTCATTTGAGTAGCTAGATGCAAAGCCAATATCTGAATCGTCAGTGTAACTGAGGGTTAAAGAGGCAAATCCACTAAATTGTATATCAAAGTCGTTTGCATAGGTTGTATTTGTAACAAAGGTTGCCAATAACGCTATGGCAATTGTGCCTCGATGCAGCATGTTAGCTCGTATTTATTTACACTTAATATAATAAAAAGATAGCACATTATTTTATATACCCAACTTAACGACACAGTTTTGACTAAATAAATTAGGATGTTAAACCAAAATATTTACATTCTTTTGGATTAGATTTGTTTTTTGGTATTTAATCGTTTGTGAATTCAGATATGTTTTAGTTTTAGACTGCTTTGTGTCACGGTATTGGTAGGTGTAGAAAGTGCATCGACTTAAAGTTAGTATTAATCTCTGCACTTTTTTTAATTTACTTTTTTGATTACAGCGCTTCAAAAATGGCTGCTATACCTTGGCCACCGCCAATACACATAGTGACTAAGCCATACTTGCCTTTAATACGTTTTAGTTCGTACAAACACTTGGTAGATAAAATAGCACCGGTTGCGCCAACAGGGTGGCCAAGCGCTATAGCCCCCCCATTTGGGTTTACTTTATGCTCAGGAAAGTTTAATTCATTTGCTACGCATAATGCTTGTACAGCAAAGGCTTCATTTGATTCTATTACGTCCATGTCATCAATTGTTAAGCCAGTTTTATTAAATACCTGTTGTACAGCAGGGATTGGCCCTGTGCCCATTAATACGGGCTCTACACCTGCTCTTGCATAACCTATTAATCGGCCGAGTGGTTTTAAGCCTTGCTCATTCGCTTTTTGCTCCGACATAAGCACGAGCATGGCTGCTGCATCGTTAATCCCCGACGAGGTTGCTGCTGTTACTGTTCCATTTTGTTTAAAGTAAGGTTTTAACGTAGCTAACTTTTGCTCTGTTGTGTTTTCACGCACATGCTCATCTGTGTCAAACACATGGATATTATTTCGCGTTTTTATCTCTATAGGGACTATTTGCTCTTTAAAGTGTCCTTTAGCTATCGCTTTAGCTGCTTTATGATGACTTTGCGCTGCGTAAGCGTCTTGTTGGTTGCGGGTAATGTTATATTTTTCTGCAATGTTTTCGGCGGTGATCCCCATTGGGTCGTTATCCCATGGATCTTGTAATGTAGTGGCTAGCTCATCAAGCAATGTGCTATTGCCCATTTTTTGGCCCCAGCGGTTACTCTCTAGTGTGTAGGCTGAGCTACTCATGCTTTCTGCGCCGCCTGCTAAAGCTGCATCTACGTCACCTAGTTGAATTTGTTGGGCTGCTTGTATAATGGCTTCTAAACCTGAGCCACATAAACGGTTGAGTGTTACTGCATGACTACTAATTGGTAATCCTGCATCAAGGCCAATGACTCTGGATAGGTAAGCATCTTTAGGGCCATTATGAATAACTTTACCTATTACACATGAGCCCACTTGAGTTGGTGATATATTTGCTCTGGCTAATGCTTCTTTAGCGCAAAGTGTGCCAAGTTCTGCAGGAGTGTAATTTTTAAGACTCCCTCCAAAGCCACCTATAGCGGTGCGTACTGCGCTTAGAATAACTACACTATTGTTATTAAACTTTGTCATTTTTTGTCTCTTATTATTTTTATGCCTATTAACTTATCAAAACATAGTTTGAGTTGTTATGTAATTATAAATTAATTACTTAGAACGTTTTAAAAGCCAAAGTAAAAACAACGTACCAATCATTACTATGAATGCCGATAAATAAAGCGCCATATTATAGTTACCAAAATACGTTAAAAGGTATCCGCTGGGAATGGGGGCTATTATTTGTGCGGCGCCGTAGGCTAGGGTCATTGTGCCCATAAACCTTGCTGGGTTACTGGGGTAAAAGTTACCTGCCATGGTTAATACAAGGCTTACACACGCTATAAAGGTGCCTCCAAACAGTAATACGCTTATTATAATTACAGGTAATGTATTACTTAGAGTTGGGAGCACAATACCAATTGCTTGCAAGGTGTATGCAGCTATTAACGCTTTAATAAAGCCTGTACGCCTAGCTATCCGATCCCATATTAATGCTGCAGGAATTGCTGCTATCCCTAGTAATAAAAAAGCAAAGCTACCTTGCCCTTTTAGGCTATCAACACGCTCCACTATATCAACAATAAATGTAGAGCTAACTGCGTAACCATATCCTGCACAAAAATAGGCCAGCATTATTAATAATTTAAAGGTTTTAGTTGGTGGGTTGTCTTTTTTAGTGACCTTTATTTGTTGTTGAGCGCTTGGGTGTGGCATCCATAGCCATGCGGGTATTGCAATTACAGCCGCCATAACGGCTAAGGCTATCCATTGTTGCTGCCAGTTACTCGCCATGTCGAGCATATGCTCTACGAGCAATGATGTAGCAACAATACTTATACCCGCACCAGCAAAGTGAATCCCAAGCTCTGCGCGGTGATTATTGTTAACTAGCCACTTTAAAATAAGGCCTGAGGCAATAATAAACCCACCTGCGCCGCAAGTACCTGCAATAAAACGTAGTAGTGCCCATACGTATACATTACTGGTTAATACCATTGCCGCAGAGGTAATAAAACTCAAAATAAGGTAAATGTGGTGCAAGTTATATTTGTGATTTAAGTTATGCATGTTTGCAGCTATAAATACACCAAACATATAACCCATAAAGTTGGAGGTGGCTAACCAGCCAGAGCCTAGCTCGGTTAAACCTGCACCATTTTGCATTATGGGTATGAGTAAGCTATACGAAAATCGAGCTACGCCAACGGTGACTATTATGCTGCAAATGCCCGCAAGGTAAGCACGTGTTTTTGTGATGGTCATTTGTTTGTTCTACTTAAAGTTTATAGTTGTTATTCGCTAAGAATACGTGGCTCTGTTAATATAAAAAATTGAATTATTAAGAATTAAAAGTTCTCAGAAAGAGAAGTATTTAGTGACTTATTTAAAATTAATGTAAGAACCCTATGGAAATATTAATACTTAAAACGTTTAAAGCTATTGTTGATGAGGGCGGTATTAAAGGTGCTGCTGAAAAACTAAATACGGTGCAATCAAACGTTACTAATCGCATTAAAAAGCTTGAGCAAGAGCTAAACACAAAACTATTTACGCTAACTGGGCGCAAGCTTGAGCTAACCCCAAGCGGTAAACAGCTTTGTGAATACGCAGATAAAATATTGCAGTTGGAGTATCAGGCAACATCAGCAATTTTAAATAACAAGGGCAGTTATGAGTTACGAATTGGTATGCCCGAAACGTTTGCAGCTGTACATATGCCTTTAGCTTTAAAGCAACTTAAGGATAATTACGCTCATATTAGAGCTAAAATTTTTACAGATACGAGTGATCGACTCGTATTTTCCGTTTTAAATAACAAGGTTGATTGCGCCGCAATTGGTAATGCACCAAAACATGAAAACCTTGAAGTAATTCCCGTTGTGTATGAAGAGTTAGTTTTGGTTACTCCGCTTGATGGCGATCATTACCCGGTATTATTTGTAAGAGATGAGGGATGTGGCTATAGAAAACATGCCCTTGTTTGGCAACAAAGATCAGGGCAAGTAAATGATGAATTAATGATTATGAGTAGCGCCGATGGTGTTTTAGGGTGTGTGTCTGCGGGTTTAGGTTACACAATAATTGGCAAAAACATGGTGGTAGGTAGCCGATACGAAAAGTCGTTGTGTATAAGGCCTGTTAACTTTGGGCCTAAGCATGTAGAGCTTTCTATTGTGTATAGAAAAGATTGCCCATTAGAGCCTGGCGTACTTACTTTGGCCAATCTTTTAAAAACAAAATAACTAAGCAAATTTATTTAATTAGCTTTCATCACATAAATATGACTTATTTATTAAGTTAACAATGTTATAGTGTTGCAATTATTATTTGATATAGTATAACATTCGCCGCATTCTAATTTCCCCTTAATAGAGTGTGAATGTGGCTACACCTACTGCAATTAATCAAACATCACCAATAGAATCTCAACGCCTTGAAAATATTAGTAATTCTGAATTAAATAATGCTCAAACCGCTAAAAGCGAAGCCATTATTGAAGTGAATTCGTTAAGTTTTAGCATTAAAAATAACGCCATTTTAAAAAACTTAAATTTTAATGTAGCTTCAGGCGAAATTTACGCATTACTTGGTGGTAACGGTGCGGGTAAATCAACCACGTTAAAAACGTTACTGGGTTTTAACAAGCCAACGCAAGGCTCTGTAAAGGTAGCGGGTAAAGAGGTAACACACGCGCTTGATTTTGTACGCGGTAAAACAGCGTATTTACCCGAGTCGGCAACGTTATACCCGCATTTAACCGCCCGCGAAAACGTAGACTATTTTTTATCACTTGCTGATATTAAAAAAACAGATGAGCAAGTAAATGCAGCGTTTAATCGTGTTGCGCTGCAACAGGCTGCATGGGAGCGCCCTATGCAAACGTATTCCAAAGGCATGAGGCAAAAAACTGCGATTGCAATGGCTATTTTACGTGAAGCACCCATATTTTTACTTGATGAGCCTACCTCGGGCCTTGACCCTGTTGCTATAGATGAGTTTAACCAGCTGGTACGCGAGCTCGCATTAACAGGTGCGACTATTTTAATGGTGACTCATGATGTATACGGCGCGTGCCAAGTAGCTAACCGTATTGGTTTATTAAGAGCCGGTGAGCTGGTGGGCGAATTTGATGCGCCTGAAAATGGCCGCATTGATACCGAGCAAGTACATGCTGCGTTTGCACAAAGAGGCGCGTGATGGGCTTAAATAATTTATCAAAGGTGGTGATAGTTGCAAAAGATGAGTGGCGCTATTGGCTTCGCTCTAAACTGGCAATGACCGTTTTAGCTATCGGTTTATTATTAACGCTTTCATCGGTGGTGGTGACTGCCATCAAAATGCACGAACTTAGCCATGCACGCCACGAGTTACAAAAACATGCTCAGCAAAACTTTGTTGATCAACCCGATCGTCATCCACACAGAATGGTGCATTATGGGCATTACGCTTTTAGAACGCCAACACCACTTAGCACACTTGACCCTGGGATTGATGCCTACACAGGTAACTCAATATTTTTAGAAGGGCACAGACAAAATAGCGCCATGTTTGCAGAGCAGCGCCAAGGTACAGCGCTTACTAAATTAGGTAGCTTAACGCCTGCTTTTATAGTGCAAATGTTAGCGCCGTTACTGCTTATATTAATTGGTTACAGCTCTATTAGCCGCGAGCGTGAATCGCAAACGCTGTCGTACTTATTAGCGCAAGGCACCAAAGGCAGTACGCTTATTGCCGGTAAAGGGTTGGCTTTACTTTCTGTTGTGGGTTTAATCATTACGCCATTGGCTATATCGGCCTTATTGACGCTATCGGCGGGTGAAAGCCTATTAGCAGTTGCAAGTTTTGTTTTAGGTTACGTTTTATATTTAACCGCGTGGGTACTACTTATTTTACTCGCATCGAGCGTATTTAGTAAAAACAGTGGTAGCTTTACGGCACTTGCGTTTGTATGGATTTTACTATGTGTAGTTATGCCGCGTGTAGCAAGTACCAGTGCTTCTACTGCTGTGCCATCTGCCGGTAAAATAGAAACCGATTTTGCCGTTAAAGCTGAGCTTAGAAAACTAGGTGATGGCCATAACACCAACGACCCTGCATTTAAGCAATTTAAACAATCACTCCTTAAAAAGTACAACGTAAATAGTATTGATGAGCTGCCGGTAAACTTTAGAGGGTTAGTAGCAAGCGAATCAGAAGCAAAACAAGCTAAAGTGCTTAATCAATTTGCTGAGCAGCGTATGCAAAGTGAGCTTGAACAAACACAAGTGTCGCGTCACTTTGGTTGGGTATCGCCTATGGTAGCTATTCGATCGCTGTCGATGATTGTGGTTGGCACAAGCATAGAAACGCATCATCGTTTTTTACGCGAAACCGAGCAGCTACGTTTTAATTTTGTTCAAGGGCTTAACAAAGTTCACATTGAAAAACTTGATTATCAAACCGATATGAATCGCAATGCCAATGCTGCAGCGACTAAAAAAGCACGTGTAAGTGCCCAAAACTGGCAAATACTGCAAAACTTTAACTTTGATGTAGACAGTGCAGATGTTCGTGCACAAAGGAGTGTACCTGCGTTTTTACAGTTATTGCTGTGGATTGTAGTTCTGGTAGGCGGTATTAAATTTGTAGGAAAACGTTTGATATGAGTTATTTAATTACACAACTTACACGTGAATGGAGCTTTTTACTGCGCCAAAAATACCTAGTGGTATTGTTGCTGTGTAGCTTTGTTTTATCAGGTTTTGCTATATACAGCGGGCTTAGCGAAGTAAATGCCCAGCAGCAAACAATAGAGCGCCTAAAAACAGCAGATCAAAGCGATCGCGCTAAAGTGCAGCAAAAGCAAAGTGATGCGGGCATGCTAGCGTATTACAGTTTTCATTTAACGTATTCGCAGCCTTCAACGCTTGCCTTTGCGGCTTTAGGTGAGCGCGATATATTCCCGTGGAAACATCGTATTAATTTGCTTGCACTTGAGGGGCAAATTTACGAAAGCGATGCACAAAATGCTGAGCTTGCCCAAGCTGGTAAAATCGATTTTGTATTTGTAATTAGTGCGTTAGCGCCACTGGTTATTATTTTGCTGTTCCATGATTTATTTGCAAATGAGCGTACAAGCGGCAGGCACGATTTACTCGTTACTACAGCTAAGTCTTACTTTGCATTGTGGGGGGCACGTATTACCGTGCGCTTTTTAGCAGTAATAGTGTGTTTAATGCTGCCATTTTATGTGGGGGCAATTATAGCTGGGGCCAACGCAGTTGAAATAGCTTATGTATCGGTTTTATGTATTGCTTATCTTGCCTTTTGGACCGCGCTTAGTGTGTGGTGGGGTAAAAATGCCAGCAGTGCACCGCGTGTTGCCTCTTCTTTAATTGGTTTATGGGTATTATTTGCTTTTATTATCCCTATTTTAGGCGACCTTGCTATTAACCAGTCTGTGCACTCTCCCAAAGGGGGTGACATTATGCTTACCCAGCGAGAAGCGGTAAACGATGCTTGGGATTTACCAAAATCGGCAACCATGCAACCTTTTATTAAAGAGTACCTAGCGCTTGCGCCTTATATAGATATGAGTAGCGAGTTTGAATGGAAATGGTATTACGCATTTCAACACATGGGTGATTTAAAAGCCGCTGAACTTTCGAAAGCCTACCGCGATGCCGCAGCTAAAAAATATGAGCTAGCTGGTTTTGTATCGTTGATTTCGCCACCGCTTTTACTTCAGCGTAGCTTAACCCGTGCCGCTAAAACTGACTCAATTGCAGCTTATGATTATGAGCTGCAAATTAGGGATTACCATAAGCAATTGCGGGAATTTTACTACCCTTGGTTATTTTACAAAGGCGATCCAACCAAAAAAGCACTTGAAAACATGCCACGTTTTGAAAACACCACTCAAAGCAGTAACTAAAAATACAGCGCTAAACGCACCTGTTTAGCGCTATTTAAATTACAACATAATTATAAAATACTTATATTACTCATAAGGTTAAAAATGAAAACCAAACCAATAGGGCTTAAGCTCACTTATTTAAGTACGTGCTTAGTAAGCTTATTTAGCAGCCAAGTTATAGCTGCTGAGCAAAACCAACCAAGTGAAAGCGTAAAGGATGACGCAATAGAAAAAGTGACGATTGTTGCATCTCGCCAAGCTTATCAAGGTAACTTTAGCCCTTTAGAAACACCGCAATCCGAGCTTAAAATTGATTTAGAATCGCTTGAAAACGCAGGTGCAGTGAGCCTTGACCAAGCTCTTGATTTATCAGCCTCTGTTACGCGCCAAAACAACTTTGGTGGGCTTTGGAATAGTTTTGCATTACGTGGTTTTGTCGGCGATGAAAACTTACCCAGTAATTATTTAGTAAATGGGTTTAATGCTGGGCGTGGGTTTGGTGGATCGCGTGATTTATCGGGTATTGAGTCGGTTGAGGTATTAAAAGGCCCACGTGCCGCTTTATTTGGCCGAGGCGAACCCGGTGGCACAGTAAACTTAGTTACAAAACGCCCAACGTTTGATACCGAAGGTGAAATTAAAGTTTCAGTAGGGAGTTTTGATACTTACCGCGGCGATGTTGATTACACAACCCCACTTAACGACGACGTAGCAATTAGACTGGTTGGCTTTTACCAAGACGCAAAAAGCTTTAGAGATTCAATAGAAACCACAAAGCAAGGGTTTAGCCCATCAATAGTATGGAACATAAACGAGAGCAGCCAGCTTATATACGAGCTTGAATATAGCGAGCAAGAAGTACCGTTTGATAGAGGTGTATTAGCTATAGATGGCGAGCTTGGGCTTATCCCTGAAAGTCGCTTTTTAGGCGAGCCGGCGGATGGCCCGATTGAAGCCGACGTACTGGGGCATCAGTTAGAATATATTTATGACTTTAATGATAACTGGAGCATTTTGTTTGGTGCAAACTACCGCGATACTTCTATGGAAGGTTTTGCAACCGAAACGGGTTTTGGTGGCGTAGTAGATGGCGAAGTAAACCGCTTTAGACGCTACCGCGACTTTGATGCCAAATACCACGTATTGCGTGCAGAGCTAAGCGGAAGTATTGAGCTGGGCGGTTTTGAGCACCGTTTAATTATGGGTGTAGATAGCGATAAATTTGAAAACGACCAAGTTATTCTGCGTGTACGCGGGGATCAATACATTAATGTATTTAACCCTGTTTACGGCGCATATGAATTACCCACGCCCACATCGAATACTGACCGTGTAGAAATTCAAGAGTCTGTAGGCATTTTCATTCAAGACCAAATAAGCTTAACCGATAAATTAGATATTCGTATTGGTGCGCGTTTTGATGATTACGAGCAGCGCTTAAATAACCGTTTAGCAGGCACAAAAACAAAACAAACTGAGTCACGCGTGAGCCCGCAGTTTGGCGTGGTTTATGAAGCCAGTGATTATGTTTCTGTTTATGGCGCATACGGCGAAAACTTTCGTCCGCTTTCGGGCGCTGATGCCAACGGCGACGGTTTTGAGCCTAACCAATCTACCTCTGCAGAGCTGGGTGTTAAATTTACATTAAACGATGGCGCGTTATTTGGAACGGTTGCCGTATTTAAAGTAGAGCAAGACAACATGCTAGTGGTAGACGACCCTACCGCGTTTACTTATGCAGCGATTGGTGAAGCGCAAAGTAAAGGGATAGAAATTGATATAACGGGTGAGCTTACCGATAGTGTAGAAATTTGGGCATCGTATGCATATGTTGATGCTCAAATAGAAAACTCATTTTTTGATGCTAA
Organism: Pseudoalteromonas sp. S3776; assembly: GCF_005886915.1. NCBI lineage: Bacteria > Pseudomonadati > Pseudomonadota > Gammaproteobacteria > Alteromonadales > Pseudoalteromonadaceae > Pseudoalteromonas > Pseudoalteromonas sp. S3776. Next base: position 77,475 of record NZ_PNCU01000015.1, on the reverse strand, counting down.
CTTTGGCTACACCGTTGAAGCCGGAGAGCCATTGTTAAACGTACCAGAGCACCAACTTAGCTTACAACTGGTTAAATCGGGTGAGCTACATGGCAAAGCAATAAAATTTGGCGGTGGGTTATTATATGTTGATAACCGCAATGGTTTTTTTGGTACTGACTTTGAGTTACCAAGCCACACAACCGCACGTGCATTTGTAAATTATGAAGTAACAGACGCGATTGGCATTACGGCTGAGGTAAATAACCTGTTTGATGAAACGTATTACACAAACTCGTTTGCTGATGCGTGGGTACAACCTGGTACACCAAGAAACGTTAAGTTTTCTGCATCCTATAAGTTTTAAAATGCTTTAAGCTAAAAGTTCAGCGACCACTCATTCGCTGAAAATCGAAAGGCCGCTTACTTAAAGCGGCCTTTATTTTTGTTTGTTTACTCAATTACTACAAACATTAATTAGCGTGTTTGTATTTTTCAAAAATTTTGTAGTACTCCCCTGAGTTTTTTAATTTTTGCAGCTGTAAGTTAAAGTCATCACGTAGCTTTTTAGACTTAAATAAATAGCCATTTGGGCTTTTACCAAACAACGCGAAACGATCTACAGGTTGTGTGGTATCAATACCTTTAAGGGTTGAGCGATAGTAATCAAAACTTTGTTTATCCATTTGAATGACATCGGCCTTGTTTGAAAAAAGCATTTTTACTTGCAACGATTGGTCATGAACCTCGTAATATTGCGTATTCGATTTAGCCATTTTTGCGTATTCTTCGCCTAACTGAATGGCGGCGCTGGGCCATGATATTAAGCTGAAATTCGCTAAGTCTGCTATTGATGTAAAGTTGAAGTTGTTGCTTTTTAGAGATATTGCCATATTTTCGTATACGTACGCCTCATCAGAAATATACCCATTGAGCAGGTTTCCGTTAGCGGTATTTAAATTTATATCGGCAATGACATCGATTCTGCCTGTAATGTAGCCTTTAGCGCGGCGCGTATAGGGGTAATAGCGTGGTTCTATTTGGTACCCTAAAGGCGTTAAGGCCGCTTTAATAATATCAATGGTTAAGCCACTATGTGTATGTGATATTACAAATGGCGGCAGTGTTTCGCCAAACCCAACCACCAGTTTTTGTTTAGCCGCTGCTGTATTGGTAAAAGTAAATAAAAGTAGTGTGATTGCTATAAAAAAGGGTAACTTCATTAGGGTGTATAATTTAAATCATCATACTCAAAAGATAGTAACTAAGTGATTACGTAACAAGTAAATAGCCCATTAAAGTACAATTTAATAAATTTAATGGGCTATATGAGTGCTTATGACGACAAGTTTAACTCCGCTTTAAAAAGGAGTATAGCCGTCGGGTGTTGTTTTAGGTGTAGTCCAACGTGCTATTGCATCAATGTCTGTGCGCTTTGAACCCGGTGCGGGTATACGGCCATTATCGCCAAAAAGCTAGAATACTAGGTTTGTTCTGTCGCCACTGGTTATCGGTTTTGCTGCATGTGGTACATTGCCTTTGTGGATTATGGCGGTGCCAGGTTTAAAGCTAAGTTGCACTACTTTGCCATTTTCTTGGTCGTAAAAATCAAGCTATGAGCCGCTAAATTCCTCACCTGGCAGATTTAAATTAATATTAAGTGTTACTGATGATGCATCAGTATGCGGGCGAATAGACGCATCAGTGTTAGGGTCGTAATAAATAGAAAAACCAAATGTTTGCGTATCGTAACCCATTATTTCGGGAAATAATAAACGCGAAATAGGGCGCATATAAATATTTAATATTTGGTTATAGAATGCCTGAAAACTTGGCGCAGCTAAATAACCCTCTGAGCGTTTGTCTAGCATGGCACCGCGGCGGTTCAATACTATACCGTACGGTGGACGCAGAGGTATATTAGCATTCCATACTTTTTCTAGGTAACCACGTAAAACGGCTAAACGCTCAGGGTCAAAAAACTGAAACTGATACACATCTGTTGCTACTTCTTTTAAAAGCGCTTTTACTAAATGCTCTTTTGATGGGTTTTGCCATGCCACATTAACGGCTTCACGTAAGTTTTTATCGAGTAATGAATCGTCAAGAGTAAAGGTGGTTGTATCTACTTCGGTTTCTTCCCACTCTTTCCAGGCTTGTGTAAGTAGTTGGTCGTTGTTGTACCAAAAATGCTGTACTGAGTGCTCACGATTTAACATGGCCTCTCTTGGAGGTAACGCTAGAGCACGAGTAAGTTGTAATTGGGTGGCAGACATAATGTGTTACTCCAGTTGTTGAATTAGCTTATATCAATCTAGGAATGCAATTTATTATATTTAATAAAGTAGATAAACGGGCTGCTTTAGTAAACAGAATCAAGATAATGTTGATAATTATGGGCTGATTAAATAGAGTTAGCTGTTACGTTAAAAATTTTAAATGGATTTTGTATGTTGCCAAAATGTCTGAATTGCCAAACGAATATATCATTAGCTTGGTTTGTTGTTGCTCGTATGTCTACAAAATATAGGTGTACTAAATGCGGGGCGCTCCATGAGTTTACCCAAAGGCATAAATTAATTGGTATTGTTGCTGTAATTCCACTGATAATTTTAGTTAATATTTTAGAAACTATTATCCCATCTTCGGTATTAAGGTTTGTATTTCTTTTAGTACTAGCAGTTACAGTATTGGTTTTTATACCTAAACAACATAAACTTTCAGAGCATGATAATTTAAAAGAACAGGTTAAAATTACCGATTAGAATTGATGGGTTTGTGTTAACCCATCAAGCATTTAACTATTGGCTTTTAATGAGTGACTCTGTCACCCCAAATTTCTTCTAGACGGTCATCACGTCCGCATCGCCAACGGTAGGTATTGTAGCGTATAGGGTTATTTTTGTAATAATCCTGATGGTAGCTTTCTTTACCTTTAATTGGGTAAAAAGTGCTGGCATTTAGTATTGGCGTGACCACTGTTTGATTAGGGAATTGCGCTATTACTGCTTGTTTGGTTTGCTCTGCTATTTTGCGCTCTTGCTCGTTAGCTACAAATATGGCGCTTAAATAACTAGGCCCTTTATCACAAAATTGGCCTTTGGCATCAAAGGGGTCGATATTTACCCAAAAATGATCAAGTATGCCTTTGTAGCTTACTACATCAGGGTCGTAAGTAATTTGTACTGCTTCATAATGGCCTTGATGGTTACCATTGTAGGTCGGGTTTTTAATTTTACCGCCTGTAAAGCCTGATATAACATCTTTGACGCCTTCGAGTTTTTCAAAGTCGCTTTCCATACACCAAAAACAACCACCGGCTAACACTGCTTTTTCGGTTTTAGCTGCATGAGTAAACGTGCTAAACAAAATTGCGGCAGATGTTAATGCAAGTTTCAGTGATTTTTTCATAGGATAATCTACCTTTAGTTTGAGTTTAAATACATATTCTTAATAGCTAGACCTGCTAAGTGTTATTACTATTTCATTGTGAGCGTATATAAGGTTACGAATAATGTACGTAATACTTTTTAATTTAAGCCACATTTGAGTGAGTACCCGTATAGCACACGGTTGTATTATTTAAGTGTGTTTATTAAAGTGAAAGCATTGAGATCAAAGTAGCAGGTGGTAAATGAACCAGTTAACCGAAAAATCGATAAGTTGCCCGTATTGTGGTGAAAGTATTGAGGTATTGCTAGATGCAGCAGATATTGATGAGCAATACATTGAAGATTGCCAAGTATGTTGTAAGCCTATTACGTTTGTTGTTTTTGAAGATGAAGACGAATTAAAAGTAAATGTATACAGTGAAGACGATACATTTTAGCCACTAGTTACACTTTAGGTGGCTGCACACTGGCAGCCACTACTGCTTTTATACACGGGCGTTAGCTATTTTGCTCTCGGGCGAGTTGGTTTGGTAACAGCTCTTCTACAATTTCGCGAGCGGGGAGTGTATAACGTGTGCCGTTAAACATTACCGAGGTAAACTCGTTTATATTAGTAATGCCTGTTAGGGTCCAGCCCTCACCACGTTTAGGGCAATATACGGTTGTGGTAGGTTGAATTACTTTAAAATCGTCGCTCATTATTGCTCTCAATATTGGCTATAAAGATAATGCTTGTGAATACGTTATGGTAAGTTAATAATGCTTAACCATAAAGCGCTTTTTTAACTCCTGTATAAAATGTTTAAAACAACTCAGCTTGAACGCGTTACATTGCGTTTAATTACTCATAAGCATGCCCCGCAGTTATTTACTATTTTGAACCACCCGCAGGTGAGCGAATTTAACGACTATCAAACCCCGTTAAGTAAATGCCAAATTAAGCAATTAATACAAGACGATATTACCGCCTATTACGAAGGCGAAGTGATAAGAGTGGCTATTGAACATAATATTACCGGCAAGTTAATGGGTACCTGCGGGCTTTATAATTTATCGCCTTGTAAAAGTAGTGCGTTTATTGGCTTTGAGCTTGACCCTATGTATTGGGATAAGGGCATTATGTTTGAGGTGATTACCGGCTTTGTTAAAACACTTAAGCAGGCTATACCGCTTAATTACTTAGCGGCGCAAGTAAGTGCAGATAATGCGCGTTCGCATAACTTATTAGTTAAATTAGGCTTTAGCTTAGGTGAGCATTCAATTTGGTATAAACACGTTTAGTGCTGAATTAGTAATGTATTAGTGCTGCATTTTATTATACACGTTAGTAAATTTCATCATAAGAGGAACAAATGCAATATAAAAAATAGCCAATTTGGCTTATAGTTAAGCGTAAGCAAATGAATTTGTTACCCGAGTTTTTTTAAACGTGTTCGCTTAACAAGGATTTTATATGCTAGAAAAACTATCTCAAGATGCCCTCGTTATTTGGGCCACCATAGACCCAATAGGTACCATGGCGCTTTTTGCTGCGCTCACTTCTCATTTAACTGATCAACAACGTCGTAAAACTGCGTTTAAAACGGTGCTTTATGCAGGGGCTGTGTTACTGGGCTCTATTTTAATAGGGCAGCTTATTTTAAATGCGATGGGCATACGGCTGGTATCGTTTCAGTTAGGGGGTGGGATAATTTTATTTTTGTTTGGCCTGCAAATGATATTTGGCAGCGATTCTAATAAAGCAAAACAAGACCCAGGGCACGATATTGCAGTGTTTCCGCTTGCTATACCTGCTACCGCGACACCAGGGGCTATTTTAGCCGTTATATTATTAACCGATAATCATATTCACCCAATTACCACCCAAATGGGGACAGCGTTAATTACATTAGCAGTGTTGGGTGTAACCTTAATTTTGTTGTTGCTGTCAGGCAAAATTATAAAACTAATTGGTACAGGAGGCGCATCTATTTTAACGCGTGTAATGGGGATGATACTGGCCGCTTTTTCTGTAGAGCTAATAATGACCGCACTTGAAATTAAGCAGTGGGTAAAAATAGATTAAATGCTAAAGAGGGCACGCTAATGGCAATTACAATGTCAAAGTATCATTTAGTAAATGTGTGTTTGGCCATTGTGATGTTTGCTTTGGCTGTTATCGCTATTAGGTATTATAACCATTATGTATCGGCGTTTACTGACATAACCATAGAGTCTAAAGCGCTTAACGAATCGCGTAAGGTATTTATTAGACTCCCTACCAATTACGATAAGAGTAAAGCTTACCCATTAATTATTAAAACAGACGGTAATTTTAATTTAGATAATTGGGATCGAACGTTAACCGCGCAAAGAAAAGCCGGTGAATGGGAAGGTGCTATATTAGTATCTATCCCTAATAAGTTTTGGCAAGCTACACGTAATCGTGACTTAGTGCCTCCTTATGCTCGCCAAGATGTAAATACTGAGCCTCGCCCTGAGCTTCAAACGCTACCAGAACCCAATGGTGAGGCTGATAAATTTTTAAAGTTTATAGAAGCCGAATTACTCCCTTATTTGCAAACCCATTATAAATTGAATGATCAGCGTATATTAAGTGGTTTTTCGGCAGGAGGAAGCTTTGTACTTTATACACTGCATACTAAACCTGAGCTATTTAATGGGTATTTTGCATTTAGCCCTGCAGCTTGGTACGACGATATGAGTGTTGTTAAATGCTTTAGTGACTTTTTAAAAACAAATAACCCAAAAATTAAAGCTCCTACATTTTTATATTTAACGGTTGGCGGGGCAGAGCATCCGCTAATGTTGGAGGCTTTCCAAAATTTAGAAGCAACGCTTAACGCAAATCCTAACGCTAATTTAATGTGGAATAGCACAGTTAACCCAAACGCAGAACATAATGACAACCCTAAGCAAAGTGTGGCTAAAGCACTTATTGATTATAAAGAGTTTGCACAAAGCTTAACTAAACAGCGTTAACTGTATATTTATACAGTTAACGCTGTTTGCTATATTATTAAGTTAACATGCACTCGTTTACTATTTACCTAATGTTTTGTTATTTATGTAGTTTTAGCCTTTTTTTAAAGGTAAGGCGTATTTAGTTTTAAAAAGCCAGTACTGTATCAATATACAGCGCTGGCTTTTTTGGTTATTATGCTTAACCCAATTGCTTAATGCTTTACATGAATACGGCTAGCGACCTGACTTTGCTTTGAATAAACACCGTGAGATTAAGCTAAATAAGGCTTATTTAAATTTTACCGCTGGTGGAACATTAAAAGAACACATCATACTAAATTTGATTTAGTATCTATCTTAACTACTAATTATATTTTTAAGTAGATAATCAGAGAGCTGAGGGATTACCGTTCAGCTCTCATGAGTTTAGCTTTAACTAACTTTAACTAATGTTCTACTCAGCTGCTTGCTTTTTATTTTTAACAAATAAGGTAACAGCTACAATGGCACTTAAAATGGAGCAAATAATAAATACATTATGAATCCCCCCAGGTATATATTCCATAAAAGAGGTAAAAAACTGCCCAGAGAATACCGCCATAGTAAAATACGATAAGTTACGACCGCGAACATTCTCAGAGCTTAGCTCTACCGTCATATGGTTCAAAAGGGGGATACTAAACCCAAAACCTATCCCTATTAATATTGCACCTAAAATTAAAACTAAGGTACTTGGTTGGTTAAAGCATACATACGATAACCCAAATCCTAAAAACGCCAGTGCCAGTACGTTTGTTTCGCCAATTAGCTTAGTTGCTTTAGGCATTACGCCCGCAGTAACTACAGCTACTAACGATATAAACGCCAGTAACTGGCCAATTTGGGATTCGTTATAGTCAAGTGCACTCATAGTAATAGGTAATAAAACGGTCGAGGTAAAAAATATAGTCATTGCGAGGGTAGAAACTATATAAACCCCTTTTAATTTAAAAGCGCCAATAACGGTTTTGGTATTTTCAGTTACGTGTTCTTCCACTTGGTTGCTTGCTTTATGTTTGCTTGGAACAAAAAACAAAAGCATGGCTAAAAATACCCAGGCAATTAAATAAAGCGCCAGTGGCAAACCCCAAAACTTTGAAGCTAAATACCCACCTAAAAATAAAAATATGACACCGCCAAGTTCTATAGCCATGCCTTGTTTGGCTATCATGCCTAAGCGAGCTTCACCTTTGTACCAAGTAGAAATTAATACAGTGCAGCCAGCCATCACTATGGCCGTTATGCCACCAAGAATAAATCTGTTAATAAATACAAGTGCTGGGCCATATAAAAAGTAGCCGCTAGCACCTACAAAGCCATATAAAAATAACCCGATGATTAAAAGCTTATACGCGCCATATTTATCTATTAACCGCCCGGCAATTGGCGCAAATACAACAGCACCTAAAGAAGGTAATGTAATTAAAAGTACAGTGTTATTAGTAATGCCTAAACCGTTTGAAATGCTAACTAAGCCAGGCGCTAAAAGAGTGCCAACCATGCAATACATAATAAGGTAAAGCTGCCGGCCGCTTTGAGTGAATTCATCGTTGCTCCAATTAATTTATAAGTTACGCTTTTTTAGCAAGGGCATTGAAAAGAGCGCTCATAATTATAAAAATAATACTTATGGCAATTACGCCATCCCATTTTTATAAATCAAATGCTTTTACACCTGCCGCAGAGCCAACGGCTCCACCAATGTAATAACCCAGCATATAAATGCCGTTTATTCTGCTTTGTGCGTTTGGATCTATACTAAATACCCGCACTTGGTTTGATACCTGCGCGCTAAACACCCCAAAGTCTATGAGTATAATGCCAACTATTAACGCCACTAAACTGCTACCAAATAGTCCGGTAATTACAAAACCTATTGCAATTAATCTAAGCGATAGTGCAATAACGTTTTTAGAGCCAAGCTTATTTAAAAACTTACTCGCTAATTTTGCGCCTATAACTCCTGCAAGGGCTATAACGCCAAATAATCCAGCTTGTTGCGAACTGTAATTAAATGGCTCATCGCTTACATAAATTGCAAGGGTTGACCAAAGCACAATAAAAGCGGCAAACCAAAATGCGCCTGAAAACGTAAACATACGCAGTTGTTTGTATTGCTTAAATAAACTTAAACTACTTTTTATAAGCGCTAAGTAACTTAATTAGCATGTGGTTTATTAACGGGTAAAAATACATAAAGTAGGGCGCCAAACAAGGTGGCTAATAACGCCGACATATAAAAAACACTTTGCCAGCCCATGTGCTCACCAACAAAACCACTTAACGTACGGGAAAGTAATATTCCAAGTGTTAACCCCATCATTAATGTACCCAGCGTAGCGCCTTCGTTTTCAGCGCTTACCATTGATGCCGCAAAAGGAATAAGTTGCTGTTTAATATTGGCACCTACGCCGATTAAAAAAACACTAATAAGCAACACTATAAGGTTAGGCGCTAGTGCGCCAGCAAGCGATGCTAAGACTAACAAAGTAGATAAAACACTAATTAGTTTACGCCTTGGGATTGAATCACCAAGGGGAGATATGAATAAAAGTGCAAAGGCATAGCCACACTGTGTTAATGCCGGAATGCTTCCTAATTGCGCGTCGCTTAAATTAAACGCTTCTTTTATTAAGGGCAGGATAGGTTGGTTGTAATACAAGTTTGCGGCGGTTGCAGCAATGGCACTTGTCATTAACAATAATAAAAAACGACTTATATGATTACTAGTTTCTACCCTAGACATACTTAATACCCATGTTTAATTAATGTGTAAACAATAAAACTTTTTGTGAAATAACAAAAATATTATTATTTTATTGAATCTATACAGTTTTGTTATTGGTGTAGTTGTGGATATTAAAATACTAAAAAGTTTTATTAGTGTGGCTAAACATAAGAGCTTCTCTGCTGCGGCGAGAGAATTACATACAGTGCAGCCCGCAATAAGCAGGCATATATCTGGTCTTGAAGCCGAACTAGGTGTAAGTTTGTTTGTTCGCAACTCGCGCGAAGTAGTTATTACTGAAGCCGGGGAGCAATTATTAAATGATGCTAATAAAATTATTGCGCTCACAGAGCAAGCGACAACAAATGTAAAACGTGCCCACATCGGCCAGATTGGCTCTCTCACCATTCCCCATTTAAGCTCTGCATGTTTAACATTTATGGCAGCGATTGTGCGTAGCTACAAAGAAAAATACCCAAACGTTCACGTTACACTTATTGAAATGACAGCCACAGAGCAAATAGAAGCGCTTAAAAACGAGCGTATAGATATTGCGTTTTCACGGCCATTACCGGTTTCAATTGTTGATGAATATTTTAGTCACTGTATCTATGTGGATTCTTTAGTCGCTATTGTAAATACCAGCCATACACTTGCTACTACCGACAGTATTGATTTAGCGGTTTTCAAAAACGAGCAGTTTATTATTTTCAACCGTGAAGAAGCGCTTGGCCTGTTTGATGAAACCATTATGCAATGCAAAAAAGCTGGTTTTTCGCCAAATATTATTAGCCAACCTAGGCATATGCAAACATTAGTTACGGAGGTAGCAGCAGGGCTTGGGGTAGCTATTGCACCATACTGCGTTCGCAAGTTGTACAGTGCGGGGTGCCATTTTATTTCACTTAACGATATTACTACGCAAATTCCAGTAGAAATCCAATTTAAAAAAACACTTACCAACGCCGCAGTTGATGCATTTGTTGAGATTGCACTTAATTCAAGACAACAAATTCAAAAAGTATGGCATAAAAAAGCCCAGCTAAATTGCTGGGCTTAAAAATTGAGCGAGTAAGTTAAAACTTGTATCTAAAACCAATAGCAATACCATCGTCCTCAGATTGCTCCATTTGCGCTTGTTGATCTTTATCGTCACTTTCAAAGTCACTAAAATCTTTACGTGCTTCAGCATAGGCAATGGTGTTTTCATCAATTAAGTAATGAACGCCAATTACAGCAAATTGACGCTTAAATACATCGTTAGGATCTGCATTAAAGTTTGGTTGAATAACATAGTCGTCACCAGCGTCTAAAATGTTATAAGCGACAAAAGGGCGCACATCGTTGTCAAATCGGTACGACATAAACGTTTCTACACCAATAGAGTCCTTAATTAAGCGCCCTAGGTTATCCGTATCGTGGTTTTCACTTTTATTAATGTTAGCAGCAACGTATAAACCTGGCTTTTCAATGCTGCCCCACATAACACCGGCACCAAAAATTAAATCTTCAACGGTTTGTGTAGTGCCATCGCCATAGGTAACATCAAATTCACCACGGTTTATACCCGCTGTTAGCGTTAGCATATCGGTTGCGTTATAAGTTACAGAACTACCAAATGTGTAGTTAAATTCAACTACTTGGGCTGCACTGTCGCCACTATTCCAAAGGGCTTCACATGCATCTTCAGAAATATCATCAACATCACAGGTATAAAATTCGCTGTTTTTAAGCTGTGCCTGAACTGCAAAGCTAAAATCATTGTAGCTATTACGGTATTGAATTAGTTTATCACCGCGGCCTGTGCCATTTACTGCACCGTCGTCTTTATTGTATGTGTAAACACCCGCAGCATTACCATCCCATACAAAGCTGTTATTGGTGCCGTAAACGACGTCGTACCACGCTCCCCATTGTTTACCAATGGTAATTTGTCCGTATTTTTCGTGAGATAGGCCAGCATAACCTAAACGATTATATAAAAACTCATCTTGAATAGACTCAAAGCGGTTATTGTAAATAATATCGCTACTACCAACAGGGTTTACACCCCATTCAACTAGCGCAAGTGCCGACCAGTCTTTTTTTAGTTCTCGAGTAAACCCAAAGTTAATACGCGATGTACCATTTACCACTTCGGTTTGGTTTTGCGTATTAATAACGCGCACATCAAGGTAACCACCTACTTTAATTGTGTTTTTATCGTCCTTATAGAGCTCTATTGCTGAAACCGCTGGCGCGACTACAATGCTTGTTCCTAATAGCAGGGTTACAAAGTTTTTAATCATTTGTGATGCCTTGTGTGTGTTAACTTTAAATATGAGATTAAATTTTCAAAGGATGAGACTAGCAAAGCCATTATGGGCTCAAAAGTGAAAAATTATCATTGAAATTAGGTTCTAATATGAATAAATATTCACTGGAGGTTAATGGTGTTTTTATACTGTTAAGGAATGGGTTTTATTTGATTAAAAGCTAGTTAAATAGGATTAAAAAACGCGCGATCAAACTGCGCTAGAAATGAGAATTTTTCAAGTTGAATAAAAATAAAACGCTAGTGTAAAAACTCTAAAAAGCATTTTATATCATAAATATATACGCTTCTATCTGTTTTATAAAATGCTTTGCGATAAACAATCGACTTATTAAGTTAAATGGCTTTATTAGTGGCAAGTAAAATTGTGAAATGGCGCATAAATTGAAATGTTATATTTTATATAAGCTCATTTTTTAGTTGAATAAGCATTCACTGACTTAATCACGTTTTAAGCACTCTTTGCTAGGGATTAATTTAGGTATTTAATGAGTGGAATAGGGTACAGTTCGTGTGCTTTCAACCTTAAACTTTCATAGAAAAAAAGCTGTATTTAGTTTAAACTGCGCGCAATTTAAATACATCATGTCCCCTTGGAGGGTAGCGCTATTATTAGTACAGCTAACATCACCATGCAATTTGGTGCTAAACCGTTATTTGAAAACATATCTGCAAAGTTTGGCGAAGGAAACCGTTACGGTTTAATTGGTGCAAACGGCTGTGGTAAATCTACATTTATGAAAATCCTAAGTGGTGAATTAGAACCATCTTCAGGTAACGTAAGTACAGATCCAAATGAACGCGTGGCTAAACTAAACCAAGACCAGTTTGCTTACGAAGAATACTCTGTAATTGATACGGTGATCATGGGTCATAAAGAATTGTGGGATATTAAGCAAGAGCGCGACCGCATTTACTCATTACCAGAAATGAGCGAAGAAGATGGCATGAAAGTAGCCGATTTAGAAACTGAATTTGCCGAAATGGACGGCTATTCTGCAGAGTCTAAAGCCGGTGAGCTTTTACTAGGTGTTGGTATTGGTACTGAGCAGCATTACGGCCCAATGTCTGAAATAGCGCCTGGTTTTAAACTACGTGTATTACTTGCGCAAGTGCTGTTTTCTGATCCTGATATTATGTTACTGGATGAGCCTACCAATAACTTGGACATTTACACCATTAAATGGTTAGAAGATGTACTTAATCAGCGCGACTGCACCATGATCATCATCTCGCATGACCGTCACTTTTTAAACTCAGTATGTACGCACATGGCCGATATTGATTACGGTGAGCTTCGTATTTACCCAGGTAACTACGATGAGTACATGTTTGCAGCAACGCAAGCTCGTGAACGCCTATTAAGCGAAAACGCTAAAAAGAAAAGCCAAATTGCTGAACTACAGCAGTTTGTATCACGCTTTTCTGCAAACGCATCAAAGGCTAAACAAGCTACCTCGCGTGCAAAACGCATTGATAAAATTCAGCTAGAAGAAGTGAAAGCCTCTTCTCGCCAGTCTCCATTTATTCGCTTTGAGCAAGAAAAACAACTATTTCGTAACGCGCTGGAGATAAGTAACCTTAGCCAAGGCTTTGAAGACAATACCTTGTTTTCAAATTTAGAAGGCTTAGTGGAAGTTGGCGAGCGAATTGCCATTATCGGTGAAAATGGTGTTGGTAAAACAACATTACTAAACACACTTGCAGGGCGTTTGGCACCTAAAACGGGTGAGTTTAAATGGTCTGAAAATGCGAACATTGGTTACTATGCGCAAGATCATGCTGACGAGTTTGAAAAAGATATGAACTTGTTTGAGTGGATGGAGCAATGGCAACAAGAAGGTGACGACGAGCAAGTGGTCCGAGGCTTTTTAGGGCGTATGTTGTTTTCGCAAAACGATATTAAAAAGTCTGTAAAAGTTATTTCAGGTGGTGAACAAGGCCGTATGTTATTTGGTAAAATTATGATGCATAAACCAAATATACTGTTAATGGACGAACCTACAAACCACATGGATATGGAATCAATCGAGGCGTTAAACCTTGCATTAGAAGCCTATGAAGGCACATTATTATTTGTCTCGCACGATCGTCAGTTTGTATCATCAGTTGCTACCCGTATTTGGGAGATTAAAGACGGCCAGGTGATTGACTTTAGAGGCAACTACAGTGAGTACCTAGCGAGCAAAGAAGTATAATCGCTTTGTAATTGAATCTCTTTAAAAGCCATGTTTAAACATGGCTTTTTTTGTTTTTGTGAGTCGCAATTAAACTTGGTTTGGGTATAATACCCGCCTAAAACCGGACATAAGTCCGCTATTTTTAAAATACATTACTGAGGAGTATTTATGACTGTTGGCATTATTATGGGTTCTAAATCAGATTGGCCAACCATGGAACACGCAGCACTCATGCTAGAAAAATTTGGTATTGAGTACGAAACAAAAGTGGTCTCTGCGCACCGCACTCCTCAACTTCTTGCAGATTATGCAAATTCAGCCGCAGATCGTGGCATAAAAGTGATTATTGCTGGTGCCGGTGGCGCTGCACATTTACCCGGCATGGCAGCAGCATTTACATCGCTTCCTGTGCTTGGTGTACCGGTTAAATCTAAAGCCTTGAACGGTGTCGATTCGTTATTGTCTATTTGCCAAATGCCAAAAGGTGTAGCCGTAGGTACACTTGCCATTGGTGAGCCAGGCGCTGCTAACGCAGGTTTACTAGCTGCACAAATTTTAGGGTGCCAAAACCCAGAGATTTTTGCAAAAATTGAAGCATTTCGTAAAGAGCAAACCGAGAGTATTTTAGCTAACCCTAATCCTGCAGAGTAAAAATGAAAATTTTAATTTTAGGTGCCGGCCAACTTGCGCGAATGATGAGCCTAGCAGGCGCCCCCCTTAATTTAAATGTGGTTGCGTACGATGTAGGCAGCCAAAAGATTATGCACCCGCTAACAGGTGAAGTTTTCACTACCACACTTGAGCAAGCAATTAGTGACGCTGATGCGATTACGGCTGAGTTTGAGCACATTCCTGATGATGTACTAACATTGTGCTGTAACAGTAATAAATTTTATCCAGGAAAAGCCGCCATTAAAACCGGTGGGGACCGCGCACTAGAAAAAGCGTTACTCGATAAAACAAACGTTGCATGTGCGCCGTATCAACTGATCACAGAAAAAGCGCATTTAGAATTAGCAGTTAAAAACCTAGGCAAGCCGCTAGTTATTAAAACCTGCCAAGCAGGGTACGATGGGAAAGGCCAGTGGCGTTTAAAATCAGATGACCAAATAGAGCAAATTTGGTCTGAAATGGCTGACTTTATTGCCTCAGGCACTCAGGATGCACCGCACAGTATTATTGCTGAAAAAATGATCCCGTTTGACCGTGAAGTCTCTATTATTGGCGCACGCGATAAACACGGTAATGTAGCTATTTACCCAATTACTGAAAACGAGCACACCAACGGCGTGCTTACATTATCGATTGCAGGTAAAAATAACACACTGATTGAGCAGCAAGCCCATAGTGCATTTACAAAAATTGCCAACGAGCTTAATTACGTTGGCGTACTTGCCATTGAATTTTTTGATGTAAACGGCACTTTACTGGTTAACGAAATTGCGCCGCGGGTTCATAATTCTGGGCACTGGACACAGCAAGGCAGCCATTGTTCACAGTTCGAAAACCATATGCGCGCTGTTGCAGGTTTACCACTAGGTAATACAGAGCTTAAACATATTACCGCCATGATTAACGTGTTGGGCCAAGGATGTATTCCTACCGAGGTTTTAAACGTTAGTGATGTAACTAGCCACTGGTACGGAAAGGCAGCAAAACCTGGGCGTAAAATGGGGCATATTAATGTATCTGCTGATAGCATTAACAATTTAGCCGATAAGCTTGGGCAACTTACCGATTACCTTCCTGAGCAGGACTACCCCGGTGTTTTAAAAGCCGCAACCGCGCTCATGCTAAGTGAGTAGCGTAATTTAATACCGGCTTTAGCCGGTATTTTTTTGTCATAAAAATAGGTATTACTTGTGTAATACTGGTAAAGTCTATTTTTTAATTTTTTGAAGTAAAAAAATGAAACAAAAATTACTTTATGGCGCATTAGCCATTGCCGCTTCATTTAGTTTAAATGCTACAGCCAGCGAAAGCCTTCGTATTGCCACCTTTAACGTGAGTATGGATGCGACTAATCACACGCCAAAAGGCGAGCAAGTTAATCCTGATGCACTTGTTAATGCACTAAAATCAAACCACCAGCAAATAAAAAATATTGCCGAAATAATTCAGCGTGTTCGCCCTGATATTATTTTATTAAACGAGTTTGACTACGTACCAAAAGCACAAGGTATTGATTATTTTAAACGCCATTTTTTAAATGTGAGTCAAAATAAACAAGTCCCCATTGATTACCCATACAGTTTTATAGCGCCAGTGAATACGGGCTTAGCGACTGACTTTGACCTTGATAACAACGGTAAAAAAACAAAAGTAATGGGGGATGCACAAGGCTTTGGTTTTTTTGAAGGGCATTATGGCATGGCTGTATTGTCTAAATACCCAATTAATATTGAAAAACTACGTACATTACAAACCTTTAAATATAAAGATATGCCTGATGCGCAAATGCCAATTGACCCTAAAACAAAAGAAAATTGGTATAACACGCAAGAATGGCAAGCGCTTAGGCTCAGCTCTAAATCATTTTGGGATGTACCCGTTGTCGTAAACAATAAAACAGTCCATGTACTTGCTTCGCACCCAACACCACCGGTATTTGATGGTGATGAAGACAGAAACGGCAAACGTAACCACGATGAAGTGAGATTAATTGCTGATTATGTCGCTAATCAGCCTTATATTTATGATGATAAGGGCCAAAAAGGCGGATTAAATGCAAACTCGCGGTTTGTAATTTTAGGTGACTTAAACGCCGCACCTGAAGGGGATAAAGCACGGATTGAAACCACCAATCAAATTTTAAATAACCCGCTAATAAATTCGCAATTTATACCGCAAAGCGCCGGTGCTAAAGAGCAATACCCGCAGCCATACGCAAAGCACTTTACCGCTAATTGGCAAGCACGTGTAGATTATGTTTTACCTTCTACCTATGGGTTTAAAATAAAAGACGGCGGCGTGTTTTGGCCTACTAAAAACAGCGAGCAATATAGATTAATAAAAGACAGAAACGCATCGAGCGATCATCGATTGGTGTGGCTAGATTTGCTAATAGAGTAAACTCTGCTTTACCGTGCAAATGTGTTATTCATCTTAAAAAATTGCAATAACTCAAGTGCTTCTGCTTAAATACGGTTCAATTATAATAACCGTTCAGAAGCACTATGATTTTTAACTTATCGTCATCAAAAACATTAGTAGCGCTTGCTGTAACCTCAAGCATTATGCTTGCAGGTTGTAGTGCTACCGCTAATACCTCTTTATCACAGCAAAGCGCTTTACCAGCAAGTCCCGTTGCAGCGGTTGTAAACACACCTGCTGATGCTGGCTCACACAATATTACCTTAGAACAAGCCATGGCAAACCCTGATTGGATAGGTAACCAGCCTAAAAATGCCTACTGGGCAAGTGATTCAGCTAGCATTATTTATGCTCAAAAGCAGCAAGGCAGCACCCTAAACGATATTTATAGCCAACAAATTAATAGCAAAAATGCTCAACAGGTATCACTGGATAAGCTACATACCATAGGCGCTTCTAAAGCGGTTTATTCATCTGATAGAGCACTTCAAGCTTATACGTTTAAAGGCAATGTTTTTGTTAAAAACCTAACGACAGGTGAACTTAAACAAATAACGGCCACCTCTGCAACCGAGTCTAAACCACAGTTTTTAAATAATGGTGATTTAGTTTACCGCCAAGGTAATGTGTTTTTTAAAGTTGATTTAAAAACAGGGCTAACTTCAGAGCTTGTTAACTTAAAATTGGCAGATGAACCAAAAGGGTTACAAGAGCCAAGTAGTTACCTGGCCAAAGAGCAGCACAAGCTAATTGAATTTGTGGCGCTACAGCATAAAAACAAACAGGACAGTCAAACACGCAATGAGCAAATAAACGCGCAAAATAGCTCTATTGCTAACACTGCTTTTTACTTAGGTGATGGCAACGTCATTAAAGAAGCTCAGCTATCTCCAAACGGCGATGCTTTAATTGTTGTCCTGCAAAAGCAGCAATCTTGGCGTGATAAAAGCGATATTATGCCCAACTACATCACCGATGATGCCACCATTGAACCTAAAAAAGTGCGCCGTCGTGTTGCTGATGCAAAAGAGCAAACATCACGTGTAATACACATTAATCTTGTAGATAAAACACAAACGCCACTGAGCTTTGATACGCTACCGGGCTTTGATGAAGATGTTTTAGCTGAGGTTAAAAAAGAAAACTACGCGCGAGAGGGTAAAACGTATAAATCTAAAAACTCACCACGTGGCATTAACTTAATTACTAATTGGGGTTTAAACCAAGCCCCCATAGTATGGAATGATGACGGCACGCAAGTCGCTATTATGCTAGAAGCATGGGATAACAAAGACCGCTGGATAGCCACAATCGACTTTGATAAAAACCAGCTTGTATCGCAGCACCGCTTACATGATGATGCGTGGATAGCTTACGCATTTAACAATTTTGGCTGGTTACATAATTCAAACACCTTATATTACCTCTCAGAAGAATCGGGCTATAGCCAGCTTTACAAAAAAAACCTTAATGGCAAAGCAACCGCTTTAACGAGTGGCCAGTTTGAAGTATCGGACATTACGTTAACTCATGATAATAGCGCTATTTATTACAAGGCAAACGTAGAGCACCCAGGTATTTACGAAATTTACCGTGTTAACCCGCAGACTGGTAAAAATGAGCAAATTACTGATCTAAACGGTATGACCGACTACACGCTAAGCCCGGATGAAAGTAAATTGCTGCTTAAGCACTCTAAAATTACAATGCCAACAGAGCTTTATGTTGCCGATGCTAAAGCCAATACACAGGCAACACGTTTAACTTATACGGTGTCAGATGAGTTTTTAGCTAAAAAGCTCACCGCACCTAAAATTGTTGCTGTGCCATCGAGTCATACCGACCAGCCAATTTACGCAAAAGTGTATTACCCAAGTGACTATGTAGAAGGTGAATCAGGCAAAACCCGTAAAGCGGTTATTTTTAACCACGG
The DNA here is from genome assembly GCF_005886915.1 of Pseudoalteromonas sp. S3776. Lineage (NCBI taxonomy): Bacteria > Pseudomonadati > Pseudomonadota > Gammaproteobacteria > Alteromonadales > Pseudoalteromonadaceae > Pseudoalteromonas > Pseudoalteromonas sp. S3776. The sequence continues at coordinate 58,853 of NZ_PNCU01000015.1, read as the reverse complement.
AGCAGGGTACTTACAAAACTCACACATGGGTTGGTCTGTGTATTTCCGAGAGTTTATGTTTCATTCATTACTTGCCGATGAAGGCTACATAGTGATGGATATGGATTACCGCGCTTCTAAAGGTTATGGCCGCGATTGGCGTACTGCCATTTATCGTCAAATGGGCACACCTGAAACGCAAGATTTAGCAGATGGCGTAAAATGGATGGCGCAAAACGCCAATGTTGATACTAACGCAGTAGGTACATACGGTGGCTCATACGGCGGGTTTATGACCTTTATGGCGCTATTTACTGCACCTGAGCTGTTTCAATCGGGGGCAGCACTTCGTCCAGTAACCGATTGGGCGCATTACAACACCGCTTACACGGCTAATATTTTAAACCACCCTGATGTAGATCCCATTGCTTACGAGCGCAGCTCGCCTATTTATTACGCTGAGGGGTTAAACAAGCGCTTATTAATTAACGCACCTATGGTTGACGATAACGTGTTTTTTCAAGACTCAGTTCGTTTAGTACAGCGATTAATTGAACTTGAAAAACAAAACTTTGAAACGGCTATCTTCCCTGTAGAGCCACATGGCTTTGTGCAGCCATCAAGCTGGTTAGATGAATACCGCCGTATTTATAAGCTATTTAAAGAAACCCTGTAAATAGCTTATAAAACGTATAAAAACGCCACTTAATTAAGTGGCGTTTTTATTTTTTAAGTAGCTAGTTAACAATGGAAAGGCAAGCAATGTGCCGCCAACAGCGCCAATTAAATGTGCATCAATAGCAACGGTTGAATCAATTAATTGACCTATAGTGGCATCGGGACCGTTTACTTGCTCCATTATTATTTTTATCCACACGCCTATAAATAATAAATAACCCGATTTAAGCGACAGGGTAATGTCTTTCACCGCTCCCCAAATAATGACACCATGCAATAGGGCACTTAACCCCGTATATATAGATATGGCAGGGCAAAACCATAATACGCCGAGTCCACACCAAAGGGCTAAAAAACACACATTAAAGGCATAACGCCCAGGCGATGTGTATTCACCATGCAGTAACCAAATTAAAAATACACCTAATGCGTTTAACCCTAAGTGCACCCAATTAGCATGTACAAATTGGCTGGTAAACATCCGCCAAACTTCGCCGTTTTCAATGAGCGCTCGGTTAAATTCAAGTAAATTATTTAAATCAAATGCAGCAAAAACAATACTAAAAAGCATCAAAAATAATGGTGGAAGTAAATAACGAGGTTTAAGCGGTAAATTAAGCATTTTATTGTATTTTTTTAGTCAAAATTTTTGCATATTGTGCCCGTTTAACTTTAAGATGCCAAATACAACTACGTAATTAAGTGTTTTTAGTATTTTTATGCATTTTAAACTTAAGTCATTATTTACTATTGGTTTGTTTGCAGTAACGCTGCCAACAATAGCCAAACAACCTACCAAAGTAGAGATCCGCGAGCCAGAAGCCACCACCTCAATTGTACAAAAGCAATTAGTCACGGGTGAGCAATACATGGTGGCCGCGGCCAACCCTTATGCCTCGCAAGCAGGGCAGCAAATTTTAGCCAAAGGCGGTAGCGCAGTCGATGCAGCAATTGCAACGCAATTAGTCCTTACCTTAGTTGAGCCACAGTCGTCGGGCATTGGTGGTGGTACATTTATGATGTACTACAACAAAGCCGATAACACACTCACAAGCTTTGATGGCCGTGAAACCGCACCACAAAATGCAGACGAAAATCTGTTTTTAGATAAACACGGTAAAGCCGTTAAATGGATTGAGGCGGTTGTAGGTGGTCGCTCTGTGGGTGTGCCTGGTATTTTGCACGCCTTTGCAAACGCGCATCAACAATACGGTAAGCTTGCTTGGAGCGAGTTATTTAAACCCGCTATTAAACTGGCCGAGCAGGGTTTTGAGGTGTCGCCACGTTTACACGGGTTATTGGCTCGCCAATTAAACCCAGGTGTAATGAGCATGCCGGTGATTAACGAGTACTTTTACCCTAATGGGAAGTTAATTAAAGCCGGTACTATTAAAAAAAATCAGCCTTTAGCAAATTTATACAAAGACATTGCTAAACGAGGCATTGATGCATTTTATAAAGGCGACAACGCTAAACAAATGGTAAGCGCAGTGCAAAATTCAAAAATTGCACCGGGTACATTAAGCGAATCAGACCTGGCTAATTATAAAAGCAAGCAACGCGATGCTGTGTGTATTAAATACCGTGCTTATAATGTGTGCTCTATGGCCCCACCTAGTAGCGGAGGTGTAGCGGTATTACAAATTTTAGGCTTACTTGAACACAAAGACATAAGTGCGCTTAAGCCTAATAGCGAAGAGGCAATTCATTACTTTAGCCAAGCCTCACGCATAGCATTTGCCGATCGTAATATGTACATGGGCGACCCTGATTTTACGCAAGTGCCTACCAAAGAGCTGTTAAATAAAAAGTACATTGCATCACGCGCCAAGCTTATTACTGAGCAAGACACAAAAGCAGTAGCAGGTAACCCCGTAGGCTATTTAAGCTACGCAAAAGATGATTCTTTTGAGTTGCCATCAACATCACACGTATCTATTGTAGATAGCTTTGGTAATGCCGTATCTATGACCAGCTCAATTGAAATGGCGTTTGGCTCAACGGTGATGGTTAATGGCTTTATTTTAAATAACCAATTAACCGATTTTGCGCTTTCGCCACGCATTGACGGCAAATTAGTAGCTAACCGTGTTGAAGCGGGCAAACGCCCACGCAGCTCTATGTCGCCGGTAATGGTATTTAACAACGACGGCAGCTTACGTTTAGTGGTTGGCTCGCCAGGTGGCAGCCGTATCATTGATTATGTGGCGCAAGTGGTTATTGGTGTACTGGATTGGAACTTATCGGCCCAAGAGGCGATTAACCTGCCAAGAACCACCAACCGTAACGATTACACAAGCCTTGAAAAAGGCACCGCGCTTGAAGCCATAGCACCGCAATTAACTAAACGCGGCCATAATGTGCGTGTACTTGATTTAAACTCTGGTTTACATGCGGTAGAGGTCAAAGATAATAAATTGTATGGCGGTGCCGACCCGCGTCGCGAAGGGGTTGCTTTGTCGGATTTAACTGACAAAAACGCCACTATCAAATTTTAATTTATGTATAATAGCCATGCAGGCAGTGAGGCCTGCATGTGTTTTCTCTCAATGGTCTGACAAGCTGAATTGTCATTGCAATTTAACCTTTTACAATGATAATGGCAGATCATAACTTAAGACTCCGTTAAAGCCTGGAAATATGACAACTAATACTGATCCTAACTACCTTTATATTCCTTACTCTGGCCCTGGCCTAATTGAAACCCCGCTTTTAAACAAAGGCAGTGCGTTTAGTAAAAAAGAACGCGAAAACTTTAACCTTGCCGGTTTGCTTCCGCCACGTTTTGAAACAATTGAAGAGCAGGTTGAGCGTTGTTATCAACAGTATTCAAGCTTTAACGATAACTTAAACAAGCATATTTACTTACGTGCCATTCAAGATAACAACGAAACGCTATACTATCGTTTAGTGCGCGATCACCTTGAAGAAATGATGCCAATTATTTACACGCCAACCGTTGGCGATGCGTGTGAAAAATTCTCAGATATTTACCGTAGTGCACGTGGCTTATTTATTTCGTACGAAGATCGCTATCAAATAGACGATATCCTGCGCAACGCTACCAAAGGCAAAGTAAAAGTAATAGTGGTTACCGATGGCGAACGTATTTTAGGCCTAGGCGATCAGGGTATTGGTGGCATGGGTATTCCTATTGGTAAATTATCACTTTACACAGCGTGTGGTGGTATTAGCCCAGCGTACACATTACCTGTAATGCTTGATGTAGGTACAAACAACGAAAAGCTTCTTAACGACCCTATGTACATGGGCGCACGTCATAAGCGTATAGCGCAAGATGAGTATGATGAGTTTTTAGACTTATTTATTAAAGCAGTTAAACGTCGCTGGCCAAATGTATTACTGCAGTTTGAAGATTTTGCACAGCCAAACGCTATGCCGTTACTTAAACGCTACCGTAACGAAATTTGTAGCTTTAACGATGACATTCAAGGTACAGCAGCGGTAACGGTAGGCTCTTTATTAGCAGCGTGTCGTGTTAAAGGCTCAACCCTTAGCGAGCAAAAAGTAGTATTTGTTGGTGCAGGCTCAGCCGGGTGTGGTATTGCTGAACAAATTATTAGTCAAATGGTATTTGAAGGCATTAGCGAAGCACAAGCGCGCAGCCAAGTATTTATGGTTGACCGTTTTGGCCTACTAACAGAAGGCATGGAAGGCTTACGCGACTTCCAACAAGCACTAGCACAACCAAAAGCGGCTTTAAGTGATTGGACTTACAGCGGCGAATACGCTTCATTATTAGATGTAATGCACTGTGCAGCACCTGATATTTTAATTGGTGTATCGGGGCAACCGGGCTTATTTACTGAGCAAGTTATCCGCGCTATGCACTCAGGCTGTGAGCAACCGATTATATTCCCATTAAGTAACCCATCTAAGCAGGTTGAAGCACACCCAGCCGATGTTATTAAATGGACTGAAGGTAAAGCACTTGTAGCAACGGGTAGTCCTTTTGAGCCAGTAGAATTCAATGGTGAAGAGTTCCCAATTCCACAATGTAATAATAGTTATATTTTCCCAGGTATTGGTCTGGGTGTAATTGCAGCAAAAGCAACACGCATTACTGATGCGATGCTGAGTATGTCCAGTGAAATGCTTGCTGAGTCATCACCTCGTGCAAACACTGGCAAAGGCAGCTTATTACCTGCACTTACCGAAATTGAAACATTAAGTAAGCGTATTGCATTTGCAGTAGCTAAAAAAGCAATCGAAGAGGGCGTAGCGCTAGAGATTAGCGATGATGCACTGTGGGCTGCTATTAACAAAAACTACTGGTTACCTAAGTACCGTAACTACAAACGTTGTAGCATTTAATTACGCTGAGTAACGTAAAGTAAATAAGGCTGAACACTGTGTTACAGCCCGTTATAAAAAACAGGCAATTGCCTGTTTTTTTTGTGCTTGTTCATTTATTGTTAACCACGTAGGCTCTTTAATAGAGACAACGAAATACAATGGATAATGCAATGAAAACACACATTCTTATATTAAGTAGCGCAATTGCCTTAAGTACCTTAAGCCTTGATGCGCATGCAAACTCAACGCCTAACGCACCACATATTTATGTTAAAGGTGAAGCAACCATTACCACTATGCCTGATTACGTACAATTAAGCGTAGGCATTGTAGAAATAGATAAAGACCTAATTGATGCTAAAAACAAAGCCGATAAAACCATGGCCAAAGCAATTAAATTAGTAAAAGAGCTGGGTATTAAAGACGCTAATATTAATGCAGGGCATATTTCTATAAATCGTGAAAGCCAATATAACCGCACATCGGGTAATCAAGAGTTTAAAGGCTTTAGGGTATCACGCACGTTAAGCGTTAAACTATCTCAAATCGAAAAATACCCGCAGTTGTTACAAAACTTAGTAAATAATGGCATTAACCAAATAAACCAAACTCAGTTTTTAGCGAGTAATTATGAGGAGCTACACAAACAAGCTCAAAAGCTGGCCATTAAAGATGCCCGTAAAGCCGCCAAAGAATTAAGTACAGATTATGGTGTTGAACTAAAAGGGCTGTATACGGCGTCACTTAGCCCTATGAATATATCAGCACAGCCTTATGCACGTGCAGAAAAAACCATGATGGTAGCAGATAGTGCACCAGGAAAATTTGTACCTGATGCGTATCATGCTGGAGAAATTAAAGTGACCGCATCAAGCTATGCCGTTTACTTTATAGATTAAGCTACGCTTTGTGGCGCTCAAAACGCGCCACTAATTTTTTACCTTCTTGTTCACTTATACGCGCTATGGCATTTAACATATTTGTTATTTCTTGTCTGTCGTATTCATTACTTACATGCTCATTTATGTCATCGACTATGGCGATTAAGTAATTAAATAGGCTGTTTCGTGCATCTTCATCTTTATGCGCCACAAACAATATATTTTTAAAGGCTTCTAAAACGTTCGTCATCACATACGCATCCGCTTTTGCGTAATTACGCAGTGGCGTAAAATTATCATGTAACAACTCATCAAAACTGGTTTCGTGTATAAAGAGAAGCGGGGCGTTGTCGCTGTGTTTAAACGAATAGTTTATATCGTTAAGCGACAGCCGCTCAATTAATAAAATACTTAGCATATCTATCGATTTAACCGCTGTTCCGGGATCATTTATACCTGGGCTCATCGCTTTTACGGCAATTTCTGAAATTTGCGTTAAACCATAACGGTAATGATCGCTAATGTACTCTTCTATATAAAAAATAAAGCAGTCTAAAATTTTAGCGATAAGTTCTTCGTTGTTAGAAATGTCTTTATCGCATTTTAAAAACGGATAGCCTTTAACGGTAAAATAGCCTTGGTTTACCGAGATATACACCCGAATGTCTTCCTCGGCTAATATGGCGCATAATTTATCTGTATGCACCCCTTTGTAATACCCTTCGGTCGTACTATTAACTGAGTGCCACTGTGTAAAATCAGGAAAGTAGGAGAATGGCTTTTCTGATTGCCTATCAACAATGGCTTTAATTTCGCGTTTTGTTTGGCTAAATAAACCATTAAGTACATTATCTACTTGAATAGCTTTAGATATTGAATGAATAAAAAATACAAACAAACCAAGCGACACTAAGCCAAACACCAAAGACAACAACACCCCCAGCGATGGAATAGCGGTATCACCACCTTCAAGCTTATTAATATTAATGAGCATAATAATTGAGTAAATTATGCTGCCTAAATAAAAGCCCAATACCATTTGATGCGATTTGCGGGTAATAAGCCCAGGTACCACTCGTGGTGATAAACTGGCACTGGCAGAATTTAATACCACCATCACCATAGAAAAACTAAATACGGTAAGCGAAATAATACTACCCGCTAAGGTGCTTAAAATAGTACGGGCATTTTCTGCGCTATCTACTAACATCACAGATATAAACGATTTAAGCTGCTCTACAGGTGCAATATATTCTAGCGACATGGTTAAAACAGCAAAAAGTAAAAAACCAACAGAAAGTACAGAAGGATAAAAGCCAATACTGTTGATCATTTCACGGTAGCGGTCGGCTACTTTGCGTGGGACAAACATAAATTCCTTTAATTGCATTATTAAGTTCAACTAATACACACTTTAGCATACTTACTAAGTAAACTTATGATTGTGCAAAACTATGTTATTATTGCCAAAAATAAAAACAGGACAACACCGTGATAATCTCAACGTATGCTGCGCTTTTAGCGTTTTATTATATTTACTTAAGTTTTAATGTGATCAAAGTGCGCCGCAGTGAGCAAGTGTCTCTGGGCGATAACGGCAACACTAAATTACAACGTGCTGTACGTGCTCACGCCAACTTTATGGAATACGTACCTTTTGCGGTTATTTTACTTTTTTTAGCCGAATACCAAGGCCTTGCCAGCCATTATTGTAATATTTTAGGTGGCGCATTATTAATAGGGCGCGTGTTTCACAATTTAGGCATAGTTGAAAAGAACCTTAAATATCGCCAAATTGGGACTATTGCCACCTTTTTAGTAATGGTTATTAGTGCCTTTATATTGCTTGTAACACGAAATAGTTAAGCAATAGCCGTTATGAGTAAACTATTTATAATTGGACTTCCTCGTACAGGCACCACGAGTGTATGCCACGCTTTTTTAGATTTTGGCATTGCCACAGCGCACACCGCGTACACCGCGTATTGTTTTGAAAATGCCACAGCAATAGCCGATACCCCTGTATTTAATGACTACAAAGCATTAGATAACCATTACCCCGGCGCTAAATTTATCTATTTAGCCCGTGATAAAACAGCTTGGATCCCCTCTATTAGGCAATTATTGCTGCGTATGCACACTAATTTAGCGCGCCCAGATGGCGGGTTTAATATTCATATTAAACGCTGTTACTTAACAACCTTTAATGACTTAACCATTGATAACATTAACAATGATGATTATTTATCAACGTGTTACGACACCCATTTAACACAGGCGAGGGAGTATTTTAAGCACCGTAATAACGATTATTTAGAAATTGATATAGCTAAGCCACAAAGTTTTGCTCAGCTCACTGCGTTTTTGGGTATTAAAACCGAGCGCACAGCCTTTGAAAAAATGAATAGTGGTGGCAAAGTGACCGCCTGGAACGATATAAAACACCCTTTAAAAATTGACTCAACAGCAAAAGGGCGCATAGATAAGCATTTACCTTATTTGCGATAATTTTGCGCTAGGCTGCAAGATTTTTACTTGCAAATACGCTAAAATCCTCGCATATTTTTTTAAGTAGTACAAAAAATGTTTGAATTGAAATACAACACCCCATTTGAATGGACCAAAGCGGTTTTAGCCGACTTTAATACATTTTTACAAGACCACGCCGCTGCTGAAAAAAAGGCATCGGGCATGGCTATTTCTATGCTGTCTCATTACCCAGACAAACGTAAATTGGTAAAAGCCATGACCGATTTAGCGCTAGAAGAATTAATCCATTTTAAACAAGTGCTTAAACTGCTTATTGAACGCGATACAAACTTAGGCGATGACAAAAAAGATCCGTACATCAAACAAATACGTGCTTTATTTAGACATGGCCGCGATGGATTTTTAATGGATAGATTATTGGTCGGCGGCGTAATAGAAGCCCGTGGCCACGAGCGCTTTTCATTGGTTGCCCAAGCATTACCAGAGGGTAAAGAAAAAGACTTTTATGTAGCCATAGCTAAATCAGAAGAAAAACATAAAAACTTATTTGTAGAGCTTGCGTACGAATACTTTGATAAAGAAGAAGTTGATGTTCGTTTAGAAGAGCTACTAGTCGCTGAAGCCGAAATTTGTAAAAGCATTCCTTTTACTGCCGCACTGCATTAATACTTTTGGCACAAAGCACTGCTTTGTGCCTTCTCTCCTAAGTTCATTTGCATTTTGCAAATCAAAATACTAAAGCCGCCTGTGCTTATATCTCCAATCATTTTAATTTATTGAATTTAAAGCTAAATATTTGCTGGTCTTAAACTTGCTCTGTTAATTCAACGCATACTTGAGGACGCGCATATGTTTAAAGCCATTATTTTTGTAATACTTTTTTTACCGTGCTGTGTATACGCCAAGCAAAGCAATTTAAATTACATAGAAAACGCCAATGGCGATAGAGTAAAAAAAGTATCCCACTTAGTTAAGTGGACCCATACTCGCTTTGTATTTAACCGCGATATAGCACGTGTTGCGCTAGGCCACGAAACCACACTCGATGTAAACGTAGTAAACGGGCGCGAGCTGTTAATTTTAGCTAAAAAGTTGGGCCGCACCTCTATGATGGTGTGGTATGACGACAACACATCAGAAACATTTTTACTGGGTGTGACCGAAGACTACAGCGTACTTGAAAATGCCCTTAACGATATTCATCCCAACTTAGCGCTCACTATCGCACCTGATAGACACGCGGTAGTACTACGTGGCGAAGTACCTACGCTTAATTATCGCCATGCAGCCCACGAAGCGGCAAAAAACTATTTATATGCAAGTAGCTCGCAATCGGCGCAACCTGTTATTACCTCTGCGCCTAACCAAGGAATGTTTAATTCTTTAGCGCAGCGTTTACAGGGCATGGGTAATTTAAACAATGGCTTAGCACAAAGCTCAAGTAAAGTAGCGATTATTAACCTTATTAAAGTTACGCAAGCGCCAAAGCCTAAGGAAGCGCGCATAGCGCAGGTGTTAAAATCGATGGGGGCTGACAAAGTAACTGTAAAACGTATTTCGGTTGATGAGTTATCAAACGATGATAACGATGTGTTTATGCTCAGCGGCACAGTTAAAAATCAAATTGAACTGGTGCGTTTGTTAAATACCATCAATAAATTATTTGAACCAGAGCAAGCAAGCCAAGCACCCACATCGGCACTAGATCCAAACGGGCTTATCAGTAGCACAACGCAAAACGAAACAAGCGCTATTGAAGTACTCGCAAATGAGTCTGGCGGGTTATTAAATGGCGATTCCGGCCTGACTTTAAGTAATGTAAATTCAAACGTAGCGCGGGCAACTTTGCTTTCGGTGGCTAAAGGTAAAGTGCTATCAAGCATTGAAGTAGAAGACTTACCTCAAGTGAGGGTGTCGGTGCAGCTTTATGAAGTTAATCAGCGCCGCTTAAAGCAATGGCGTCCAGATATTAGTGTCCTTTCTAATGGGTATAACAACGAGCAAGGTTTATTTGGCCTAGAAGGCATGAATGCCCGTGAGTCTGGCTCAGCATCAATAGAAAACGCACTGCAATTAATTGGCGGACAATTAACAAATAACTTGCAGTTATCAACCTCGCAATTTGCCATTGATATGTTGTTTTCTTTGCTAGAGCAAGAGGGAATTTCAAGAACGCTTTCGCGGCCTACACTTACCGTACTTGCAGGCGAAAGCGCGGTATTTAAAGTTGGCGGCGAAGTGCCAGTACCTACAAGCTACAGCCCATCTGGCGTTACCAGCGGGCAACAAGGTAATAGCGGTTCAGTGTTTAGTGGTACTGAGTTTAAATCGTTCGGCGTTGAGCTCAATGTTCGTGCTTTAGTGGATAACAAAGACCGCATAACCCTTGATTTAAATCCGGTTATTTCATTGCCAGACACCACACTCACAGCAGAAATAGCACAAAGCACCGGCACCAGTTTAAACAGCAGTGCATTTAATACGCGCAGTATGCAAACATCTACCCGTTTGCAAGACGGGCAACCTTTAATTATTGGTGGATTAATTAGTACAGATAACAACGCTAGTCACGACTTTGTACCTGATGCAAACGGCGAGAGCCTGTTTGGTAAATTAAGCGAAACAACCAGTAAAAGCGAAAACAGCCGCGAGTTGATTATTGTGGTTACCCCTAATTTAGTCCGCGAGCCGGTTAATAATTTACGTGTGTGGCAAACAGTTGATTTAGATAGCCAAATGGCCAGTTTTATACAGGAGCAAGGGTTATGAAAATAATATATATCGTTATTTTACTGAGTATATCGGGCTGCGCACATATAGATTATGCGCCCAGTGTAAACCCACATACTGCACTCAGTGAAATTGTTACTAAGTATGCACTAAACAGCAGTGATTTAACTTGTGAAGGGGTAAGCGCGGTTAATTGTTTAGCCTTAGTGCATGAGCTTAATCAGTTAATGCTTGAGCACCCAAACAATAAGGTTATTTTATCTGTATCAGCTTATGCGCTGTATAAAAGCGGACGAGCTAATCAGGCGCAATCGGTAATAAACAAGCTTCTTAATTTACCTAATCCGCCTTTAAACGCGCTATCTTTAGGTATTAACTTGGCTATTGAGCAAGGCAATTTAGCCAAAGCAAAACAAATTGCCCAGTACGCTATTGATGAATTTGGTACTGAGGCTTCACCGTATTTACAAATGGCCTCTATTTATTATGCGCAAGGGCATTATGTTATTGCAGCTAACTATTTAGAGCTTGCCTATAAATTTGGCACGCAGAAAAGCCATTATTACTATCATAAAGGGCTAATAGCTGAGGCGACACCTGATAACGCATTGGCGTGTCATTATTATAATGAGGCAATAGGTTTTGATGCGCAGCACAGCCAAGCCACAGCGCGCTACGCGAAGCTTTCGGTACTTGGTAATTGTAAAAGTTAAGGCCGCGAGGCCTTTTTATTTTATTAAACTACGCACTCCTTAATTAAACCCGCTCATAAAAAGTAAAAACAACGTACCTACCTAAACAATTAAAATAGCCTTACTCGGCGTTGTTTAAACCTATCTCGCTTTGTTCATCCCCCCATCTAATTGCTCGCCACTCTTAATTTAAAAGCTTTGTATAAATGAGTAACAGCTTGCCTTTTAATTAATTTCTGCTTGCGTTGTAACGCACTTTAATAATGATTTGCAAAATGCGAATCATAACAAGGATAAGAAAAGCATATTTTAAATAATAAAAGCAAAGTACTGATTTTTATAGACTTAATAAATGGCACGGTCCTCGCTATATATAAAGTGGGCATAAGCTCTAACACATTTAAGGTGATCATTATGAAAACTATGAAAAGCAACTTAAACGGTAAAAAACAACAAGGCTTTGTACTTACTTCTGAGCTAATTATTCTTTCAACTTCTATGGTGGCAGCGCTGGTAATTGGTTTATCAACCCTACGAGACTCTGTAACCAGCGAGCTTGAAGATGTAGCAGAAGCAATTGGCTCGTTAGATCAAAGCTATGTATTTGATGGCATGATCAACGCCGAAGGCACTGCAGAAATTTCAGGCTCTGGCTATGTTGATGCCGTAGATGTTTACGCAGGCGATGGTAGCTCGTTTACTTTTGTTGCCTCTGACTTTAGTGAAAGTGCTGCACTTATTAATGCAACGCCAAGTGGCGATGCTGCAACACGTACAGCAGCAGGTGGTTCACAAGGTAATTAAATTTATAACTACCTAAATCACACTGCCACAACCGTGTGGCAGTGAAATTTGTCAGGAGGAAATTATGAAAAGTAAAAATAATAAAGGGGCGACTACCGCTGCACTCACCTTACTTATCACCTCTGGCATGTTGGCCTCAGCGCTTGGCATCAGACAAGTAAACGAACAAGACTTAGTTACTGCCTGGGTGGTAAATAAAAATATGTCGGCCGGGCAAGTAGTGAGTGTGCACGACATTGCCCAAAAAGATGTAAACCCTAGTAACTATGCAAATATGGCGCTAAGTATACAAAATCCCCGCGCATTTATTGGTAAGCAATTAGCCACTAATAAAATGGGTGAACAACCACTATTTGAAACAGATTTTATGCAGGTTAAAAGCCAAAATTTATCAGAGGCGATCCCCGCAGGCAGAGTGCTTTACACATTAAAATTAACCACTTTAGATATTCCATTATCGCGGGTGCACAAAGGCGACCGCTTAGATATTGTTGCTAAAACAAACCGGCTTGTAAGAACCGTTGCGCGCGATGTGCAGCTTATTGGCATTTCAAAAGGTCCTGGCAGTAAAGCGCAAAAAAATGGCGTGATGGACAGCCTAGCAAAAAAAGAGCCAGCAACCAGCGCGGGTGTGTCATTAGTGTTGGCTGTACTTCCTAAAGATGTGTATTCGTTAGCCGCAATTGATACCCAAGATAAGGTATCGATAATTGTGCACAGCGCTTATGACATTGAACAAGGTCGCTTACAAAATTTCTCCCAATTACAAACTAGCCGAACAATTCAAGTGGTTAAAGGCGTTAAAAACCAAGCTGTATATGTAGCTAAGTGAGGCGCTATGTTTAATTTATCAAGTAAACCAGAGTCTGTAGAAACCAATTTAAATACCTTTGAATCACTTAAAAAAATTCTCCACGATGCAGTAATTGAAGAATACGAGCAAGACCCAAGTGCTTTACTGAATGATGCGCTGCTTGAAAAAATATCTGCCCTTTGCATTGATATTGACGAATTTGCACAATCATCATTTAACAGCCATCAACAAGCTCAAGTAGTACAAGCCGTTTACGACGAAATACAAGGTTTAGGACCAATAGCACAATTTATGCTGGATGACCAAGTAAGCGATATTTTAATTAACGATACGCAAAATATTTGGATAGATAAGCAAGGTAAATTGCTATGTACAGCCAGTAAGTTTGACGATGAACGTCACTTACGTCGTTTTGTTGATAGATTACTTGATAGTTGCGCTCGACAAGTTAACGCTCTGAATCCCATTGTAGATGGCAAACTAAAAGATGGGAGCAGGGTACATATTGTAGTGCCACCGGCATGCACCAGTGCTGCAATTGTTTCGATTAGAAAATTTAACCACAAAAAAATTAACGATGATTTTTTAATCGACAATAAGTTTTTAAGCAAAAACTGCCTCACTTTTTTAAAAACCGCGGTGGCCTTAGGGGTCAATATTTTAGTGTGTGGTAATGCCGGCGCGGGTAAAACCACTTTGTTAAATGTATTGGCTAATTCAATAAATACTAACGAGCGGGTAGTAACTATAGAAGAAAGTGCAGAGCTAAATTTGCACCATAATCATGTGGTGCAATTAGAGGCGCACGACACCAACAGCGATGGCAAAGGCGCCGTTACCCTGCGCGATTTAGTAAAAGCGGCACTAAGAATGCGCGCCGACAGAATACTTGTAGGCGAAGTACGCGCAGGGGAAGTAATAGACATGCTGCAAGCAATGAACTGCGGGCACCAAGGATCAATGACCACCGTACATGCTAATAGTGCAAGCGATGCGGTTACCCGATTATCAACGCTTGTGCAATTACATAACGCGCAGCTAAGCGACACCCACACCAGCGCATTAATCGCATCAAGCATTCAGTTAATTGTACATGTTTCTCGAAATACAAACGGTGTAAGAACCCTAAAAAGTATTGGCGAAATAAAGCGAGTAGACGGACGTGCGCAATACTCTGCGCTGTATAGCGTAAGCGATACCGAGCAAGTAAATGATAAGGCAATTAGTACCTCAAGCGTGGTGAGCTTTATGCAAAGCCAAGGTGCCAACATAAACGAAATAAGTGCATTACTGCAACCGGCCAGGGAGCGTAATTATGAATAAACTTGATTACTTACTGGCCATAGCAAGTGTTATGTCACTTACTTTAGCACTGAGTGTTTTTATAACACTTAAAGTAAAAACGCACGCTGCAAGTACTAAGCACGAGATCGATGTACTTGAAGAAAAAGACATTATCACAGTGTCACTGCGGGTACTTGGGATTAACATCAGTAATGCTTTATTTATAAGCGTTGCTTGCTCGCTTGCCACCAGTACTTGGTATGTTGCACAGTACTTTTATCCTCAAGCAACTACAAGTGCATTAATTGTTTCTTTGGTTGTATTTATAACCTGCTTTATAGTGATTATTGATTTAGCGCACTATAAATTAGCCAAGTTTGAGCACTTATTTTTAGAGTACATAGAAACCGTACAATCGTGTTTAAGTACTGGGCTTTCACTTGTTCAGGCTATGCAATTTGCCGACGAACACGCCGATAAATACATTAAACCGCAAAGTCATTTATTACTGCAGCGCTTAAATATGGGCAGTGATATACAAAGCTCATTCGCCCCTTTGATTAAACGCTACAACTGCGAAACCGTACGGTTATTTGCACATAGCATAATTACTCATACAAAAAGCCAGTGCGATCTAACTGACATGCTTAAAAGTGTATGCAAAATGATGTCGTTAAGAACGCTAGATCGCCAGCAGCTCAAAGCTAAGCTTTCTGGTACTAAATACGCTGCGCTGTTTAGTGGCGTTTTACCCTACGCTTTAGTGCCTTTATTTAATTACACCGATCCAACCTGGTTCGATCCGCTGTTAAATAACCCCAATGGCATGGCCTTTATTACCGTTGCTGTGCTTTGCCAGTTATTTGGCTTTTTATGGCTTCGCCTAAGCTTGAGGGTAACGCTATGATAGACCTATTTTTATTTGTTGGCTTATTGGTGAGTATGGGTGCATTTATCCATATTCAAAAGCAGTCATTAAAGGCTGAGGTTCAGCAACCTATCAAAACTAATATAAATTGGTATCCATTAATTGTTATTTCAAAAAGCCAATTTAGACAAGCAGGGTATCAGTTAAATAAAATTTTATTGAGCATGTACTGCTTTAAAATGGCCGCCACATTTTGTGCTTATACTGCCATAGAGATCACTGGTTATGTAATAAGTACACCGCTTGTAGCCATTATCTGTTTTATTAGCTTTTTTGCGCCTGATATGTGGTTTTTATTTAAAAAAGGCCAGCGTAAAGTACAAATAAACAATAGCTTAGAGTTTTTTTTAAGTGTGCTGTTAGTGTATATGCGCGCTGGCTTTTCGCTAGAGCGTGCATTTGCTTTAGCGGTTGATCACGGGTTAAGTAAAAAACACCCTTTATATAAAGAGCTTAAATTATTTTTGTTTGAGCTCAGTGCCGGTAAAGACCGCGAAACAGCCTTTAATTCGTTATATGACAGAACAGGGGTCTCGGGTTTAAAAAAATTAGCTAATCTAATGCTTATTGGCTCTAAGCTTGGCACCCCGTTAATACAGGCGGTTGAGTCACAATTAGAAAGCTTTGCGCTTAAAAAAAATATCTTATTAGCTAAAAAAGTAAATAAAAAAGCACTGCATACCACCTTTCCCATTATCTTAATTTGTTTTCCTATGTTTTTAGTACTGGTGTTTTTTCCTGCAGCGCTGCAGGTAATGAATGTACTAAAAATGCTAGTTGAAGTGCTATAGGAGCGCTCTATGAATAAACAATACCAACAGGGCTACATACTCACTATTGAGCTGATTTTAATTATTACCATTTTAATTATTGGCTCAATTGGTGGTGTTATTTTAGTGCGCGATGCACTCATTAAGCGCTATCACACAAAGGTAGATAACCAAATAACAGTGGTTGATGCTAATAACACCCCCTTAGGTATCGCCATTGGGTTTGATGAGCACCAAGCGCCTTTAATTTTTTACACAGACCGCCAAGCAAATGCAACATACCGCGCTTTAATTGGGATACGCGATGACAGGTTCACCTCACGAGAAGCCATTTATTACGATGCGCCTAATTGCCAAGGCAACCCGTGTATAAAAAGTTTAAGTGATGAGTTTTCAGATAGTTTAGGAGTTAGTAACACCGCTAATAGTGGCAATGTAAGTTATATCAATGCGCTACAGCAAGGCCCTAATTATGCCATTGGGCAATTAAGTAACTCCGTAATGGGGCAATTACTAAAAAGTACAGCATTAGCGTGCCCCGCAACAGGTGACGAAATTGTATCGCGCTATATGTCTCAAAAGGTAGTTACTGGTAACCCGTGCGAAAGCTTTTCAATTGCTAAACAGCAAGCCGATAGTAGTTGTTTGATTGGTGTAACTGCACTTGGTAATCCGTTATTAGGCATAGACAGTCAGCAATTATCGCAGTCGTGCAATAGTTGCCAAACAGGGTATGAGCCACAAGGCGATATTCTTGATTTATATTTGCCACAAGTTGAAGTGTTATTAGGAACCGCGCTTGATGCACTGGCGCTGGTAGGTGTAGCAAGCAGTGTAGATGTAGAGCTAGGCAGTATTTGCTGCCCACAAGGTACGCAACTAGAAGAAGATGAAAATATAGTAGAAACACTGGTATTTACTATTTTAGAAACAACCTTTGAGCTGCTAGGTATCGATTTAATAAATAACGACATAATTATTCAAACGCTGGCCCTTATTGGCATAGAGCCTGGCGTGACTTACTGCGAGGCTTCGCTCAATTTAACTTCGGCAGAGCCGGTGTTAAATGCACAAGGCGAACGCGCTTTAAATAACTTACTTCCGCCATTTAGAGTAAAACTTCCATCACATACAAGTGCTAACAGCACGCGTTGGATTTCTACACCGCCGAAAGGTGAAGGAGTGCGCCCATGAACAGCTCATATGTAAATAATATAAATGAATTTAGCAACACACAAATAGATGAAATAAAACAAGAAATAACCGAAACGCTAACCCTAATGAAGCAGTTTTACGATGTTTCTATTGTTAAATTCGTTGATCATAATGCTTTGTATACGCAACAAATTATTAGCTGCGATGACCCATACAAAGCAGACAGTGAATTAAATAGCTTGGCACAAACGTGCACACAAGAAAAACTCTACATTATTGAGGACACCTTATTTGACCCACTAACAAAAGGGCGCTGCCAACAGGTACGCTTTTTCTCTCAATATCCCATTTATAATTTAGATAACAGTTTAATAGGCGTACTGATCATTGCCGATATTTCACCTAAAACACTTATTGGCTCTCAAAAAGAACAATTTGTATCTTTTGCGCAATTACTGCAAACCCAGCTTAATAAGCATTTTACCCCAACTAAGGCAATTAAACCGAGTGAGACAAAATCACTAAATAGATTTGTTCACTTATTTAGCTTAGCGCCGGTGGCCTTTTTAATTGCGCTGGTTATTTGCTCGTTCTCGGCTTTGCTTTTATATACGTTAGATAAAAAAGACAAAAAAAATGCCTATGCCATACAAACTCAGCAGTTAAGGCAAACGCTGTTTGATGCATTAGAGCGCTTTGACAACCAAGCACTTTACATTACTCAAAAAGATAAAATTGTCGCAGGCTTTTTAAAAAGCCAACAAAGTTATACTCAGCAACAATTAAGTGATTTAGTAAAAACGCAGGTATCAAGCAGTTTAACGTATAAAGGTTTTGTTGTATTTGATAATGACTATAAACAACTTGCCATATGGTCTAAAAACAACTTTGATTTAGCAGCTTATGGCTTTACTAATTGGCTAAACGCCTTTTCAATGCGAGCAAATAAACAATCAGTAGAGGTATTTACTGTAGCCGATACAGCGTTTTTAATTTCAGAAATAAATATGGGTAATAGCGCTATTTATACACTCACAGCCTTTGATTTAAGTAAATTTTTAAATGCCATAATAGGTAAGCTAAATACGCAAAATTATAATTTATTTATATCAACCCCTCAGTTTATATTAGGTAGTAGGGGGGAGCTAAATGTTAAAACTATCCCTAACAGCATAAGCGCAGCAAGTAGTCGTTTTCCTGCTACGTGGCGCTTGCATGTGCAACCCATCAAACCGATAACGCCTGCTAATGTATCTAGGTTCGACTTATTTAAACTGGCATTAATTAGCTTAGCTATATTTGCATTTGTTTATTACTTTTTACGTTTACCAAGGCGATTACATGATGAAATTAAACAAAAAAATACCCATATACTTAATAGAGAATCGCTGTTTTCAAGCTCGCTTGATGCACTGCCGCATGGCTTTGCCATTTTTAATAGTAACGAATTTCCGGTAATAACTAATCAGGCATTTAACGAATTGTTTTCTCATGTTATTCAAAATAATAAACAATTAAGTTACAGCCAAATAATGAGTATTTCTCAACAAAACAATATTATTACCCATTATCAAGAACATAATAAATTAGCTAATGAACATAGCCAATTAATAGATATCGGCTTTAGTGATGGCCGCTGGATCACCGTTGTGCAAAGGCATACCGACTTTGGTGGCTTTGTTTGTTACTTTAGAGATGAAACACAAGCGCATCAAAAAGAGTTATTACTTGCCCAAGTAGTAGAAAAATCTAAGCAAGCTAACCAGCTAAAAGATAAATTTGTAGCACGCCTAGCAATGCAATTAAAAGCGCCACTTAGTTCACTGCAATCTATAGTAGAGCTTAATTATAAAAACAGGAAAGCCAATTTTAGCAATGAGTTAGAAAATGCATGTACACAGTTAAGTTGCGTTGTGCAGCAGTTAGTTAATATAAATAAAACCGATACCGGCAAATTAAAGCTTAAAATGAACACAATTAATTTAGCCGACTTACTTAAAAATGCGGCCGATATACTTAATAAAGACTCTGATGATAAAAATATAATTATTAATAACAATGTGCCCATAGATAAAGGCATAAGCAGTGATGAAAAGCTGATTATGCAATTAATTATTCAGCTTGCTAGTGAGCTTATAGAAAGCACACATCAAGGCAAATTGTCGTTAAATTCTGAGCTGATTAACGAGCAAGGTAAACATTATTTGTCGCTGGACTTTTCTATAAATAACTTAGCAAATCAGGGGAGCTTTTATAGTCAGTTACAAATGGTATGCAAACAACAGTCTTTTGAAAGCGATATTAATTTTGATGCTACATTAGAGCTGCGGTTTTTTATCTCAATTTTTAAAATGCTCGGCGGTAAAAATATTACTGTGCACGAGCGCGGGAAAACAACATCTATTAATTTATCGTTATTAGTTAACACCGTAGAATTGTTACCCGTAAGTGCAAACAATCAAGAACCCATTACTGTAACTACAACGCATACAGAATTTAACAACACCAAATCGTTGTTATTAGTTGATGATGAACCGCTCGTAGAAATGGTTATTAGAGCCATGCTGAAAGATGAAAACGTAGCAATAGATTATGCGAGCAATGCAATAGAAGCTATGTTGATGGTGTCGCAAAATAATTACGATATTATTTTAATGGATATTGTTATGCCAGAACTCTCGGGCACAGACGCGATGCTTAAAATAAAAAAACATAACGCAGACAAGCAAACCAAAATTATTGCCCACACTTCAGATTCTGACATAAATAGTAATGCTAAGTATGTTGAACTTGGGTTTGACGACATGCTTGAAAAACCAGTAAAGCAGCAAGTATTAATTAATAAAATTAAGCATTTGCTAAGCTAGTCCAAATTAAAAAATATAAATTTAAAATACACAGGGCCTATTATTTTTAATAGGCCCAAACTGGCAGTAATTATTTCATGTAGCTACTACTTTATTTCATAATTTTAAAAATCAAGGTTATTTTATAACTCTTTATTTTTATTCTTTTCGCTTAACTCAAAATTAACCCTACTTACCATTAATAGCCACAG
Source organism: Pseudoalteromonas sp. S3776 (assembly GCF_005886915.1). Classification (NCBI taxonomy): domain Bacteria; kingdom Pseudomonadati; phylum Pseudomonadota; class Gammaproteobacteria; order Alteromonadales; family Pseudoalteromonadaceae; genus Pseudoalteromonas; species Pseudoalteromonas sp. S3776. Next base: position 38,273 of record NZ_PNCU01000015.1, on the reverse strand, counting down.
ACCGCGTTTTAAAGCGCTCTCAGATTTTTGTAATTATTTAAACCTCAAAAAAATTATTTAAAAAACAAGCTGGGATGATAATTGCTCATCACTATACATACACAGGTTTATGCTAAATTTTAAATATTGATGAGGATCGTATGTATGAGTAAAACACAAACCATTACCGTTGAAGGCCACAAAATTGCGTATCAAGAAATGGGTGAGGGCACACCTCTACTATTATTACATGGTATTCCGACTAACAAATCGTTATGGCGAAATGTTATGCCAACACTGAGTGAGCAACATCGTGTTATTGCACCTGATTTACTCAATTACGGCGAATCTGATATGCCAATAAATACCGATGTATCAATTAATGCCCAGTGCAAAATAATCAGTCAATTTATGGATGAGCTAGGTATTTCTAAAGCAAACATTGCCTCTCATGATATAGGTGGCGGAATAGCACAACTCATGGCGGTAAATTACCCAGAAAAAGTAAACAGCTTAATATTAATTGATAGTGTTTGCTTTGATTCTTGGCCAATACCCGAGTTTGAACCTTTGCTTGAGCCTGGTGTAGAGCAAGAAACATCGGTTGATGAGTTTGTTGATACGCTAAATGATTTTATGCCAAAAGGTGTATACGATAAAAGCATAATGACCGACGAACTTAAAAAACAGTATTTAAAGCAATGGAGTAATGAGCGAGGTAAAGCAGCGTTATTCACTAATATGCGCCGACTTAATAAAGAGTACACACAAGCAATTGCCGGTGAGCTTAAAAGCTTAAAGCATGAAACCCTCATTTTATGGGGTGATGAAGATAACTTTCAAAAACCTAAATATGCACCTCAGTTAGCTCAAACCTTACCAAATGCAACACTAACTTGGATAGAAAAAGCAGGGCACTGGGTTATTGATGAAAAACCAGAACGAGTAATTTCGTTAATGGGTGAATTTTTGGCTGATAAAAAGTTTTAAAACACGTTAATTTTAAAGGCCTAGTTAGCCACTTTGGCTAATATGTACATAAAACCATGCCGTTTGAGCTGTATTAATTTTTGTATAATTAGTTATTCAAACGGTTTTTTGTTTTATCTATTTTTTAGTATTAAACCATTTAAGTATAAATCGTTATTAATTGCTCAACATTCATACATTAAAAGTGTGCGTATACGCTTTATATCAGGGTGATTACGCATAGAAAGCTACAAAGCACTCAATTTAACATAATGCATGTAAGTGTATAAAAATCCCTTTATTCGCTAGGTCTACAAACAACGTTATTGCGTTAAATATAAGGCGAGGGTAACTGTATACTCGCGACTTATATTAGTAATACCAAAAGCCTAAGACGATATTATTGTATTTATAAACAATTAGTTAGATACATGTTGCTGTAATAATGTACTGTTAATTTTTACCCTCATTTAATTGAGGATAAAACAATGAAGACAATAATAAAGGCATCAATAGTACTTACAGGTTTATGTTTTGCGCACAGTGCAAGTGCAGACAACTGTTTACAAGGTTGCCCAACAGGTTTAGATAATGGCAATACAATTGAGCGAAGTATTTATACTTTAAAAATAATCGTTATACAAAGTTTGCAGATTGGGTGGCTTACCATGTTACGACTAGCACTATGAGTGGACCATCGAGAAGCAGAAGTTGGAAAGCCGATCCAGATCTATACTCACATTACACGTTAGAGCCTAGTGATTACACCGATGCGTATGCAACAATAAATACCGATAGAGGCCATCAAGTTCCATTAGCATCTTTTAGTAATACGGCTGATTGGAAACTAACAAACTTACTTTCTAATATTACGCCGCAATCATCCGCATTAAATCAAGACCCATGGGTTAGGCTTGAATCTGCAGTGCGAAATCACGTAGGAAATGGAAATGATTTATATGTAGTAACAGGTCCATTATACGAATATTATTTTGCAGAGTTACCACAAGCAAATGAAGCACATACCATTCCAAGTGGCTATTTTAAAATTGTTATGCAGCAAACTGGTAGTTCAATTAAAGCGTCGGCATTTATTATGGAGCAATCAGCGAGTCGCAGTGATAACTTTTGTAATACCGAAGTAAGTATTGATGAAGTTGAATCGCGCTCTGGTATAAATGTAATGCCAAACTTATCGTATAACAGTGCACAAACAATTGAATCATCAGTGTATGGTTTAAGGTCTGAACTAGGTTGTAACTAAGTCATATTATTTTTGCGTAAAGCCTTAGGTTTCGAAAAACTTAAATCTAAGGCTTTAATCTAAACCTGATATGAGGCGCGAAAAACCTTGTAGCAGTAAATTAGCTTTAAATAAAATGATTGAAACGACGATTACAAAATTTGAGCCTGTTTAAAAAGGTAATTAATTTTTATAAACGGAGTATAGAGGCAGCTATATGGAATTGATAATTGCTAAGCTTTATAAGATTGAAATGCTACATAAACATTAGCGAAAATATAGGTGTAAAACAATGTAGCGCGTAAGGTGTTGTAAAAGTTACTGCGCATAACAATTTGAACGGTTTTCTGAAATACCAACTTTAAAAAGACAATTACAAAACACCAGAAATAGTGGTTTATACCTAAATAATAGAAGCTACTTACTTTGGTTATGTAATAATTCACATTATTTAACATAATATAAATTATAGGTAGTTATGTATATTGTAATAAGGAGTGTGCAATACACTCCTACTATGTCCAATACTAGACGGTATCGGACATTAAGTTCGTTTATAGCAAACTATGCTTTTTAGTTTATTCCTGATCATTACGCTTTTATTATTCATTACACTCAGCACTTTACTGACTGTATTTCTCACAAAGTACTTTAAACGTTGGTTACTTTAAAATTTTAACGACATTAGCTTTTAGATTGTCACTTGCATCAACGTTCTTTCAACACAGTACTTTTTAAACACGTTTTAAAAAGCCTAAATTTGTTCGTATTTAAAAGGCCTGTTTGTTTTCCTTTTTGAAAATAAAAACTCATTCAGCCAGCTTTACCGTATGTTTTAAAAAGTTGCCTAAAACAACATTGGCTAATCCATACTTAAAATACGTTCTGCGGTGTATTCATTAGTAATTAAACCGCTGATCATATTTGATCTCACAGCACCCAGTATCGCAAGTACTTTATCTTCACCGGCAGCTATGGCATAAATTTGTTTATTACCTTCAATTTTTAGTGGCGTACTGGCAACACGTTGGTTTACAGTGCAATCAATTAATTGGCCGCGTTTGTCGTAAACCCAGCTGATCATTTCGCCAACAGCTCCTAAATTTTGTAGCTCTTTTAGTTCTTGCTCATCAACAAAGCCATCAATATGTAATGGCGATTTTTCGCCTAAGCTACCTACACCCACAAATGTTACATCGGCTTTGGTGGCCAATTTTAAGTTACTGGTAATATTATGTTGTGAATGCAATTGCTGTTTCTCTTCAACACTTCTTGGTAATACAGGAAGCGGCATTGGATAATGCTTTGCATTTATATGCTCGGCCATTCTAACAACTACATCATAAGGTGAAGCCGACCCATCAAGTGCCATGTTACCAAGCATAGCCACTACTTTGTGTTGGCTACAATCTAGCGTTGGCAGTTCATCAACGCATGCACGTAATACGCGCCCAGTACCCATAGCTAAAATTTTCGGTGTTTCTGATTTTAAATGGCGTTGTATTTCAGCTGCGCCGGCTTGCGCTAAACCCACTGTAGAGTTTGGATCTGAGCCATCGCTAGGCACTACTTCACAGGAGTCTAAACCAAAGCGGCTTTTAATTTTTTCTGCTAAATCCATGCATTTAGCAATAGGATGATCAAGCCTTACTTTTATAAGCCCTTGGCTTACAGATAGTGCCACCATACGTTGAGCCGATTGACGAGATACGTTGAGCTTTTTAGCAATTTCGTCTTGTGTTTTACCCGCAACATAATAAAGCCACCCTGCTCTAGCTGCGTCATCGAGCTTACGTATTTCTGTATTTGTTAGCTTTGCCACATAAACCTCTTACTGTCAAAGGAGCCATGCCCTTAGGTTTGTGATACATTTATGGTTAAACCGTTTTAAAACGTTCAATCATTTTATAATATTTGCAAATATATCATTCATTTATAAAATGCCGAAGTGTCACATTAATTTAATAACCAATACTTTAGTTAAAATTGCTATTTCTAAAGTATTGGCTTAAAACGGCGGATTAAACTGTTGGGTTTTTAATCGTTAACCCATTTCTATCAAATCTATGTACCTTGTGCTCAGGCGCACTTAAATAAATTGTGTCGCCATATTTTAGTGGGCAATCGCCGTCTGCTTTTACTGTAACCGTACTGCCACCTTCAATGGTTACATGTAAAAAGCTTTCAGAGCCTAAATGCTCGATTACGCCCACAGTACCTTGCCAAGTGCCTGTCTCAGTTGAAATTTCAAAGTGCTCAGGACGCACACCTAAACTGTGCGTTTGTGCATGGCTATCGTTATCTACTTCAATAAAGTTCATTTTTGGTGAACCAATAAAGCCTGCCACAAATTTATTTACCGGGTGCTGATACAGCTCAAGCGGCGTACCAACTTGCTCAATAATACCACCATTAAATACCGCAATTCTGTCTGCCATTGTCATCGCTTCAACTTGGTCATGTGTTACATAAATCATTGTTGTAGCTAAGCTTTTGTGTAGCTCTGAAATTTCTAAGCGCATATTTACACGCAACGATGCATCTAAATTTGAAAGCGGTTCGTCAAACAAAAATGCCGACGGTTGCCTTACTATTGCGCGCCCTATTGCTACACGTTGGCGCTGCCCGCCCGATAATTGGCCTGGTTTACGGTCTAAGTAATCGGTTAAATTTAGTATTTTAGCGGCATTTGCTATTTTACTTTCAATTTCAGCAGGGCTTACTTTTGCACGCTTTAGTGGAAACGCAATATTATTGCGTACACTCATGTGCGGGTACAAAGCGTATGATTGAAATACCATAGCTAAACCACGTTTTGCCGGTGGCGTCTGTGTTGCATTTTGGCCATCAATCTCAATTGTGCCGCTGGTTGTGTCTTCTAATCCGGCAATCATACGTAGTAATGTTGATTTACCACAGCCCGATGGCCCTACAAATACAATAAATTCGCCGTCTTTTATCTCTAAATCAAGCGGTTTTATTACGTTAACTTCATCAAAACTTTTAGTTACTTTTTTTAGTGTGATGCTGCCCATGTGTGTTCTCCTACTTTACTGCGCCAAAGCTTAAGCCGCGCACTAATTGTTTTTGACTAAACCAACCAAGAATTAATATTGGCACAATGGCCATGGCAGAAGCTGCCGACAACTTGGCGTAAAATAACCCTTCTGGGCTTGAGTAACTGGCAATAAATGCCGTTAGTGGTGCGGCATTTGCAGCGGTTAAAATGAGTGTCCAAAATGCTTCATTCCATGCCAGAATTACGTTTAACAGTAATGTTGAGGCTATGCCAGGTAGTGCGATTGGCAGTAATACATGAAATATTTCTTCGCCAATAGTTGCGCCATCCATTCGTGACGCTTCTAAAATTTCACCCGGAATTTCTCTAAAGTAGGTGTATAACATCCATACCATAATTGGTAAGTTTATTAAGGTCATAACAATAACTAAGCCCAGTTTTGTATCTAACAAAGCAAAGTCTCTAAAGAGTAAATAAATAGGAATTAACACTCCTACCGGCGGGAGCATTTTTGTAGAAAGCATCCACATAAGTAGGTTTTTAGTTTTTTTCGTTTGCACAAACGCCATTGACCACGCGGCTGGTACCGCTATTAATAAGCCCAATAAACTTGAGCCTAGTGATATAACCACAGAGTTCCAAAAGTGGTCAAAATACGGCGATCGCGCTAACACATCTTGGTAGTTTTCCAGTGTCCAATCAAAAGCAAATAACGCGGGTGTGGCTGATATTGCTTCTGCTTCGGTTTTAAAACTGGTGATTAATGTCCACAAAATTGGGAAAAAAATCATACCACTGATGGTCCATGCTGCCAGGGTATAAATTAGTTTTGATTTTTTATTTGCTGCACTAGCCATGATTAACCCTCTAAGTTTTTACCAATAAGGCGCATTAAAAATATGGCTACAATATTGGCAATAATTACTGCAACTATGCCCCCTGCTGAGCCCCCGCCTACATCAAATTGTAATAACGATTGGGTGTAAATTAAGTAGGTAATGTTGGTTGATGCATACCCAGGCCCGCCACTGGTTGTCACTAAAATTTCTGCAAAAATAGACAGTAAAAATATAGTTTCAATTAAAATAACAGCGGTAACTGCGCGTGATAAATGCGGCAGCACTATATAAAAAAACTTACTAAAAGGCCCGGCACCATCTAAATCTGCAGCTTCGAGTTGTTCGCGGTCAAGCGATTGAATTGCCGTCAGTAATATCAACGCAGCAAACGGTAACCACTGCCAAGAAACAATAATAATGATTGAAAACAACGGCATTTGTGCAAAAAAGTCGATTGGCTCAATCCCAAGCCATATTGCAAAATGTGCAAATAATCCGTTCACAGGGTTCATAAACATGTTTTTCCACACCAAAGCCGATACGGTTGGCATAACAAAAAATGGGGCGAGAACCATAATACGAACATAGTTTCGCCCCCATATTGCTTGGTCGAGGAGAACAGCTAATCCAATACCACCACAAATAGTGATAGCTAATACACCCGTTACTAAATAAAGGGTATTAAAAAAGGATTCAACAAATGCAGGATCTGTTAAAAAAAACTCGTAGTTTAAAAAGCCTACAAATTCACGTTCACCAGGAATAAGTAAGTTGTAATCTACAAATGAGAAATAGAGTGTCATGCACAGCGGCACTATCATCCATCCTAGTAATAAAATTACACTAGGAAATAGCATTATGCGTGCAAGCGTACGAGACTGTGTAGTTGCCATATCAGTGACCTTCAAAAAGTCAGCATTAACCTTAGTAACAACGACAAACGGCTACTAGATAACATGCTAATGCTGACGAAAAATACGAGGTAAGCGATAAACTTACCCGCCTACTTATTTATTTTGGGTAGCGCGCTTTACGCATTGTGCGCTCAACTAGGCGTTGTGATGTGCTAAGCGCTTGCTCAACAGTCATTTGCCCAGTAAGTGCAGCTGAAAACTGTTGCCCAACAGCCGTGCCAATGCCTTGAAATTCAGGAATTGCTACAAACTGAATGCCAACATAAGGTACGGGTTTTACAGTAGGATTTTTCGGGTCGGCCGAATTAATAGAATCAAGCGTTATTTGTGCAAACGGTGCTGCATTCATGTATTGCTCGTTTTCATAAAGTGATGCGCGAGTACCCGGTGGTACCTTTGCCCAGCCTTTGTTATCGGCAACTAATTGGCTGTATTCTTTTGATGTAGCCCAGCTAATAAATTTCATTGCAGCATCAGATTTTTTACTGCTTGAAGGAATTGCAAGTGTCCATGACCATAGCCAATTACCACGTTTACCAAGGCCATTATCAGGTGCAAGTGCAAAGCCTACTTTATCAGCTACTTCAGAATCTTTTTTATTGGTTACAAATGCGCCAGCAACCGTTGCATCAATCCAAATACCACATTTACCCGTTTGAAATAACGCTAGGTTTTCGTTAAATCCATTCGCTGACGAACCCGCAGGGCCAGACTCTTTCATAATATCTACATAGTACTGGAGTGTAGCCTTCCACTCTGGGGTGTTAAATTGTGGTTTCCAGTTTTCATCAAACCAACGAGCGCCAAACGAATTTGCCATTGAAGTAATTAAAGCCACATTTTCGCCCCAACCTGCCTTACCACGTAAACAAAGGCCATAAACACCTTCATCTTTATTGGTCATCGCTTTTGCAGCTTTTTGAATAAAGCTCCACGTAGGCGCGTTTGGCATTTCTAAACCGGCTTTTTCCATTAGATCTGTACGGTACATAACCATAGAGCTTTCGCCATAAAATGGGGCCGCGTATAGTTTGTTATCTATCGTTAAACCACTTCGAATAGCAGGTAGTAAGTCATCAACGTCGTAATTTTCACCTAGGTTATCAAGCTCAGTTAGCCAGTTTTGTTTACCCCAAATTGGCACTTCATAGGTGCCAATAGTCATTACGTCGTATTGGCCGCCTTTTGTAGCAACATCGGTTGTTACACGTTGACGTAAAATATTTTCTTCAAGTGTTACCCATTTTAATGAAATATCTGGGTTTTGTTCTTCAAAATGATTGCTTAGCTCTTTCATGGTGATCATGTCACCATTGTTAACAGTGGCAATGGTTATGGTTTCTTTAGCAGCTACGTTAATAGCCATAATTGAACACGCGAGCATTAATAATTTAGTTTTCATCGGGTTAACCCTCATAAATATGTTAAATGACGCTTAAAAAATAACTGTAAAGCGCCTTAGTAAATAAAGCAGTGAGTAATTTCAACGTATTTACAACGCCGAAATTACCTTTAAACCAAACAGTAAGTTAGTAAGCTATTTAAAATTTAACTGAGATTTCTGAGGTGAAACCGTCAAAACCACGGCCAATTTGACCACCTGAGTTTGCGCCTTCTTCTTGGTTTACATACTCAACTTTTAATAGTGTTGAATCAGTAAACCAGTAACCTGCGGCTACTTGTAAGCGCTCAACGGTGTTATCGTTTTGGCTGATTAAATCGGAAGTGTTTTCTGACTCTGCATAGCGCGCGGCTACGTAAAGTTTTTCAGGAATAATGTATTGCTGCGCTTCAACTGCGTAATATTCTACTGAGCTCTCGCCTTTAATTACGCTGTTTGAATCAAATGTGGTGCCGTTTTCGTCTGCTACGCCATTTGTGCCAAAGTAGGTAATACCTGCCACTGCGTTACCTGCAGAGTCTGCAAAGGTGTAATCGTCAGACGATTTACCTAACATTAATATGATGCTGGTTTGATCTGATGGCTGATACGCTAAATTTAATTGAATGATAGACTGATCAAGGCCTGGCATAACACCTACGTGAGTATCACGTTCGCTTGAAGGAGAAGCCGAAAAGTTATAGTTTTCGCCATCACCAAAACGGTAATTTGTTGTAGTAAGTCCATCTAAGCTTGCTACGCCATTTTCAAAACGAAGCTGGTCGCCTTGGTTAGCTTGTAAGTAATTTAAACCAACTTTAAAGCCACCTTCAAACTCTAACGTACCTTGTAAGCGGTAGTTAAAACCTCTATCTTCTTGAAATGCCTCACCAAAACTTGATGTCGTAATATGACCCGCCACGTTGTAAGAACGAAGCACACCACTGTCAAATGTTTCTGTGTAGCTTAATTGTACACCGTTTTCTGCGGTTGCGTAGTCGTTAATGCCGTTACCAATTAAGGCATTACCTTGGTTATCAGCGCCATCTTGAAAACCTTTAAACTGAAATGGAGAGGCACCAATATTACCTAAACGAAGCGTTAGATTTTCGTTTTCGTTTGGTGTGCCGTATAAGCCAAGTAAATCGAATTCGATACCTGCAAAGTCGTTATGGAACGAAAAATCACGGTCGCCGCCGCCAAAATCGTTCGGCTCTTCGGCTATATCAATGTCGGCAGTAATGTATTCATTGATATGAAACTTAAGCATTAAGTTAGCTCTTATACGCCCAAAACCTGATGACTGCTCTTCATCTTCAGGACGAAATGCACCGTCTTTAGCTTGAATAGACTGAAAGTTTTGCATTGCTAGAAAGTTAACGTCAAGGCGGTCAAAGTAATCTGACATATCTGCTTGTGCTGGCGCCGCCAACGCTGCTGCTACTAACGTTAGCGCAAATTTAGCTTTCTTATTATTTAACATAATGAACTCTCTATTTAGTGTGTTGTGTATTTTCAGTGTGCAGCTAAAGCAAATGAGCATTTTACTAAAATGTGTTTTTAAACTTCGCAATGGGCATTGGCTCAGCTAGTGAGCATAATCACAAATGAATAATGTAACGTCAACATCTTTTATTACAAAACATTTACATGAAATCGTATTTATAAAAATTTGCATTTATAAACAAGGATTTAATAGTTTTGAATTTTAAAATAAAATTGCTAATTATGACTAAAGTCTTATTTAAACTGTTCTGTAAAGAACTATTGAAGAGTATTATTTAACATTTATTAACCAATTTAATGGTTTGGGTGTTTAATTAATACGGCAGGTTTAGGTGCGTAAAAGCGCTAATTGGTTGTTTTTTGATTTACTTTCTTGAGCTTATACAGTGCTTAGCATAAAATTAAATTACTTTAGATGTATTATAAATAGAAGTAATTAACATATGGAATTTGTGCGCCCGCTTGAGCCTATACTTATTATTGATGACGTTAAGGAAATACGTGACTACCTAAACCAAATATTAACGGAGCTAGGCTTTGAAGATATTTTAGAAAGCAACGATTACCTTTCTGCTAAACCCCTTCTTGATAAAAAATCACCCAATGTCATATTTTTGGATGTAGACTTACCTGATTCTGAAAGCTCTGATATTCTAGAACACATTAATGATAGTTACCCTCACGCGCACGTTGTTATGTGCTCGGGTCATAACACCCTTGAAAACGTGCAAAACACATGGGAATTAGGTGCCAAAGGCTTTATAGAAAAACCTTTTAACGCTAAAAAAGTTAATTCTGTTATGAAGCGCCTCGAACTAAGCGAATAAAATAAGGTCAGTATGCAAAACACTGTTTCGGCAATTATCGACGATTTATCGAGTGTTATTTTTGGAAAAAAACAACAAATAAAACTAGCACTCACCTGCTTATTCAGTGAAGGACATTTACTGATAGAAGATTTACCAGGTATGGGTAAAACTACGCTCTCACATGCACTTGCTGCTGTGCTAGGGCTGTCGTATCAGCGTATACAATTTACAAGCGATCTTTTACCTGCCGATATTTTAGGAACTAATGTATTTAACGCTAATGAACATACGTTTACATTTCATAAAGGGCCAATTTTTAGCCAAGTTGTATTAGCAGATGAAATAAACCGCGCGGGCCCTAAAACGCAAAGTGCATTACTTGAGGCAATGGAAGAGCAGCAAGTTACAGTAGATGGCAGTAAGTACACATTACCAAATTCTTTTTTTGTAATTGCCACGCAAAACCCGCTTTATCAATCGGGTACTTACCCACTTCCTGAATCGCAGTTAGATCGATTTTTAATGCGCATAAGTTTAGGTTTCCCTCCTAAAGAGGCTGAAAAACACCTTATTTTAAACATTAAACCGCGAGACTACAGCCAATTACCTCAAAGAATAGACGCTAAGCAGCTACAGCAAATTCAAACCTTAATTAATCAAATTGTAATAAGTAGCCCTGTGGTTGACTACATTATTGAATTAGTAACGCATACTCGTCAAAGCGCCGCATTTGCAGGCTCGCTGTCTCCTCGTGCAAGTATGGCGCTTGCCAAAGCGGCTAAGTCGTGGGCATTTATTGAAGGGCGTGATTTTGTCACCCCTGACGATGTACAAGCTGTATTTGCAAGCGTGTGCCAGCACCGATTAGGACTGCATAACGAATCGGGCGAAGCGCAAGTAAATGAAATTTTAAAAACTGTTGCTGTGCCAGTTTAACGTGTTATTTAAAAAAAAAGCTAAAAAAGTCAGTATATTAGGTGCATTTAAAAAGCGTTTACTTAATAAACTACTTAAAAACAAGCATTCAAAGCAATCCATTACGCTGGCTCATAACAATATTTATGTGGTGCCCTCGCAGCTCGGCTTTTACTTTATTGTTGTCGCAATTTTAAATTTTGTTATGGGGATTAATTATCAAAATAACTTAATTTTGGTGATGGCTTATTTAATGTTTGTGGTGATGATTATTGCCGTACTGCTTGGTTATACAAATGCCAAAGGGCTAAAGGTTGAATATATAAAAAGCGTTGCCAGCTTCTCACCAAATAAAGGATCGGTTAAATTTATTTTAAAAGCCCCAACACTTACGCAATCAGTATCGCTTAGCTACTCAAGTGATTCAAAATACGCAAAGCACTTAGCGCAAGTTACGCCCAAAGACAGCTCGTTAATTATTAACCTACCCTATAATACCCGCGGTAAATATCCCCTTAAACGTTTTAAAATACACAGTAATTACCCATTTGGGCTGGTAAGCGTGTGGAGTTATATACAACCCAATGACTCTGTTTATGTTTACCCTGCGCCAGAGCATGTATTAAACGACACTTACAACAATACGTTTGAACATACAACGCAAACAGGCAGTATTAAAGAGAGCGGCAGCGAAGAGTTTGATGAGCTAATTACGCATTTACCAGAAATGGGACTGCAGCGAATTTCATGGAAACATTACGCTAAATCGCAGCAGTTACTCGTAAAAGAATTTAGTGATTATAAAAAGTCCGATATTGTTTTTGATTTTAACCAGCTAACGGGTAATACCGAGCAACGCTTGAGTCAGCTTTGCTTTTTAGTGTGTAATGCATGCGAAAACAACACACCGTTTACACTCATTTTGCCCTCAGCAAGTTACAAAGCAACCAATGACACGCACGATAAATCACAGTGTTTAGCACTTCTGAGCGAATTCGGCGGAGCAAATAATGGCTGAGCTATTAAATTACCGGGCAATAAATTTAGCAATGAGCTTTATCTATGCCTGTTTGTTTGCGTTTTATTTATCGCATATGCCCATACTGTTTATTGGGGTTTTATCGATGTTATGCCTGTGGAACGTGTACTTAACACTGACTGACACACCCAAACCTAACGCGTGGCTTGCAAATATTTTGGCTGGTTTAGCTTTAATATTAATGATTTACACCCTAGGTATAGGCGATACAGTAATATTGTTTGTTGCTATGTTATTGCTCTCTAGTATTTTTAAACTACTGCAGGCTAAAACAAAAAAGCATTACCATATTATTGTTACACTTACGTTTTTTTCTATTTCATCGGCGTATTTGTTTAACCAAAGCATAATAACTACCTTAACTATGAGCGCCCTATTTTTACTCAACTTTGCGGTATTGAGCTTAATTGAATCTTCTCATAGTTTAAAATTAGCCTCTAAACAAAGTGCTAAGCTGTTATTTATTGCTTTGCCCTTAGCTATATTTTTGTTGTTGTTTTTACCTAAAATGCCCTCTTTTTGGCAATTACCTGGGCCAAAGCTTGCTAAAACAGGCCTCTCTGAACAGGTTGATCCGTTTGATATTGCAAAGTTGTCTAATTCTGATGAACTGGTTTTTAGAGCCCGCTTTGATAATAAAACGTCTGCCTCGCCTTATTATTGGCGCGCACTTGTGCACGACACCTTTGATGGTAAAGCGTGGAAAACATCTGATTTACTAAAATATAATAATCAAAGCGCCGATCCCGATAAAAAAATATTAGTACAAAGTACCTATACTATTATTGCCGAGCCTGCTAATCAAAAGTGGCTATATGGGCTTAATTACGCTACCAGTAATAATAAAAATGTTGAAAGTAATGCGTTAGGGCTGTTACGAAAAAAGCAATATCAAGCTAAAAGCTTGCAGTATCAGGTATCAAGTGCAGCACTGAGTACAGAGCAGCTATCAAATTGGCAAACCACTTATTACACACGCTTAAATAACCAAACAAACCAACAAGCAGCCAAACTTGCAGCCACACTTAAACAATCAACAACGTCGCAAATCGACTTTTATAATGCATTGCTTAACTACTTTGCTAAACAAGAATTTAGTTACACGTTAACCCCTGAGCCTATGACGGGTGACAGCACTATTGATCAATTTTTATTTGATAAAAAACGCGGCTTTTGCGGCCATTACGCCAGTGCAGCAGCCTATATTTTTAGAAGCGCCGGTATTCCCGCGCGCTTGGCCAGTGGGTATTTAGGTGGCGAAAAAAATCAATCAAATAACTATTTATCGGTTCGCCAATACGATGCCCACGCCTGGGTTGAAGTGTATATTAATAATCAGTGGCAAATTTTTGATGCCACAGCGGTGGTAGCCCCCGAGCGTTTAAATGGTTCACTTTCACAAAACGAAGAACTCAATGATGAATTTAAAAGTAATCTTGATTTTGGCTTAGTGAGTTTAAGTAACTTTGCAGCCGTTAATTGGTTAAGGCTCAAACTAGAAACCCTTGATTACCAATGGACTAGCTGGGTACTTGGCTTTGACGAAGAAAAACAAAGTAACTTTTTAAAATCACTTTTTGGTAGTAAACACCTTTGGTTGGTACCTTTAGCGGTTATTTTAGGATTTGCTTTTAGCTTTGCTGCTTATTTTATTTATTTAAATTGGCCACGCAATAAAAGTAAGCGCCCGCCGTTAGTTGCAGAATTTGAAGCCATTATGCATTGGGCAAATAAAAACAACATAACGGCGCCTAGTCACTATTCTCCTAATCAGCAGCTAATATACTTTGCAGAGCAAAGCCCTGAGGCGGCTGCACCTTTAAGCGAATTTAGCTATTTATTTAATCAAGTGCGCTACGCTAAAAAACCTTTTACTAAAGAACGTAAAAATCAGGCTAAAGATCTGATAAAATTAATTAAATCTTCAAAATAGAGAAAACTATGAATGCGGTTGTTATAGGCGTTATTTTAATGCTTGGGCTCTCCTTAGCCCGTGTAAATGTCATTGTAGCTATGATAATTAGTGCACTTGTAGCCGGTTTAACAGCGGGTTTAGGCATAAAAGAAAGTGTTGATGCATTTAATTCTGGCCTATCTGCTGGCGCTGAAATTGCTTTAAGTTACGCAATGTTAGGTGCCTTTGCAGTGGCTATTTCAAAATCGGGATTAACCCGTATCCTTGCCGAAAAGCTATTAAACAAAGTGAATGCACAAGGTGCAGGCAGCGAAACCTTTTTAAGCTATTTTATTTTATTAATTATATTAGCCTTTGCTGTTTCTTCTCAAAATCTAGTGCCTGTACACATTGCTTTTATCCCTATTTTAATTCCCCCTTTGCTCGTTGTATTTAATCAACTACGCCTGGACCGCCGCGCCATTGCCTGTATATTAACGTTTGGTTTAGCTACCTCTTACATGGTATTGCCTTATGGATTTGGTGGCATTTACTTATATTCTATTTTGCATAAAAACTTAGTTGATAACGGCCTAGAAATTGTAAACACACAAGTGCCTATGGCAATGATTATTCCTGCCTGTGGTATGTTAATTGGTTTAATTATTGCGGTGTTTATAAGTTACGTTAAGCGCCGTGACTACAATGCGCAACCGTTAACAACACAAAGTAAAGCTACCGACATTGAGAAACCAAAAAAAGTGATGATAGTCGGTTTATTTGCTGTGATTTCATCACTAGTTGCACAAAACCTAAGTGGCTCAATGATATTGGGCGGCCTTGTAGGTGTAATGATATTTAGTGTATTTGGCGTTGTTAAGTGGGAAGAAAACGGCGACGTATTTAGTAAAGGAGTCGCCATGATGGCGATGATTGGTTTTATTATGATTTCGGCCCAAGGATTTGCTTCAGTAATGAAAGCAACTGGTGATGTAGCAAGTTTAGTACACAGTGGCGCTGCGTTATTTGATGGCAATAAGCCCCTTGCTGCAGCAGCTATTTTGTTAGTGGGATTATTGATAACAATGGGGATTGGTAGTTCGTTTTCTACAGTGCCCATTATTGCTACCTTATTTGTGCCTTTGTGCTTAGATTTAGGTTTCTCGGTTATGGCAACCGCAGCTTTAGTAGGCACAGCCGGTGCATTAGGTGATGCGGGCTCTCCAGCCTCTGACTCTACACTTGGGCCAACCTCGGGTTTAAATGCCGATGGCCAACATGACCATATAAGAGACTCTGTAATCCCAACCTTTATGCATTTTAATATTCCTCTACTTATATTTGGTTGGATTGCGGCTATGGTGCTTTAATACTTTTGCACTTATGGTTTGTTGGATAGTTCATTATTTTTAAGGCATGTATTTCATGCCTTTTTTATATCTACCCTATTGTGAACATAAGATTTATATATTTTTATAGTTGTTAAGATTGGTCATATATTAAATTTAGTATGATGTGTTCTTTTACCGCAATTAAATAAGCACCTTAATTGGTGCTTATTTAATTGCGAATTTACGCATCTATGGCTTGTTTTTTGTAGGTAAATTCAACACAATTAACGCTGAAAATAGCTTTTAGAGATTGGTATATTATCCGATGCTCTACTTATCAAAGCCATAAATCATTTTATTGCACACAACCGGTGTGGGTCTGTGGTCATCATCAACGGCTACAAATGTAAAACTACCTGAAATAGCAGAGTGTTTATCATCTTTATGCATGGTTTCAATGCATATATCCACATCTACCTTTAAAGAGGTATTACCCACGTGAACAACTTTAGCAATAAGTTCAGCAAAAGAACCTACTGGAATTGCTTCTTTAAAATCAACCCTATCTGATGAAATAGTCACTAAGGGCTTACGGCAAAAACGAGTAGCAGCAATAAAAGCTACTTCGTCCATCCATGCTAAAGCATCACCACCAAATAATGTATTGTGATGGTTAGTACGCCCAGGAAACACAGTTTTGGTTACCGAGGTGGTTGAGTCTTTAATACGCTTTGCAATAATTGCATCACGGTTTGTTTCTGTCATAGTCTCTACTTTTTATTAGCAAGTTTATCTTGCATCAATAATGCTGGGTCTAGGCGCTCGCCTTCCCAGTTAAAACGCCAATCTAGGTGTGGGCCTGTTACACGCCCTGTTGCACCTATTTCAGCAACTTTATCGCCTTGAGTGATAGTATCGCCTACTTTTACGTCCAACTTACTTAAATGTATATAGGTTGAAGTAACGCCATGTCCGTGGTCTATAATAAGTGTGCCACCTGAGTAATATAAGTCGGGATCAGCAAACACCACGGTGCCGCTAATAGGCGCATATACAGGTGAACCGGTTTTATTAGCAATGTCTAAACCAAAATGTGGGCGTCGAGGTTCGCCATTAAAATAGCGCTGACTGCCATAAACACCGGATATACGACCCTGAGCAGGCTTAAGTACAGGATCTAAAAAGTATTGTAAATCAGAATTAACTGCGCGCGCTTTACGTATTGCTTGCGCTTCACGGCTAATACGTGCGCTTACTTCTTTAGGGGGCGACACATATTTTTTTGCCACACCGGTAATTTTATCAATTTTATAATCACGTTTAGTGATCATTAAATCTTGCGTGTGTGTGTTACCGTTACTATCTACCCACTCAAGGGTGTGCTTTGATTTAGCATCGCGACCAAAACCAAATACAAAATCCCCACTTTGAGTTAACTTTAATGTTTTACCATCTAACGACACGGTTTTTACATTTTCAAGCTTGCCTGTCACTAAGCCGCCTTGAGTGAGGTGCCCTTTTAGCTCAAGCGCTAATGCACTAAAGCTAGTTGTGGTTACAAGCGCTGTTGCTAAAAGAGTTTTAAGCATAACTAATCGATCCCTTTCCTACGCCTTCATAAGCGGTAATTTTTACGTCTTTATCTGGGTATTCTGCCTTTACTTGCTCTGCTAAGTGTTGAGCAATACATTCTACCGTTGTATCTACGGGTAAAATGTCACAACGAGATTCACTAATAGCCATTTCAAAATAGCCTTGTGCTGCGGTGTAAGCAAAACACACATCATCGCCTTTAGCACTAATGTGTTTAAGTTCGCTTGCAGCGATTTGGTCTTCACGTGTGGCTAAATAAATATCTTGCCATTTTTCAGCCCATTGCTTTTGTAAGCGAGGCATAGACATACCATTTAAACTAATACCTATTTGCGAGCGATGGCCATGAATAATGCGCTGACAGTTACCATCATGCTTTTTAAGGCCATGACTGTAGTGATAATAAAAGCTTTGGCTGTGCTCTGGTTTTAGCGACAATTCAATTTTTTCAATATTACTTGGTAGTTTAGGTAAAATAGTGTCGATTAAAAATTCAGTAACTGATTCAACACTAATTTCTGGTGCATCTATCATGCAATAAGCTTGATGCGGAGCACTCATGGCTAAATGGTGGTTATCACCAAATGTACAATCGAGCGTTTTGTATGTATCAAATTCTTGTACCGTGCCATTTAAACCTTTAGCAATGGCTAGTTTGTGGTCTAAACAGTCGTCAATTATGCCTTTAATTTGCTTTTTAACTAAGCCAAAGTCTAACACCATAGACTCTTCGTTTAGCTTGCCATGCAACGTTAAGTCAACAATCCAGCTCTCGCCAACGGCGCCGCGTTTGTTACATAAGTAAGAAAAATCAATCACTGTTAGTGAGTTAACAAAAAGGATCATAAACTTCCTTTAAACTGGTTATAAGTCAGGGGTAATTATAATGATTTCTGATTATAATTGCGCGGTTTTATGGTCTAAAAAGCAGTCTCCACTACTGATTGGCGGTAAATCACGCAAAAAAGTGTCTTTTTTCAACTGCTCCGAGTTGTTTGGCGTACAAGTGTACGCTAAAGTACTTGGCAATTTCTAAGCGAAGATAAGTGTTATGGAACCTAAAAATAGCTATACAAAAGAAGATTTGATCCTATGTGGTCAAGGTGAGATGTTTGGTGAAGGTAACTGCCGTTTACCAAGCGACAACATGTTAATGATGGACCGTATTACTTCAATCACTGCTGATGGCGGCGAGCACGGTAAGGGCCAAATTGTAGCTGAGCTTGATATTGACCCAAGCCTTTGGTTTTTTGACTGCCATTTTAAAGGCGATCCAGTTATGCCAGGCTGCTTAGGCCTAGATGCTATGTGGCAACTGGTTGGCTTTTTCTTGGGCTGGTCTGGTGGCCCCGGTTTAGGCCGTGCGCTTGGTGTAGGTGAAGTTAAATTTACCGGCCAAATTTTACCTACAGCTAAAAAAGTAACGTACCGCCTTGATATGAAACGTGTAATAAAGCGTAAATTATTTATGGGCATGGCTGATGGCACAGTTGAAGTAGACGGCCGCGTTATTTACGAAGCAAAAGATCTAAAAGTGGGCTTATTTCAAGATACGAGCGCATTTTAATATTATATATTTATGCAAAAAAGCCTCCATATGGAGGCCTTTTTACGTTAATTCTTTTGTGATGAATTAGGTTTTGTACATGTTTCGGTTTTCAATTGCTTCGCGCCAACCGCCTAACCATTCAGACTTAGGATCGATTTGCTGATAAGGGCATAGTTCTTTTGAGCGCCCAGCCAAACCTGCTTTAAAACCTTGAGAATGAGCTCTTTCTAAACGATCTCTTTTTTGTCTCTTCATCGGTAATATCCTCACCTTTTTTAATTATAAATTTTGTAGCATTAGTGAAATCTACATTTAATGAATAGTTAATAAAAATGTTAAATTCAAATAGCAAAATTAATTAATTTGTTTGACATTAACTAACCTGCTGATGCAAAAATAATTTAACATTTATAAAAACACAGTGGTCATACCACTTAATTTCTTACTGCTTATTTAATTTACAATACGGCTATCTAACCGCTTAAATGCACTTATGTGCTTAATGTCGGACACACCATTTTTGGCTTAGTTCCCTACAATAATGTAATCATGACAATTTTATTGCACTCTTAATTTTGAATAAAAAACAGTTCAAATGATTTATTTTTGAACAACTGGTATTAGTGCTTGATTAATTAAAGTCGATCGGTCTAATATGGGTTAACACAAAAAAGACTATAAAACCAATTCGCATAATTAAGTGATCAATTTTGAGGATGGGTAAATGTGTTTATAGCAAGGCAAAAAATTCGCTATTTAGTTATTCTAAATGAGAATTTTTTAACGCAGATAGCGACACGTTTAGCCCCTGAAAATGATTAAGTATTATTGCTGATTGGTATAAGGGGTTACTAATAATGAATACAGCTCAGGCACCTGCACGGCGCGGAAGGCCCCCTAAAATACCTCGCGAAAACGCTGATACGAAAGCGCATCTTATTCGGATTGGCCTAGAAACCTTAACTGAATTTGGTTTTAGCGCAACTGGCCTTGATACCATTTTAAAAAAAGCCGGTGTGCCTAAAGGCTCGTTTTATCATTACTTTAAAAGTAAAGAGGCGTTTGGTATTGCTTTAGTAAATGCCTACGATGAATACTTTATCACTAAGCTTAAAAAATACTTAACCGATAGCAGCACCCCGCCGCTTGAACGTTTAATACACTTTACGCAAAGTGCCATAATGGGCATGCAAAAATATCAGTACAAACGCGGTTGTCTAGTCGGAAACTTAAATCAAGAGCTCAACCATTTAAGTGATGAGTTTAAAACACGCTTATTACAAAGCTATGTTGCATGGCAGCAGCAAGTTGAGCAGTGTTTAAATGAAGCACAACAACAAGGCACACTTGCTAAATCTGTTAATACAAAGCTTATGAGTGAATATTTTTGGATTGGCTGGGAAGGCGCTGTTATGCGCGCTAAATTAACCCAATCAAGCAAACCCCTAACACTGTATACAGAAATGTTTTTACGCGCATTACTCACCTAATGCGCATTTTATTTAGCCATTAAAAACCGATCGGTCTAAAAGGATATGTTATGAGTAACCCAATTAAAGCTATTGTAATTACGAAAGACGAAAACTACGCTGCCGCGCTTAGTGGTGTGCAGCAAAGTGACCTACCAGATCAAAACGTGCAACTTGATGTACTTTATAGCACGCTCAATTACAAAGATGGGCTAGCCATTACAGGTAAAGGCCCTGTCGTGCGTAGCTTTCCTATGGTGCCCGGCATTGATTTGGTGGGTACAGTAAGTGGAACAAGTACGGATGAATTTAATGTTGGCGATAATGTAATTTTAAATGGCTTTGGTGTAGGCGAAAAACACTGGGGCGGCCTTGCACAAAAGGCATCGCTTAATAGTGACTGGTTAATCCCCCTCCCTGCAGCGCTTTCGCCAAAACAAGCAATGCAAATTGGCACTGCGGGTTACACAGCAATGCTCAGTGTTATTGCCCTTGAAAAACAAGGTATTACACCAAGTGATAGTGAAATATTAGTGACCGGCGCAAACGGTGGTGTTGGCAGCTTTGCCATTTATTTATTAAATCAGCTGGGTTATAACGTAACCGCTGCAACAGGGAGAATGAAGCAAAGCGATTACTTAAAGGAGCTGGGTGCATCACAAATTATTAGCCGCGATGAGCTTTCAAACCCAGGTAAGCCACTTCAAAAAGAACGTTTTGCTGGCGCTATAGA
Organism: Pseudoalteromonas sp. S3776; assembly: GCF_005886915.1. Taxonomy (NCBI): domain Bacteria; kingdom Pseudomonadati; phylum Pseudomonadota; class Gammaproteobacteria; order Alteromonadales; family Pseudoalteromonadaceae; genus Pseudoalteromonas; species Pseudoalteromonas sp. S3776. The sequence goes on along the minus strand of NZ_PNCU01000015.1, from coordinate 17,091 downwards.
TTCGGTAGGCAGCCACACACTTGCTAATATTTGTGCATCGCTTAAATACGGTGGTGTGGTTACTGCGTGTGGTTTAGCCCAAGGCATGGATTTACCCGCCTCTGTAGCGCCCTTTATTTTACGTGGTGTATCTTTAATTGGTATAGACAGCGTTATGCGCCCTAAAAAAGACAGAATCGAAGCATGGGACAGACTAGCAAGCTTAGTTAAAGCCGATTACCTTGATAAAATTTCAACCGAAATTACACTTGAGCAAGTCATTGAAAATGCCGAGCAACTTATGGACGGTAAAATTCGCGGCCGTGTCGTTGTTAATTGCCAAAGTTAAGCAATTTTATCTATTAAAGCCTCGTTATTAAATTTATAATGACATTTGTATTTTTATTAATGAGGCAACACCTATGAGCAACCAAGATCTTTACAGTAATAACCCACTGCAAGGCGTAAAATTAGAGCAAGTGGTTGAAGAACTGGTTGAGCAATATGGGTGGGAGCTACTGCACGCTTATTTGCAATTAAACTGTTTTAAAAACAACCCAGATATAAAATCGGCGGTTAAATTTTTACGTAAAACACAATGGGCACAAGAAAAGGTAGATAACTTTTACCTATACCGTCTTAAAAACTTGCCTAAACCCGACGATGTACAATACCAATTACCGCCACGAGATAGAGTTATTCCTGCGGATCATAAACCGGGGGAGCCGTGCGAACTAAGCTTTAGTGATGCAAAGCGAATTATGGAAAAAAAGGCCACTAAACAACGCGCCAGAGCACGAAAGCAACGTTCAAACGCCAGTAACCCGTGGGGTAACTAAGTTAACCTCAACTCTGGATAATAAATCTATCTCTAGCAGCTATTTTCAGCGCTAACAGCGTTGAATTTACTTGCAATAGGCTAGCTATTGACGCATAAATTCGCCTTGTTTTCACCGAAAACCGCTGGCTAGAGAATTAAGCTTAAAGATCATCATGATAAATTATGTTGGTATATCTCTTAACCAGAGTCCAGGTTAAGTTATATTTTTAAAGCCAATGTATATTGGCTTTTTTTAGCGCTGCAATATAAGAGCTTAGTAACCACGTTTGCGCCAAAAGTCATTAACTGAGCCTTGCTCTTCAAGCGCAACTTTAAATGTTTTATCAGCAATAATTTTATTGTTCAGGGTAAGTGTCATCCGCCAATCACCTAATTTATTTTCAATAGGCTCCCACAGCGTATCCCCTAAATAAAACTGCCAGTTATTCTCTTTAATGTATTCAACGCCTGCAAAGGGCGGCATTATTTCACCATTACTGTTTGGTATATCAGGGTGATAAATACAAAAGTGGAGTTTTTCCCCTTTGGCTTTTTTGATATTAATTATTAAACCAAATTCAACATCAAGCTTAGCAATAACATTGGTTGTAAATTGCTCAATTTGTGGCAGCGTCTTACTTTTACTATCCCATGTAGAATAAATGCCGAAGCTTTGAATTGACACCTCAGGTTTTGATTTTGCCATTACACCATTCTTTATTTTGGGCTGTTAAAACACTGATTTTATAATACTTACATCTTAAGTAAAATCATCCATTAACATACATACTCAATGTTGTTGTATTTTTGCACATTGCTTGCACATTTAAGATTAAAAATAGCGTCAATTAGTACTTAATTGGCTGTGTACAATGAATCACTCACTACCTAATAAAATTAAACTATTAAAAATTTCGTTATTAAGCGCAGCAATTTGCTCTATTGTTGCATGCGGTAGTGATGAGCAAAGCATAACAACCGCTACCGATGAAAGTACACCTTCAAGCAGTAACAGTACAACAGCAACAGGTAGCAGCTCTACCGAACAAGTGCTATGTGATTACAGTTACAATGAATACAACGACTCTACATCAGTGCAAACCACCAGCTCTGCTGATTGGGCATGCACAGGGACAACACGCGATGTAGTCGCTAATGGCATTCCAGATCATGATGTAGGCACGTTCCCTAACCCCGATAATCCAAACACCATTTCTGAACAAACTGTGAGTGAAAGCTTTACGCTAACGCCTATACAAAGCGATACCACAACCTTAATGGGCGGCCCTCGTGGCGTATTAGGCATAGTACTAAATGGCGTTAAAATTGATGCTGGTACAGGCGGCAGCTGCGATGATTCTGGCGATAACTGTTCGCTTGGCGATAATAGTGGCAACTGGAGTATTGAAGCTCTAAGCCAAGATACTTTTAGTTTTGGTACAGATGATAACAACGCACATGTCCAGCCCGATGGCACCTATCATTACCATGGCATGCCAGAGGGATTTGTTACCCTTAGAGGCGGCAACAGCTCAACAATGACTCTAATTGCATGGGCGGCTGACGGGTTTCCTATTTATGCGCGTTATGGCTACAGCACCGCTGATGATGCCAGTTCGCCGCTTAAAGTGATGACAGGTAGCTACCAGCATATTAGTACAGTAAGCGATAACCGCCCTTCTATCGAAATTTATCCTCTGGGTACTTTTGCACAAGATTGGGAGTATGTAGCTGGCTCTGGCGATTTAGATGAGTGTAACGGGCGCTTTGGTGTTACCCCTGAATTCCCACAAGGCATATACCATTACTACGCAACCGATACTTACCCGTTTTTTCAGCGCTGTGTGAAAGGCGAACTGTAAATTAGATTATAGGCAAAGTGAGTATGATGAATATACAAAAAAAAGCACTGGTTGCGCTTATATTAGTAGCTAACATGGTTATAGCTCCAGTTGCTTATGCACATTTAATGGTGGCTCAACACGGAACATTAAACGTGATTGATAATCATGCCTTTATAGTTCTCTCGTTGCCTATTTCGGCATTTAATAACCTTGATGACGATTTGAACAAAAAAGTCTCTTTGGATGAATTTAACGCCCATAAAAAGCAAATCCGCAAAATCATAAAGCAAGGCATTTATTTAAACGATCATCTTTATAAGTTTTCCCTAGAAGGCTTATTATTAAACCCTGAAGTGTCGCATGATGATGCTAATAATATTGAGCACATAACGATTACAGGCCGCTATACAGTGCCAGTTATAACTAAGCAGCTTAAATTAAATGTTAGGTTATTTAGTAAAAATTCTGATTTAAACAAATACCACATTACCGCCAATAATAAACAGCAAAAATTGAGTCATCAATTCGCTGTTACACCCCGTACACCTTTTAGCACAGTGTTTTAAACTAACAATTAAGTAGCCAAGGGCAGACTTACTATTAAGCTGCCCTTTTTACTGTGCTAATAATTTGGGGTTTTTAGGATAGAAATTATCTGGTTGTTTTTCGCAAAGCGAAAATTCGCGAGTGTTTTTATAAGGAAGCTTCATAAATCCTGCTACCCCCACATCAGTAATATTCACAGCATACTGCATTAATTTATTAAGTAACCGTTTAAACTCTGCTTCTTTGCTTTCATCGAGTAAGCGATAATAATGATGTATTTTCATTCTATCAGGCAAGGCTTCAAAAATAATACACCCCGTATGATGAATTTGGTTTAACTCAAACACGCATTTAATTACCTTTTTAGGCAATTGCAGCTGCTCATCAGGGTCTTTACCGTCTTCAAAATAAGAATGTGGCCGTGCAATTTCATTGGCTTTCATACTGACAACTTCATAATCAAGCTCAGGAAGATTATCAAACTTAAACGCCCCTGTTCCATCTCGCTCTAATTGAATCGTTTTACGCGCATCAAATAAACAACATTTAAATAGCCCTTTTTGATTAATTGCTAGAGCCAGCATCACGGTATTGTTAATGGCATCGGTAAAGGCTGCTTTTAAACTTTCATCATGCACAATAAGCGATGACTCAACAAACAACGACTCATCTTTCCAATGAAAACTCAATCCACCCACAACTGGGTATTTAGCTAAGCGGCTAATAGAAGCCAAAAAGGCTTTTTCGGTATCCCCAGTATCAAACAAAAACTCTTTATAGTAGCGGTCTAGTTGCGCATCGTTAACATCAAGCAGTTGCTGATTATGATCGGCCTGGCGTAAAAACTGTTTGCGTGAGCTATATACTACGGTGTCGGGCTTATCGCCTTTGCCAAACCAATACGGAATAGCAGGACGCGGCTGCTCTTTTTTAAGCTCAGGCAGATAGGCCTTAGCCATTTTGGTAATGTTACGCATAAAGTAATCGCCTGCACCATCACGTATGGTTTTATTTTTAGACAGCATGCCATCAATAACATTGGCAAGCTCTTTGGGTAAACCAAGCGAGCTTACAGGAATGGCTTGCGCGCCAAAACGACATGATTGAGCAGAGGCAAGTGCATATAACGTTGAGGCAACACCTTGCTCGTCAAAGCGCGGGGATGACTGCTCACCCGACATTTGCGCATCACCTATAAAATACACATCGCCCATTCTGGCATTAGTAGTGCTTAAATCGCCCGACATTAAATCCATAAAATTACTGGCTATAGGCTCGCCATTACTATCAACCTGTGCGTAAACAGAGCTTCCCCAATCAACTAAAGACAGCGCATCGCTTTGCTCATCCCACACCAAGTTAGAAGGTTTAATATCGCCATGCACTATAGGTTGAGGGGTTAAACCATTTTTATGATTACGAAGATCAATTAATACATTACGCAGCCGCACCGCTAATTGCATAATATGGGAGGCACTAAAACGCCCTTTTTTTAGTGATACTTTTTCAAGGTCTTCACCAATGGCGCGGGCCATCATTAAAATACCTTGCTTTTTTATACGCTCAAACGCATAAAAGGTTGGCACGAGCGGGTTATTAATTTGCGAGAGCATATACGCTTCGTCTTCTAGGCGGTCGCGCACACTTTGGGCAAGCGTAATACGCGAGAACTTAAACACCCAAGGTAAATTATTTTCGTCAGTGCCAGCAAATACAAACCCAAACGCGCCTGAGCCAATCATCTCAACATTTTTATAGCCAAGTGCGGTCAATTGCTTAATACAAATATTAAGCCATTGACGATGTTTTTTTGCATCCCGGTGAGAGAGCAAATAAATAGACTGCTCTTCGTTTATATAAAAATTACGAATTTCTTTGGCTTTCAATACAGGCTCTTTGTTGTTTGCGTTAATTAGTGAGTTAGCCAGATGATTATTAGTGTTATATAGGTAGATTACAATAGCCCGATAGCTCTTTTTACCTGTGCTTATAGGCGAGATTACACACAACACTTACAACAACTAACACACCTTTTTAACAAATACCGCATCCAATTAACCTGCTAAGCCGTATTTAAACTATCAGCTTATTATAGATAGCAATACATAGGGATTTTAGTCATGAAAAATGTAGTCATACTTTCAATAAGCGCGTTTTATTGCACAGCTAGCTACGCAAATATTGAAACCATTACAGTGTATGGGCATAGAGATGGATTAATTGGTAACTCTATAAGTGCCTCGAGCGGCATTATTGGCCAAGGTGAAATACAGCAACGCCCGATGCTCAGAAGCGCTGAAATGTTAGAGCTTATACCGGGTATGGCAGTCACTCAGCACAGTGGCTCTGGAAAAGCGAATCAATATTTTATTAGAGGCTTTAATTTAGATCATAGCACCGACTTTGCCACCAGCATTGAGGGCATGCCTATCAATATGCGAAGCCATGGTCACGGCCAAGGTTATACCGATCTTAATTTTATTATCCCAGAAGCTATTTCAACTATAAATTATCAAAAAGGGTCATACAGTGCGTCACAAGGTGACTTTTCAAGTGCTGGGAGTGCACAGTTTAAATTGGCTGACAATTTAAAGCATCAACAAATCGAGCTTAGCATAGGAGAAGATAATTATAAGCGTGCTGTAGTACTTGGCTCTACAAACCTAAAAACAGGCAGGCTCATTGCAGCAGCTGAATGGCAAGGTTACGACGGCCCATGGGACAAAATAAACGAAGACGTGAATAAAAAAAATGCCCTCTTACGCTATATCGGTAAAGCGTTAAATGGGGAGCTTTCAATAAGTGCAATGGCTTATGACAATACATGGAACTCAGCCGATCAAATTCCTAAGCGGGCTGTAACGCAAGGTTTAATAAATCAATTAGGCTCGCTTGATACAACCCTTGGCGGCAATTCTAGCCGTTACAGTTTATCAACTAACTGGCAAAGCGGGCATGTTAAAGCCAGCGCTTATATTATCAATTACGATTTAAACCTGTATTCTAATTTTAGTTACTTTTTAAATGATCCAATTAATGGCGATCAATTTAATCAGCAAGATAGCCGCAGTATTTATGGCACCCATGTAAGCTATCAGTTCGACACGCAAACACCAGCTATAAACATGCAACATACTGCAGGGATTGAGCTTCGCCACGATGACATTAATAACGTAGGGCTGTATAACACAAAAGCCAGAAAACGACTGAATACAGTAAGGCAAGACGCACTCAAGCAAACTAGTTACTCAGCCTATTGGGAGTCTAAACTTTTACTTACACCAAAATTTGAGGCTACCGCGGGTGTAAGGTACGACTATTTTGACACAAACGTTACTAGTATTACTGCTGTAAACTCAGGTAAAACAAACGATGATTTAATTAATTTTAAAGCAAGCTTAAATTACCGTTTCACTGATTTGCTCGCTGCCTATGCTAATTGGGGTCAATCATTTCATTCTAACGATGCACGAGGCTCTACAATTACAATTGACCCAATTACAGAAGAACCGGCACAGCAAGTCGACCTATTAGTAAAAAGTGAAGGCGCTGAAATTGGATTACGCTTTGCTGATGATAAAAAATATAATATATCGGCTGCACTTTGGTGGTTAACCCTCGACTCAGAGCTATTATTTGTGGGGGATGCCGGTAATACAGAGCCAAGTGATGCATCTAAACGTTATGGGTTAGAGCTAAGTGCTTATTATTGGATAAACGACAAGTTTAGTCTTGATTTAGAAACCTCGTTTACGCATTCTCGCTTAGATATTAATGATAAAAATAACTACATAGAAGGGGCTGTGCCGGTAGTAGCAAGTACAGGTTTAAACTGGCATATAAGTGATCAATGGCAGTCATCAATTAGAGTACGCCATATTGGTAAACGTACATTAACAGATGACGGTGATAAACGGTCAAACCCATTAACGGTAGTCAATAGTGCTATTAGCTATAAACAAACGCACTGGAAAATCGACCTAGAACTACTCAATTTATTTAACAGTACCGATCACGATATAGATTACTACTACGCTTCGCGCCTACCGGGCGAGCCTGCGCAAGGTGTTGAAGATAACCACTTTCATCCAATTGAACCTCGCACAGCCCGCTTATCAATTAGCTTGTTGTTTTAACCGATCAATATACTGTATATAAATACAGTAACCATATAAATCGCACCTTGTTACAACATTAAGGTGCGTTACGCTCAGATGGGTCTGTCTTAAAGCTTTTAAGCATACTGTGAGGATCGACACGTTTAGTCTGCTGACTGCACGCCTGTGCCCACCACATAAGTTGGCTAAAAGTACGCGAATAATAATTAAACCACGATTTTTTATCTTCGCTCTCACACGTTGAGCCATCGTTATTTAGTCGCTCTTGCGCCTTAGGTACATGAATCATCGCTGAAACCGGCAAACACCCAAGCTCAGATAAAAAAGTGCGTAAACTAATTGCTGCCCTAAGCCCTCCCCATTGCCCTGCCGAATAGGTGACAATAGCGCTTGGCTTATACGAAAACAGCGAGCTACCAAAATGATTTAATAAATCAGCTAATGCTGGGCTCATACTATGATTGTACTCTGGGCTTACCATAATATAGCCATCAGCTTGACTAATTTTATCTGCTAAAGCTGTTAAATGTTCAGGAGCTTGGCTTTTTGCATAAGCAAAATGAGGCTTAAATACATCCTCAGAAGGAAAATCGAGCGCGTCTATAAGCTCATACTCATGCTCGCTGTAACGATCGTTTAAACATTCAAGGCATGACTTAGCCACGCGTTCACCTAACCGAGCTGGCTTAGGTGGCGTGCTATCTCTGATGGTGCCTAAAAAAACTAAAAATTTCATAAATGCCTCTTTATTTAAAAACTTATTACACTTTATGGATTAAGTCTTGTTAGATCAAAAGAAAAGGAGCATTTAAATAACAACATATTTTGATTGAACTTTGATGACCTTTGCGGATTAAGATTAGTTCAAACTAGGGGCTATTTAATCGCAGTGTGAAGCCCAGTGCCCTAAATAACTGCGGCTAAGTTATTTTAATCTCTTATATTCATGTAATAATAAATAAAAACCGCGAAAAGATTTCGAAGCCTGCTCAAACACTTACCTAAATACCAAATAGGTTCCTGCAATTTTTAACCTTGAAAAGCCTACAGACCCTACTTTATTAGCAAATAGCTCACACTTTTAAATGTACCGTTATTTGCTCGTATTACAATCTATGGGTAGGATAGATTATGCACATTGCTGAAATATAAATACAATTTAAGCGTATTGTGTAATTTACCAGCAAGTAAACATTTGGCTCTTTAATTCTATTTATAAGTTGGTATCCTACGCGGCTTTTTGATAACCCTGTTATAAAAATTAGCCAAGGTGGGCTCTCGCTGCATGGCACATATAGTGGCAGCAATCTAGGTTCAACGTAATAAAACGTTGTTCTAAATTTAAAAGCAAATATTAAGGTAACAGTATGCGATTTGGCCCAGGATTACTTGTAACAGCTGCATTTATTGGCCCCGGAACAATCACCACGGCAAGTGTTGCCGGTGCAAACTTTGGATTTGCATTAATTTGGACATTACTCTTTTCAGTTATGGCCACTATTTTGTTGCAGTCTATGGCTGCTCGATTAGGCGTAACAACAGGGCAAAATTTAGCGCAAGCGTTACGTGCTCACATTAAAACCCCTTATCTTAAAGCACTTGCTAGCTTTTTAGTAATAAGTGCAATTGGTGTAGGCAGCGCTGCTTATGAAGCCGGAAACCTCAGTGGTGCAAGTATGGGGCTCGTTGGTATTTTTCCAGGGGTAAGTGCACAAATATGGACACCCGTAATTGCTGTATGTAGTGCCATTCTTTTATACAGTGGTAAGCACAAGGTGGTAGAAAACGCATTAATACTGCTGGTGATCCTTATGAGCCTGGTATTTATATCTACATTAATTATGGCTGCGCCACCCATTACTCAGGTACTTACTGGGTTTATACCTACAATGCCAAGTGGCTCAATTACAACAGTACTTGCCCTAATTGGCACAACCATAGTGCCGTATAACTTATTTTTGCACTCTGGTGTTTTAGCAGCGCAAGATCATTCTAAAAGTGATAAAGACACTGTTATTAAACAAACTAATTTAGACACAGGTTTATCTATTACGCTCGGTGGTGTGATCACCCTTGCCATTTTATCAACCGCATCTGTTGCCTTTTATGGCACCGATGCCGGTAAAATTAGTGCAGCAAATATGGCCGTACAACTTGAGCCTCTTCTTGGCGAAGCAGCGCACTACTTTTTTGCTATTGGTTTATTTTCTGCAGGGTTAACCAGCGCAATAACAGCCCCACTAGCTGGCGCGTATGCTGTATGTGGCATGCTTGGCTGGTCAAGCGAAATGAGTAACACCCGTTTTAAAACAGTCGCCATTACTATTTTAGCTTTTGGTGCTTTTGTGGCTTCATTGGGGCTTGACCCTGTTGCGGTGATTATATTTGCACAAGCTGCAAATGGATTACTACTGCCCATAATTACCGCGTATTTGGTGTGGTTAGTTAACCAAAAAACAGTAATGGGCAAATACACCAACTCAACACTTTTAAATGTAGTTATATTACCCGTGCTACTACTTATTTTTTCGTTAAGTTGTTACAAGCTATCAGGGTTGATTTTTTAAAACTAATCAACGTTTAATCATGGGCATGCCCATGGTTAAACATACAACCTTCGCTCCCCTGGCTGCTTTCAACCTGAATGGTGGCATGTTCAATATCAAAGTGGTCATGTAAATGGTGCTGTACTTCAATTAAAAAGTCGTTATTTAATGCGTTGTTGTCAGTGACCAGGTGAACAATAAGCGCAGACTCTGTGGTACTTAGTGGCCACACATGTAAACCATGCACACCTTCAACATGCTCAATGCTTAAAAAATACTGCTTTAGTTTTTCTATACTAATATTTTTTGGTACAGCATCGGTGGCGTAATTGAGCGAGTCTTTAAATAATCCCCATGTGCCAATAAACACAATCACTACAATACTCAAACTTACAACAGGGTCCACCCACTGCCAGTTTTTAAATAAAATAACAATGCCGGCAATTACCACACCTAAAGACACCGCAGCATCGGCCGCCATATGTAAAAAGGCACCTCTAATATTTAAATCGTGCTTTTGCCCTTGTACAAACAACAATGCAGTTAATGTGTTAATAACTACACCAATAAGCGAAACCACAATAACCGTCATGCCGGTAACCGGCTGAGGATTATTAAAACGCTCAATCGCGTGCCAAGCTATGCTGATAAGTGCAGCTATAAGTAAAACAGAGCTCAATAACGATGCTAATACGGTAGATTTTTTATAACCAAAGGTACGTTTGTTAGTTGCCGCTTTATTAGCTAACACATTGGCGCCCCATGCGAGCAATAAACTGACAACATCGCTAAGGTTATGCCCTGCATCGGCTAAAAGCGCTAATGAGTTAGCAAAAAAGCCATAGCCTGCTTCTATTAATACAAAGATAAGATTGAGTAAAACACCGATAGCAAATGCACGGTTATAATGACTAATATGATGGCTGTGATCGTGACTCATACGACTCCTTACATCAGTAAATAACATTAATTATACCAATCCGCATAGGTAAGTGATCTATTTTGAGGATGGATAAACGTGTTGATAGCAAGGCAAAAAATTCGCTATTTAGTTGTTCTAAATGAGAATTTTTTAACGCAGATAGCGACACGTTTAGCCCCGCAAAATGATTAAATATTATTGCGGATTGGTATTATGTATTTGTGCGAAGATATTTAAGCGTACCTAATAAATAAAACAGCCCATAAATACTGCATACAACTGAGCTTATAATCCAAAACTGCATAGAGTTATGATGAATGGCCTGGCTGGTAGTTAAAAAAGGAATGGTTAAACCTGCAATACCGCGCACTAAATAAATTGCAGTGATTAATACCAAAGCCGTTTTTAATAAAGGCAGCTTTAAAATAACACCTGCGCCAGAGAGCGCATACAAGCCCCATATAGCAAGTACGGCTGATATAATTAAAGTAACAAAGGTAGGATACGTACTTCCCTGCTCAGCCAACTGCGCCATGTGTTCGCCAGCACCAAAAAAGCGATACCAATCAGGGCCGCCAAAGATACAGGCAATATGTAAAAGTGACGCTATAAAACTTAAAAGCCCCGCTATAACCAATAGCTTATTAAACTTCATAGACTTATAAACCTAAGTTATTGGTTTATATAAGCAACAAAACCAATTAACGCTGCGTAAAAGCTAAAACCAAGTAAACATATTAGGTAAACATTTTTAGCTTTATTTGCCTTAAAGCTCACATAATCTTTAATATCAGCTTTAAACTTACCAAAGGTGAATACATTTAAAATTGCACAGCCGGTAGAGTACAAAATAAACCCTAAAATGGTTTCTATCATTAGCCATATAAAAATATCTAAAGCAATGCTCATAACACTCATCCATTAAGTAATTTAAAAATAGCGTATCAAATTTAAATTTGTTTATCAGTTTATTTATAGCCTTAAGGTGTAACAATAAATTTCGTAAGCCCTATAAGTTGCCCCGACTCGGTTACCACTTTTACCTGCCATTTACCTTGAGCGTCATGCGGAAAATTAACCTTATGCGTCCATGCTCTGTAGCCTTGTTTTCGCCCACCATTAATATTGAGCGTAATTCTATCAATCTCTTTTTTATTTTGTATCCATACATGAAATATCTTTTCGTTTAAACCTCGTGGCGCTTTTACTGCGGTCCACGTGTACAGCCCTTCACGATGAAGTGTATATAAATCAAGAGTATCAATGCTGCCTAACGGTTTTTTATGCTCTACATCTATCTTGTGTGCCAAGGTAATATCGGTTAAACGCAAGGCTGCCGGCGGTACAAAACTGCGAAGCTGCCAAACTCCAGCACTTATTGCGCATAAAATTAAAACTAAAATAGGAAAACGCCACCAGCGCGCATCAGGCATTAAGTTTGCTAAGCTAGGTAAAGTAATTAGCACAGAGGTTACAAGTGCAATGGCTAAACTTTGGCTCGTGGTTAGGTTTAATAAAATAGGCAAGGTAACAAGTAAAACCACGAATAATGCAAAGTCATGAAATACTGTGAATAGTGTGCGGTTTTTAGCTAATTTTTTATAGTAAAATGGATCTATTACCGATATTAATGCACACAAAACAATCAGCGATGTAAAAAGTGCTTGTGGGTGATCCCACTGCGTAACCGCTAAAAAAAACGGTAACGCAAAAAATAGGCTTTCTTGCTGCACCATTTGCAGGGCAAAGCGCATTACATTGGGAGATACCGCCACCCCAAAACGCTCTTCTACTTTATCGCGTAGCCAATTATCGATAATCAACCAAAACCAGCTAATAAGTAAAACGATAGCAATAACCTGCGAGAACGACTCTTTTCTATCAACCATTACATAGCTTGCAACTCCTGAACAAAACGCCAATACCGCCAATAACCCAGGTCTTTTTTGCATTGCCACTATAAATTGTGTAATGAGATTTTTTAGTTTATTCATTTATTTAAACGTCCGTGCATAATGATCTTTATTATTATCAAGTTAGTTAAATCAGTGTAACTAAGCGTAGATGAACAACACATAGATGCCTGCAGGTATTCTTTTAGTTGTTGTATTAAAAATAAACCCCATTTAACCGCTATTATAATGAATAACTGGCTATAACACGCCTTTAAAAATGACAGTAATTTTTAAAACGGTAATACAAAGCACTAATTAAAATAAGGGTTACGGCCATGCCTGAATTTTATTAATGCACAACATGAATTCACCACAACAAACCCACCTAGACGTCTAAACATCTAAAATTTAGATGCTGTTCAATTGTTTTACACGCTCAAACACAGAGATATGCTCTCTCAGTAACTGCATTGATTTATATAAATGAATCAAACTCATGTTTTATGTGAAATTAAACCGTTTTTATTAAAACACCGATCAGCGTATAAATTATCCATCGGCCAGCGCTTATAAGCATTAAGCCTGTTTATTACAAAACCATCTTTTGAGCACACCAAAGGCTCAGGTTTTAAATATACAAAATGGATAGAGTCACCATGAATAAAAACATTACATTTAATATTAAAAGTCAGCGCCTTGATGAAAACTACCACCCCGCTGAAAACACCCGTATTACCACTAATTTTGCAAACTTAGCACGAGGCGAGCACCGCCAACAAAACTTAAAAAAAGCGCTCAATATGATCAAAAACCGCTTTAACACCCTTGCTAATTGGGATAACCCCACCGGTGAGCGCTACAACCTTGAGCTTGAGATTATTTCTGTAGATATTAGTTTAGATGAAAACAGCCAACGCTTTCCTTCTATAGAAATATTAAAAACAAATATTGTTGATAACAAAACAAATAAGCGCATAGAAGGTATTGTTGGTAATAACTTTTCGTCGTACGTACGTGACTACGACTTTAGCGTGTTACTTCAGCAACATAATAAAAATAAAGCGCAATTTAGTATTCCCGATAATTTTGGTGAGCTGCATGGTAAATTATTTCAATCGTTTGTAAGCTCAAACACCTATAAGCAACACTTTAAAAAACCACCGGTAATATGCCTCAGTGTGTCAGATAACAAAACCTATCATCGCACTGCCAACCAGCACCCTATTTTAGGTATTGAATATCAACCAAACGAGTCTTCGTTAACAGAGCAATACTTTAAAAAAATGGGCCTACAGGTGCGTTACTTTATGCCTGCAAATAGTGCCGCACCTTTTGCCTTGTTTTTCTTTGGTGACTTACTAAACGATTACACCAACCTTGAGCTAATAAGCACCATTAGCACAATGGAAACATTTCAAAAAATTTATCGCCCAGAAATTTATAACGCCAATGCCAAAGCGGGTAACGCCTTTAAGCCTAATTTAAAAAATGCCGACCACTCACTCACGCAAATTATTTACGACAGAGATGAGCGCAGTAAATTAGCCGCCGAGCAAGGCAAGTTTGCTGAAGAGCATTTTATAAAACCGTATAAATCAGTGCTTGAGCAATTTACAACAGCAAACGTTTAACCTTATTTTAATAAAGGGTCACTCTTATTATGAAAACATTATTACCTACATCTACAGCAGGCAGTTTACCAAAGCCCTTATGGCTTGCAGAGCCAGAAACTCTTTGGTCGCCGTGGAAGCTTGAAAACAATGAACTGATTGAAGGCAAAAAAGACGCCTTGCGCATTGCACTCCACTCACAACAACTCGCTGGTATTGATATAGTGAGCGATGGCGAGCAAACACGCCAACATTTTGTAACTACATTTATAGAGCACCTTAACGGTGTTGATTTTGAAAAACGAAAAACCGTAAAAATACGCGACCGTTACGATGCAAGTGTACCAAGCGTAGTGGGCCCTGTTAGCCGCCAAAAACCCGTATTTGTAGAAGATGCTAAGTTTTTGCGCTCGCAAACTAACCAACCTATAAAGTGGGCACTACCCGGCCCCATGACCATGATAGATACACTGTATGACGACCATTACAAAAGTCGCGAAAAACTAGCGTGGGAATTTGCTAAAATACTCAACCAAGAAGCCAAAGAACTCGAAGCCGCAGGCGTAGATATTATCCAATTTGATGAGCCCGCGTTTAATGTATTTTTTGATGAAGTAAACGACTGGGGCATTGCCTGTTTAGAGCGCGTAATTGAAGGGTTAAAATGCGAAACCGCAGTGCATATTTGTTACGGCTACGGCATTAAAGCTAACACCGATTGGAAAAAAACATTGGGCAATGAATGGCGCCAGTACGAAGAAGCTTTTCCTAAATTACAGCAATCAAATATTGATATTATCTCACTTGAGTGTCATAACTCGCACGTACCTATGGATTTACTCGAACTCATTCGTGGTAAAAAAGTAATGGTGGGTGCTATTGATGTTGCCAGTAATGAAATAGAAACACCCGAAGAAGTAGCCGCTACTTTACGCAAAGCCCTACAGTTTGTAGATGCTGATAAACTCTACCCTTGCACAAACTGCGGCATGGCGCCACTTTCGCGCGAAGTTGCAAACGCTAAGCTTAATGCATTGAGCAAAGGCGCTGAAATAGTAAGAAAAGAGCTATTAGGGTATTAAAGCTTACTTTAAAATCAGCTATGTAATTAAAACCTGCGCATTTATGTAAATATAAATGCGCAGGCTTAGTTATTTAAGGCCTTGTAAGCTCAAGCGTATCATTCTCAAAATTTATAACTGCTTTGAGATTAATAGAATTAGTAGTGTCACCCAAGTTAATTTACATACAAAATGTGTCACTAAATTTGCTGTTCTGATTCTGAATTTATTATTTATTGCTGGCTCACTTTTCATTTCATCCATTAAATAAGTCAGTGGCATTCTCAAACCTGAATTACACGCATGAAAATATCTGCAAGATTGCAGTTTTAATTTTTACTGAGTAATTTTTAATTTATGCGAGTAGCTTTTCGCAGTTGCTAATATTTGAACGCCGTTTGCGCTTTAAATTTTCACAGTAACTTACTTGTGAAGTGGGTCTGCCTACTGCACCATGAAATACGCGCGTAAATTGCGTAGTGAGTTTTAACCAGTTTTCGGGGGATATATTAAGTCTTTCTAGCAGAGGAGGGTTCATATTATCAATGTGCCCCCGTTTATCCTCTCGTATTATTCGCCCTGTTAACTCAACAAGTTCAAGGTAAGATTTAAGCTCAAACGGCAGCCCTTTAGGCATAATCTGACGTGGTATACCTGCAAAACGTAGTAACTGCTTAGGTTGTTTACCTTCTGCCGCGCATGTTAAGCGATTTTGTACACTGGTATGGTCTGATTCTTCTGGTTTGTTAGCCATTTTAGCTCTAATGAGATTTAAATCGACATAGGCCATGCAGGCTGCAAATGCTGCTTCATCTAGTAATGCTTGCGATTTGAACCTTCCCTCCCAGAATCGTCCTGTGCAGTTATCTTCTTTATTTGCTCTGCGAGCAATGTTTTCATTTAACAACCGCATAAACCAGCTGATACTTGATAGGCGCTCTCGGTATTGCTTTACTGTTTGATTAAAAAAGATAAGTTCAACTTTACTTAGCTTTTCACCCTGTATGTATTTTTGTGTTAACAATGTGCCTTTACAGAGTTTATGCCAGCGAATAATAATCGCTTTATCATTTAGCCTATTCGCTTTTTTATCATCTACATACAGTACTAAGTGCGTGTGATTACTCATAACGGCATAAGCACACACGTCGATACAAAATACCTTAGCTAATTCAAGCAACTTATCCTCAACCCACCCTCGTCGATGCTCGTAAGATTGACCAGTAAAACGGTCTTCTCCACACAAAAAAGCACGACGAACACACCGTGAAATACAATGGTAGTATTTTGTATCAACCAAACTTACTTGTCGCTTTCTTGCAATTGCCATAAGACACCCAGCTCGTTTTTTACACTGATTAAAACGTAGTCTTCAATTTTAAAAAGAGCAAAATTTAAGATGGGTGTCTATTTTATTTTCTGTCAAGGGGCTGATAATTGTTGGCTAAAATGTGTAGCGAAGCGAAACCGAGCCAACTGTTAGCATTGTCCCTGTTTAATGACTTGTTAGCTTTTTAAATTTATTACCTTTGGAAGAGAGCCTCCTATAGGTAACGATCCCGTAGTTTTAGGTTTACGACTTTTTTTTAAGATTCGGAGACTGTAAGTATTTAATGAAGGTAGCTCATCTATTATCGGTTTTTGTGGTTTAAGAATCTTCTCTCCATTTTCATAAACCCATTCATTACCGGATGAATCCTTAATAGATATAGGATAAAACTTATAACTAGTTCATAGCTTAGTTCTTAAG
>NZ_PNCU01000148.1:0-321 GCF_005886915.1 Pseudoalteromonas sp. S3776 | reverse complement strand
GGCAGCATCATGACCTTCAGGAACATACATACTGGCAATACTGATCTTGTCAAAGTCAGCCTGAATATACCGTCCTGTTTCATCGGCCTCAGGAAAACCGAGACCACTGATAATGGCTTTTGGAGCCTGACGTGTATAAATCGCTACACCACCACGATCTTTCCTGTCATAGCCGCCATAGGCATAACAGAAGTATCCATCAAGCTGATACTGATCTTCCTCCATTGCAAACTCATCCTCACGGATGTCCTGCAAACAGATGACATCGGCATCCTGGTCCATTAACCAGTCAAACAGGCCTTTTTCACGCGCGTTTTTTAT
>NZ_PNCU01000147.1:0-243 GCF_005886915.1 Pseudoalteromonas sp. S3776 | reverse complement strand
GAACGAGTAACACCTACACCCTTGGAAACCTCGCCTCTGGCGAGCTTTGCCCCTCTTGCAATAGCGACAAAATCAGCATTAGATTGAGTAGAAACCCATGTCTCAAACTTATTCAGGCTATCCTGAGCTTGATCTGCCATATCTCACCTCATTCCTTTAAAGGCATAGGGTTATTGAGTTGCTCTATCGTTATGCCAGCATTAGTTGCGTTGTATAGCCACGTATGAAATTGTATTAACAAAT
>NZ_PNCU01000146.1:0-348 GCF_005886915.1 Pseudoalteromonas sp. S3776 | reverse complement strand
GACGAATCCGTTGAAAACGATGATGGTTGGGGAGGGTCAAACGAAACTCAAAGCAATGATGTGGGCTGGTAAAGCCATCACCGTCAGTTCGTATTCATTTTCTTTTCAATCATGAATCTGAAAAGAAAATTGAACAATAAAAAGGCCGAGAGCCTGTAATGGAAGTCGTGTTCATCACTAACGATGCAACACTCAAATAACAACAGCGTGAACAAAGGAAAGTTTTTCATCCTCTGGAGAATCAAAAAGAGAAGATGAGAAAAAATTTCGCAATAAGAAAGGAAGATGATCATGTCTGACAGCATCCACGACAAACTTAAGCGGGTTCGCAAGCCCCGCGTCCACATT
>NZ_PNCU01000145.1:0-331 GCF_005886915.1 Pseudoalteromonas sp. S3776 | reverse complement strand
TGGGATGCCCGGTCGGCTGGTGAATACCGGGGCGAAAAAGTTTTCTCGCAAAGGGCTGGTCACATTCCTGGTGCCGTGAACCTTGAATGGACTCTGGCCATGGATCATGAGCGCAATCTAAGAATTCGCAGCGACATAGCTGACATTCTTGAGCAACTGGGCATCACCCGGGATAAGAACGTGATTACTCACTGTCAAAGTCATCACCGTTCTGGCTTCACCTATCTGGTGGGTAAGTCTCTGGGATTCTCTATTAGAGCTTACGATGGCTCCTGGTCAGAGTGGGGAAACCTGCCAGATACGCCTATTGAAGTCTGAAACGATTTATCTC
>NZ_PNCU01000144.1:0-217 GCF_005886915.1 Pseudoalteromonas sp. S3776 | reverse complement strand
ATTGGTATGCAGTACAACCATAGGGTTACCGTAATCTCTGTTCTAATGGTCCGCGAACGGGAAGCCTGCAATTCTAGGTGGTTATGATGCTGGTGTAAAAGGTCTGAGTGCAATAAACAGCCATGAGCGCCTGAATCAGGCTGCTGCTGCGTCCTGGTCCGCCGTTTATTCTCTTGAGAGGTTGCACAGGGAACTTTTGCAGGTGCAGCCAGTCAAA
>NZ_PNCU01000143.1:0-325 GCF_005886915.1 Pseudoalteromonas sp. S3776 | reverse complement strand
CCTTTCACAATACATGGGCTTTTTGATAAGTGAACCAAAATCATCAACCTGCACAAGGTTGGCAGAGGTGACCGGTATTTCTCACGATAGCGCTAACCGCTTTCTTCACCGCGAGGATTACCAACCAAAAGATATGTTCGATGAGGCGATTCAAGACTTATGTCCTGTTGGTGGCACCCTGAGTGTTGATGACAGTGTTCTCGATAAACCCTATAGCAACTCTGTGGCTTTGGTTAGCCACTTTTGGTCAGGAAAACACCATCGGGTAGTGAAGGGAATCAACCTCGTTACTCTCTATTACACCGACCCCACTGGTCGTCATATG
>NZ_PNCU01000142.1:0-209 GCF_005886915.1 Pseudoalteromonas sp. S3776 | reverse complement strand
TGTAAATGAATGAGTTACGTTCTAAAACTAAACTTGGCGGTAAATACCAAAACCCTGCCCGATTTCGTTATATATAGAGCTGTATGGAACTATAGGTAACATTTAAAAAGCTAAGCTATTTAGTCCTAGCCCTACAGTGAACAGTTATTCATGCTTACTTAATAGGAATCTATGCTAAATATATACATACGTAATCTGAGTCTTTT
Source organism: Pseudoalteromonas sp. S3776 (assembly GCF_005886915.1). Taxonomy (NCBI): domain Bacteria; kingdom Pseudomonadati; phylum Pseudomonadota; class Gammaproteobacteria; order Alteromonadales; family Pseudoalteromonadaceae; genus Pseudoalteromonas; species Pseudoalteromonas sp. S3776. The sequence continues at coordinate 3 of NZ_PNCU01000142.1, read as the reverse complement.
ACT
>NZ_PNCU01000141.1:0-210 GCF_005886915.1 Pseudoalteromonas sp. S3776 | reverse complement strand
ATCCAGCCCATAACGCTTCGCAATGGGCTCCCAGTAATACAAGCCGGAACCGCCCAGTGGATCGACACCAATCTTAATGCCCGCCTTGCGAATAGCCTCCATATCGATGACATTTTCCAGGTCATTGACATAAGGCGTGATGTAATCGTACTCAGTGATAAACCCTGAAGCCAGAGCCTCATTAAGCGACACTTGGTTAACACCTTCCAA
>NZ_PNCU01000140.1:0-459 GCF_005886915.1 Pseudoalteromonas sp. S3776 | reverse complement strand
TTCAAGGCCAGCCAATACCTCCGGGGCTGGATTCACTATTTTGGTATCGCCAATTGCTACCAGCTCTGCTGCGATCTGGATAACTGGATACGTCGCAGAATACGGATGGCCTACTGGCGACAGTGGCGCAGGCCGCGCACCAAAATAGACAAGCTGAAAAGTCTTGGCGTTGATATAAGGACAGCCGTTGGATGCGGACGAACCAGCAAAGGCCCCTGGAGAAGCTCGAAAACGCCGGGGATCAATCAGGCACTATCGAATGCGTATCTAAAATCACAGGGGCTGTACTCACTGCGTGACGGATGGATCAAGCTTCACCATTCTTGATGAAACGCCCTGTGCGGAGCCGCATGCAGGGTGTTGTGGGGGCTGGAGGTTAGAGACCTCCGGCTACCCGATTATAAGGCGTTCGCTCTGGCTTTTAACTAACACTTGGGTTAGGTAATTTAACAAAATATT
>NZ_PNCU01000139.1:0-305 GCF_005886915.1 Pseudoalteromonas sp. S3776 | reverse complement strand
CCCGCCCGCCCCCCCCCCCCCCCCCACACCCCCCCCCCCGCCCCCACCCCCCCCCCGCCCCCCCCCCCCCCCCCCCCCCGCCCCCCCCCCCCCCGCCCCCCGCCACGCCCCCCCCCCCCCACCCCGCCCCCCCCCCCCCCCCCCCCCACCCCCCCCCCCCCCCCCCCCCCCCCCCCCCCCCCCCCCCCCCCCCCCCCCCCCCCCCCCCCCCCCCCCCCCCCCCCCCCCACCCCCCCCCCCCCCCCCCCCGCCCCCCCCCCCCCCCCCCCCCCACCCCCCCCCCCCCCCCCCCACCCCCCCCCCCC
>NZ_PNCU01000014.1:0-114897 GCF_005886915.1 Pseudoalteromonas sp. S3776 | reverse complement strand
GTTGCGATTAAAGCGCGTTGCTTTATCTCGCTAGGGCTGCGCATGTTACGCTTTCCTATTTTTTTGTCAACACTTAATTTTGTTAAACTTGAAAGTTTTTAAAACTAAGTTTTACTCGACTCACTGATTAGCTCGTGCCTCGCTATGCGTTGCGCTCTGCCGTCTCAGTGGGGTCGCATTATAGGGAGATCCGAAAACAGATCAACCCTTTTTTGAAGAAAACTTGAAATAAATGACTGTTCGCTGCGTATTTGAGCTAAACGCTCAAAAACACAACTAAAAGTAGCCTTTATTTAGATTATAGTAGTGCTTTTATGTAAATGAATGCTGTGATTGTGCTTATTTATAACTTAACCATTAAGTAAAACTCTAATAAATAAGTTTATAAGTATTATTAAAGCTTAATAAATAGGCCCATTCATTTCTTAAGCTAAAAATTCTTAAAATTGATAAGTAGATAAGTAGATAAGTAGATAAGTAGATAAGTAGATAAGTAGATAGAATAACTCAAACAATTTGTTTATCAAATTTTTGGTATTAAAAAGCCGAGCATAAGCTCGGCTTTTTGGTGTCTCTTTAAAGACTTACTCTGCAGACTGCGCGTCTTCTTGAACTTCTTCGTTAGTCGCTGGGCGACCCACTAGTTCAATATAAGCCATTGGTGCATTATCACCAGCACGGAAGCCACACTTAAGAATACGAGTGTAACCACCAGGACGGTCTGTATTACGAGGACCGATTTCGCTGAACAATTTACCAACTACTTCATTATCACGCGTGCGAGCAAACGCTAAACGGCGATTTGCTACACTGTCAGTCTTAGCCAGTGTGATTAAAGGTTCAATTACACGGCGTAACTCTTTCGCTTTAGGCAAAGTAGTTTTGATGATTTCATGTTTCACCAAAGAACTTGCCATATTGCTGAACATCGCTTTACGATGGCTACTGTTACGGTTTAATTGACGACCACTCTTACGATGGCGCATGACCCTATCCTTCTAACTAAACTAATATAGTGATTTAGATTATTCAGCTAGGCTTGCAGGCGGCCAATTTTCTAGGCGCATGCCTAGAGAAAGACCACGTGAAGCTAGCACGTCTTTTATTTCAGTTAGAGACTTCTTACCTAGATTAGGCGTTTTAAGAAGCTCAACTTCAGTGCGCTGAACTAAATCACCGATATATTGAATTTGCTCGGCTTTCAAACAGTTTGCTGAACGTACTGTTAGTTCAAGATCATCAACTGGACGAAGTAGAATAGGATCGAATTCTGGCTTCTCTTCTTTCTCTTCTGGCTCAGTTACATCACGTAAATCTACGAATGCATCTAATTGCTCAGCTAAGATAGTAGACGCACGGCGGATCGCTTCTTCAGGATCTAAAGTACCGTTTGTTTCCATATCAATGATTAACTTGTCTAAGTCTGTACGTTGCTCAACACGGGCTGATTCAACCGAGTACGCAATACGTTCAACTGGGCTGAATGATGCATCAAGCAGCAATCGACCAATTGGACGCTCATCGTCATCAGAGGATAAACGACTAGATGCCGGCACATAACCACGACCACGCTCAACACGAATACGCATGCTGATCTCGCTGCTATCTGTCGTTAAATGACAAATAACGTGATCTGGATTAGCAATTGTTACATCGCCATCGTGCTGAATATCAGCCGCAGTCACAGGGCCTACACCAGATTTAGTCAGGGTCAGAAAAACTTCATCTTTGCCTTCTAACGTTACTGCTAGACCTTTTAGGTTTAGTAGTATTTCAATGATGTCTTCTTGTACGCCTTCTTTCGCGCTGTACTCATGCAATACACCGTCGATTTCAACTTCAGTTACTGCACATCCAGGCATAGATGATAACAGTATACGGCGTAAGGCATTACCCAGAGTATGACCAAAGCCACGCTCTAGTGGTTCTAAAACTACTTTAGAACGCGTTGGGTTGATAGCGTCGATATCGACTAACCTTGGTTTTAGAAATTCTGTAACAGAACCCTGCATTTTATCCTCTCTTAACTCTTAACTTTACTTAGAGTAAAGTTCGACGATTAGTTGTTCATTAATGTCCGCAGACAGATCTGAACGCTCAGGTAGGCGCTTAAAGCTGCCTTCCAATTTCTTACCGTCAACTTCAACCCAAGTCGGCTTTTCACGTTGCTCAGCCAACTCTAGAGCAGCGATGATACGTGCTTGTGTTTTAGACTTCTCACGGATTACTACAGTATCTTCTGGAGTAATTACGTATGAAGGAATATTCACAACACGACCATTAACTAAAATCGCTTTGTGGCTTACTAACTGACGTGCTTCAGCGCGTGTGCTAGCAAAACCCATGCGATATACAACATTGTCTAAACGTTGCTCTAAAAGCTGTAACAAGTTTTCACCTGTATTACCTTTAAGGCGAGCAGCTTCTTTGTAGTAATTACGGAATTGCTTTTCTAATACACCGTAAATACGACGTACTTTTTGCTTTTCACGTAATTGTAAACCGTAATCAGATAAGCGACCTTTACGAGCGCCGTGCTGACCAGGTGCAGTCTCAAGTTTACACTTAGAGTCGATAGCTCTTACGCCGCTCTTAAGGAACAGGTCAGTACCTTCACGACGACTCAGCTTGAGCTTAGGGCCCAAATATCTTGCCATGTTATTTCTCCTAACCTATTGTTAAACGCGACGTTTCTTCGGTGGACGACAACCATTATGTGGTATTGGCGTCACGTCAGTAATGTTGGTGATACGGTAACCAGCAGCATTCAAAGCACGTACAGCAGATTCACGACCTGGACCTGGACCTTTAATGAAAACTTCTAGATTTTTTAAACCGTATTCTTGAGCAGCAGTACCTGCACGCTCTGCAGCAACCTGAGCAGCAAATGGTGTAGATTTACGTGAACCACGGAAACCTGAACCACCGGCAGTTGCCCATGATAATGCATTACCTTGACGGTCGGTAATTGTTACAATAGTGTTGTTGAAAGACGCATGAACATGAGCCATACCATCAGCAACTTGCTTTTTAACCTTTTTACGACGAATTGGTGTCTTAGCCATAATACTATCCCCTTATCGCTTAATAGGCTTACGAGGACCCTTACGGGTACGCGCGTTAGTCTTTGTTCTTTGACCACGTAGTGGTAAAGAGCGACGGTGACGTAGGCCACGGAAACAACCAAGGTCCATAAGGCGCTTGATATTTAGAGTAACTTCACGACGAAGGTCACCTTCTACAGTGTACTTGCCAACTGCATCACGCAGTACGTCAAGAGTTTCGTCTGAAAGTTCACCGATTTTTGTGGTCTCGGCGATACCAGTCGCTTCTAAGATAGCCTTAGAGCGAGTCTTACCTATGCCATAAATTGCTGTTAAACCAATAACTGCATGTTTATGATCAGGGACGTTAATGCCAGCGATACGGGCCACTAACACATCTCCTATATTTGAATTTGGTAATCAAAAGTTTGAAAAGCCCGTAAGGATACTCAAACGAAGACCAAATCACAACTAAAAACACAGGCCGAGAAATCTCAGCCTGCACGACTGTTTACTTAGCCTTGCCTTTGCTTATGCTTAGGCTCACTGCAAATTACGCGTACTACACCAGCACGTTTAATAACTTTACAGTTACGGCATATTTTCTTAACGGAAGCACGTACTTTCATTGCTCAACTCCGTAAACTGACCTTATCGGCCGTAGCCTTTAAGGTTCGCTTTTTTCAGCACAGAATCATACTGATGTGACATCAGGTGAGTCTGTACTTGTGCCATAAAGTCCATGATTACTACAACGATAATCAAAATTGATGTACCGCCGAAATAGAATGGCGTTTGCCATGCCATAGTCATGAATTCGGGCACCAGACAGATAAAGGTTATATACAAAGCACCTGCCAATGTCAGGCGTGTCATCACTTTATCAATGTATTTAGATGTCTGCTCACCTGGACGAATACCTGGGATAAATGCGCCAGATTTCTTCAGGTTGTCTGCTGTTTCACGCGGGTTAAAAACCAACGCTGTGTAGAAAAAGCAGAAGAAGATGATAGCTGCAGCTAATACCATCGCATACAAAGGTTGACCAGGAGTCAACGTTGTTGCAATAGCTTGTAGCACATCAGCGACCGGACCTTCACCCTGGCCGAACCAGCTTGCAATTGTACCAGGGAACAGAATTATACTGCTAGCAAAGATTGGTGGAATAACACCCGCCATATTTACTTTTAGTGGTAAATGCGTGCTTTGAGCAGCAAATACTTGACGACCTTGTTGGCGTTTAGCGTAGTTAACAACGATACGACGTTGCCCACGTTCGAAAAACACTACAAGATAAGTAACAGCGAATACTATAACCGCAACCATCAACAGTACAAAAACATTCAAATCACCTTGGCGCGCCATTTCGGCTGTCGAACCAATAGCAGACGGCAGGTTAGCTACAATACCAACAAATATTAGAACTGAGATACCGTTACCGATACCACGTTCAGTTATTTGCTCGCCCAACCACATTAGGAACATAGTACCTGTAACCAAACTCACCACAGCGGTGAAGTAGAAACCGATACCAGGGTTAACAACTAACCCTTCCATCATGCCCGGTAAGCTAGTCGCAATACCGATTGATTGGATAGTAGCAAGCACAAGCGTGCCATAGCGTGTGTACTGGCTAATTTTTTTACGCCCTTGCTCACCTTCTTTCTTAAGCTCTATAAACGGAGGATACATATGCGTTAATAGTTGCGTAATAATCGAAGCCGAGATATACGGCATAATACCCAGTGCTAACACTGAAGCTCGCTCAAGCGCACCACCGCTAAACATGTTGAACATCTCAACAATGGTGCCCTTTTGTTGCTCGAAGAAATCGGCAAGTACAGCGGCGTCAATCCCAGGGATTGGCACAAATGAACCTAGACGGTAAATAATGATAGCACCTAAAACAAATAGTAATCGACGCTTCAATTCCGAAAGTCCACTTTGTGCACTTTGTGTATCTTGACCTGGTTTAGCCATCAGTACTTCCTTAGTCTTCTACCTTGCCTCCGGCAGCTTCAATAGCTTCGCGAGCACCTTTAGAAGCCTTAAGGCCTTTAACGGTAACAGCGCGTGAAACTTCGCCAGATTTAACAACTTTAACGAACAGAACGTTCTTTTTAACTAGACCAGCTGCTTGTAACGCGTTTAGGTCTACCACATCGCCTTCAACTTTAGCGATTTCAAAAAGGTTTACTTCTGCAGATACTAACGATTTGCGTGAAGTGAAACCAAATTTAGGTAGACGACGTTGCATAGGCATTTGACCGCCCTCAAAACCAACGCGTACTTTACCGCCAGAACGTGATTTTTGACCTTTGTGACCACGGCCACCAGTCTTACCAAGACCAGAACCGATACCACGACCAACACGTTTTGGAGCAGTTTTAGAACCTGCAGCAGGTGAAAGTGTATTCAAATGCATGAAATTAACCCTCTACCTTTACCATGTAAGAAACTCGGTTGATCATACCACGTACACATGCTGTGTCTTCTAACTCAACAGTGTGGTTGATACGACGTAAACCAAGACCGCGTAATGTAGCTTTATGCTTCGGTAAACGACCGATAGAGCTCTTTACTTGTGTTACTTTTACAGTTTTATTTGCCATGGTTACCCCAGAATTTCGTCTACGCGCAGACCACGTTTAGCAGCGATTGACTCTGGAGAGTTCATGTTCTCTAGAGCTTGAATCGTTGCACGTACTACGTTGATCGGGTTGGTAGAACCGTAACATTTAGAAAGTACGTTCTGCACACCAGTAACTTCTAGTACTGCACGCATAGCACCACCTGCGATGATACCAGTACCTTCTGATGCTGGTTTCATGAACACTTGTGAGCCAGCATGACGTCCTTTAACAGGATGCTGTAATGTGTTGCCATTTAGGTCTACATTGATCATGTTGCGACGTGCTTTTTCCATTGCTTTTTGAATAGCAGCTGGAACTTCACGTGCTTTACCATAACCAAAACCTACTTTACCTGCGCCATCACCAACTACAGTTAGTGCAGTGAAGCTAAAGATACGACCACCTTTAACTACTTTAGACACACGGTTTACCGCGATTAGCTTTTCAGCTAAATCAGGCTGTTGTTGCTTTGCTTCTACGTTAGCCATTGTCTACTCCTAGAATTGCAAACCGGCTTCACGCGCAGCATCAGCTAGCGCCTTCACACGGCCGTGATATTTAAAGCCACTGCGATCAAAAGCAATCTTTTCGATGCCTTTGTCAGCCGCACGTTCTGCAACCGCTTTACCAACTGCTTGTGCAGCTGAAACGTTGCCTGTGCCTTTAACTGTTTCGCTAATAGCTTTCTCAACAGTAGAAGCAGCAGCCAGTACAGTACCCTCAGCATTAACTACTTGAGCGTAAATGTGACGTGGCGTGCGGTGGATAACAAGACGCGTTGTGCCTTGTTCAATATAATTTCTACGAGTGCGTTTAGCACGACGTAGACGAGCTGTTTTTTTATCCATCGTCTTACCTTACTTCTTCTTAGCCTCTTTACGGCGTACATTCTCATCTGCGTAACGAACACCTTTACCTTTGTAAGGCTCAGGTTTACGGTATGCACGAATGTTAGCAGCTGTTTGACCAACTAACTGCTTATCTACGCCCTTAACTAGAACTTCTGTTTGGCTTGGAGTTTCAATCGTAATTCCTTCAGGAACTTCGAAATTAACTGGGTGCGAGAAACCAAGTGTTAAGTCTAAAACTTTACCCTTAGCTGCTGCACGGTAACCAACACCTACTAACTGAAGTTTCTTCTCGTAACCTTCATGCGTACCAACAACCATGTTGTTGATAAGAGCGCGAGCAGTACCTGCTTGTGCCCATGCATTAGCTACGCCTTCACGAGGTAAAGTTGTAATAACGTTGTCATTAAGTTGTACTTCAACTGCATCGTTGATAGTACGCGTTAATTCACCGTTTTTGCCTTTAACTGTGATGTCCTGGCCTTTTAATGTAACTTCTACACCGGCAGGAACATTGATTGGTGCCTTTGCTATGCGAGACATAGTTCCCCTCCGATTAAGCTACAAAGCCAATGATTTCACCACCAACACCAGCACTACGTGCTGCGCGGTCTGTCATTAGGCCTTTAGAAGTTGATACGATAGCGATACCAAGACCACCCATTACCTTAGGTAATTCGTCACGTTTCTTATAGATACGTAGACCAGGGCGGCTAACACGCTGGATATTTTCAATTACAGCTTTGCCTTCGAAGTATTTCAACTCGATAGAAAGCTCAGGTTTCGCTTCGCTGTTTACTGCGAAATCTGCGATGTAACCTTCGTCTTTTAATACTTTAGCTACTGCTACTTTCAGCTTTGAAGTTGGCATCGTTACAGATACTTTCTTCGCTGATTGACCGTTACGGATACGTGTGAACAAATCCGCGATAGGATCTTGCAAGCTCATAGTCTTACTCCCGTGATACTATTACCAGCTAGCCTTTTTAAGGCCAGGAATTTCACCGCGCATAGCTGCTTCGCGAACTTTAATACGGCTCATGCCGAATTTGCGAAGGAAACCATGTGGGCGGCCCGTAATGTTACAACGATTACGTTGACGTGCAGGGCTAGAATCACGTGGTAAAGCTTGAAGCTTAAGTACCGCGTCCCAACGATCATCTTCTGATGCGTTAACATCGCTGATGATAGCTTTTAGTGCTGCACGCTTTTCAGCGTACTGAGCAACTAGTTTAGTGCGCTTTGCTTCGCGCGCTTTCATAGAATTCTTTGCCATAACCCTACCCTTATTTCTTGAATGGGAAGTTAAACGCTTCTAACAACGCACGGCCTTCCTCATCAGATTTCGCAGAAGTTGTGATTGTGATATCCATACCGCGTACACGGTCTACTTTATCGTAATCAATTTCTGGGAAGATGATTTGTTCACGTACGCCCATGCTGTAGTTACCACGTCCATCAAAAGACTTAGCACTCACACCACGGAAGTCACGGATACGTGGGATAGCGATTGATACCAAACGCTCAAAAAAGTCCCACATACGCTCGCCGCGTAAGGTTACTTTACAGCCAATTGGGTAGCCTTCACGCACTTTAAAGCCAGCAACAGATTTGCGTGCTTTAGTGATTAAAGGTTTCTGACCAGAGATAGCTTCTAGATCCGCTACAGCGTTATCTAAAATCTTCTTGTCAGCTAGGGCTTCGCCCACGCCCATATTTAATGTGATCTTTTCGATCTGAGGGACTTGCATGACAGAGCTGAAACCAAACTTCTCTTGAAGCTCAGCAACTACTTTGTCTTTATATACTTCATGCAGTTTCGCCATCATTCTACTCCAACTATTAGATAGTTTTACCAGTAGATTTAAAGATACGTAATTTCTTACCATCTTCAATCTTGAAACCTACACGATCTGCTTTACTCGTTTCCGAGTTGTAGATCGCAACGTTTGATACGTCGATAGACGCTTCTTTCTCAACAATGCCGCCAGCTTGGTTCAATTGTGGAACCGGCTTTTGGTGTTTCTTGATTAAGTTAATGCCTTCGACAAATACTCGACCAGACTCGGTAACAACTGAAAGCACTTTGCCGCGCTTACCTTTGTCTTTACCTGCTAGTACGATTACTTCGTCATCACGACGGATTTTTGCTGCCATGATAGACTCCTTACAGTACTTCTGGGGCTAGTGAAACAATTTTCATGAACTTGTCATTACGAAGCTCACGAGTCACAGGGCCGAAGATACGAGTACCAATTGGCTGCAAGTTATCATTTAAGATAACAGCCGCATTGCTATCGAAACGGATCAGAGAACCGTCCGGACGACGAACGCCTTTTTTGGTACGCACAACTACCGCGTTTTTAACATCACCTTTCTTCACTTTACCGCGAGGAATAGCTTCTTTCACAGAAACTTTAATGATATCGCCAACTGCCGCATAGCGACGGTGTGAACCACCAAGGACTTTTATACACTGCACTTTGCGAGCGCCGCTGTTATCAGCAACTTCCAGCTGAGTTTGCATTTGGATCATGTTAATGACCTCCGGTGTAGTAATTACAACTTGCCTTAAATTTGTTTAAAATCAAGGCACTTCGATTAAATCCCACTCTAAAAACAACGGAGTTGTCTCTTAAGGGCGGGCAATTGTACCAGCATTGGCTAGTGAGTGGTAGGTTATTTTTTAATTAATTTGAGTGAAGGCCATATTAAAACTGAGTAAAAACCGCTATGTAGCTATTTTACAAGTGGTTATAAAACAATCAAGGCGCTAATAGCGCCTTAATTATTTATTTGTGGTTGCTTATTAGCTTTAGCCAAATAAGCCTTTTAGTTTATCTTTAACCTTGTCCTTGGCTTTCTCTTTTGCTTTTTCTTTGGCATCGTCTAGCTTTTGCTTTGCTTTATCTTTAAGTGCATTGCTTACATCTAGCTTAAAGCCAACGTCATGGAATGGGCCTTTTATTCGCAGTGGGATTTTAAAGCCCGTGCTGTCATCTGTAGTGCCTTGTCCTTCAATTGAATCAACAATACCTGTCACTAACCGATAATCAACATTGGTTTTAGGTAAATCTACATCGCCCTCACCTGTAATACGGATAAGTGGGCTCATCAGGGATAGGTCGTTATTATGTCCCACGCCATTCGTAAAATTAAAGCTACCGGTGAGCGCAGAAAAATCTGTTTGCTCAGATTCTTCAAAGCCCGTATCTAAGCCCTCGCTTACAGCGCCCAAGTTACCTGTAATAAGCTCTTTGCCTTTACGAACCATTTCAGCGATGTTTGCGCCCTTAACAGCCCCATCAGCAAATTCAAAGCCAATCTTGCCGTTTAATCCATCAATAAAGGTTTTTTGACTTTGGCCAGTCGTAGTTAAGTTCCAATTTAATGACCCTTTACCCATAAGTTTATCAAAGCCAGCTGCATCTGTGAGTAACGGTTGCGCGTCTATGTCGGCTAAATCAAAATTTGTGCTTATTTTATACGGTGTTTGCTGCGCATTTATATTAATGACCCCTTTACCGGTGCCCTCATAGGCTTTAAAGCTATCTAAACTTAATTTAGCAACGCTGTTGTTTAAGTCGACTGTCAATTGATTCGCACCGAGCTTAATATCATTCGCTTTTAAACCGCTTGAGCGAATAACTACATTAGCATTAAGTGCATTTAATGCGCTTAAATCAATTTTAGTATCGTCCCAAGCAATCGGCTGTGCGGCTTTAGGTTCTTCGCTTTGCGGCGCTTGCTGCTTGGCTACTGCCTCCGGTAAGTATGGATTTAGATCAAGCATACCTAGGTCTATGTCGGCATTAACCGCTAGTTTATTTCCTAAGTTAACTTCACTTTTACCTTTAATCTCTAATTCATCTAGGGTAGCAATCAGCTCTTCTAGGTTAAACGTATCATTTATAAGGTGCATTTTGCCGTTTACGCTAAACGCATTAAATGTATTTTCTTTGGCGTTTAAGTCTACTCCCTGCCAAGTTGCTAGCTCTTTAACAGAATCACCACTGAGCGCTAACTCACCTTTTATATCTTTTCCTTGTTGCGCAATATTGCCGTTAAAAGTAAGGTCGACCAAGCGAGAGTCTACGCTTTGAGTAACCTCAAACATCGCACCTTCAATAGCCTTTGCTGGCGTATCAAGTTTTACATCTAGCTCAAAGCGCTCTTGCATATATGTAATGCCGCCTTTGATCTCTAATGTTTTACGCAGTGATGGTAATAAAATAGCCAGCTCTAGGTCACTAATTTGCTGTTTAGCGCCAGTTTGCCCATCTAGGTAAGTAAATGTACCGCCGTAAATAGCCACTTCACCTAGCTCTATATCAAAATTCTCTGGTAGCTTAACAGCCTCACCAGATTGAGTTTGCTCTTGCGGCTGCGCTGCTACAGCATCAAACAACTGCCAGTTAGCTTTACCGTTTTTATCGGTTTCTAATAAAATATTGGGCTCGTTAATAACAAACTTATCAAGTTTAAACTCACCACCAAATAACGATAACCAGGGTATATGCACAGCTAATTGCTCCATACTGGCCATGTCGTCGCGCGAGCCTGTCTGCATGTTTGCAAAGTGCACATCGTTAAGCTCTAACTTTAATGCAGGAAATACACTAAGCGTTTTATCACCTTTAATAGTAAGTGTGCGCCCTGTTGTTTTTTCAACCTGTTCAAATACTTTATTAAAAATAGTATCAGTTGGAATTAAAAACGGAGCGGCAATAATTAACGCAATACAAAGTAAGAGTATTACACCAACAATTTTGAGTAAGGTCTTCATGATCATCCTTTCAAACGTGCAAATAATGTTCTTATCATAGCGAGTGTTAGCTTTAAAATCATTGTCGTTGCGACAAAAAAGCTGTTTATTGTAATTTATTTAATTTGAGATGAATTTATGCTTAAAAGTAAACTTTGCGAAATTGGTGACTAAAAGTAAAGCTCATCAAATTTAAATCTAGCCAAGTATTAAGCCCTACAACATTGCATCCCTTGAATTGTTAGGTATGATGCACGGCCCTGTTGCTATTGGCGTATTTGCGCTAAAATAAAGCAGCTAAAAAATGTATCTACTCGGAGACTCTACAAGGCATGAAAAAACTGCTAATTTCACCGTCAAAAATGGCGTTAGGCGAACAAGAAAGTCAAATTTACCAAAACATCTTGAAGCAAGCTTCAGAACTAAGCCTAAACCTAATGGCCGTGAAAGTAGAAAACCACCCAGAGGATTTTTTAGGCTGGTGTTATGAGCTACTAAGTGCAAGTAAAGACCGCATAAATTACGACTTACTAGAGCCAAAACAGCTACCCGTTTTAAAAAAGCTGCACGATCAGCTAACCTCTGCAATTAGCTTTTTACAGCTTAAAACACTACGTGTAGCACCTTGGCCTGTTATTAGTATGTTTGTAGAGCAACATAAAGAACTTATTGCACTGGAAGAACAGCTTCGCCTTACCACGTATTTGCACACCATTCGTGAGCAAGCATTAAAAGACATGATCCCAGAGGATTTACTGGCATTTAGTGGTAAACACACTGCTACGCTCGACCCAAGCACCTATAACTTTGATGTTGAATGGTTTGCATCAACAAAAAGTGCAAAGGGTTTTCATCAAATGCTAGCCGACTTACCTGGCGCGTTTGACGATGCACTTGCTAACATTCCGCTTGAAGGAAATGTGAGCGAAGCTGATTACCAACAGTTTGTTGTTGCTTATTTACTTGCTTTTAACGGCAGTGATGAAAAACCTACCCTTGCCCCAGCTACACGTTTATTAGCAATGCGCCGCCCAGATGTATTTACGCCAATTAGTAATAGCCGTCTTGATGCATTATGCGCAGCTTTAGGTATTACAAAATTAAACAACCGCGACTTTGAGCGCTACTGGCAAGATATAGTACAAAGCATTCATGCTATGTCGTGGTTTAAAATGGCTAGTGGCAGCAATGAACTAGAAGCGCAACTGGTAAGTATAAAAGCGCTATTACCGTGCTTTTTTTACTATGCAGATGCCAACACGGCCGATAACTCAAATTATATTAAGCTATTAAACAAACCTAAACGCAGCACAACAAGTGCGGGAAAACCACAGCGTAGAGGTAAAGAGTCAGCCGAAATACTTGTAGACCGCGCACTTGCAGCCGATGACATACCAGAGCACATTCGCAGTAAACGCGACTCTATAATTAGCGAAGTACAAAAAGGTCGCGGAGTAAACGAAACAATTAGTCTTATGCGCACTATATTTGGCTAATTTTACCTAACCTAACTGTATTTTTCTGGTGCAGTTAGGTTAAATTATGCACCAGCAGTGTGCGTTTCTTTACTATCACCCTCATTCCCTCCTTTTTCGAAAATCCTTTAACATCTTGTTATAAAAGAACAAAAAACCAGTTTCAACCAAATAATTTTGAGCTGGCACATACAGTGCAATTCTATTTCCAGTTAAACAATAAAACGCCGCTAGCCAAAGGGTTGCCAATAAGAGAATAAAAACCTTGGCGAGCAAAAAATCATATAACGGGAAATGGACATGTTAAAACTAAAAAAAACCATCGCTATTAGCGCAATAGCATTAATGGGTGCAACATCTTTAACGTCAACGGCTGTACATGCTGAAGTAACAGCAAACGCAGCGGCTACGTCTAACTACTTATGGCGTGGACAAGAGCAAACTGGGGGCGATGCTGCTATTTCTGGCGGTATTGATTACGCTAACGAGTCGGGCTTTTATGCAGGCACTTGGGTCTCAAATGCATCTTGGGCCGATGAAATGACGTATGAGCTAGACCTATACGCTGGCTTTGGCGGTGATATTAATGAGACAGTTAGCTACGATGTAGGTTACATTTATTACGCTTACCCAGATGCAGCTTCTGAGGCAGATGCTGATTTCTCTGAGATTTACGGTAGCATCAGCACAGGAGGTTTCACCTTTGGTGCGGCAATCCTTGCCACTTCAGCCGCAGATGGTGATGGCACCGACTTTGGCGATTCGCTATACCTAAATGCCGATTACAGCTTTGCTGTGGGCAGTAATGGCACTGAGGTTGCGCTGCACTTAGGCCACTACTCTGGCGACTTTATAGGCGATGATAATATTATTGATTATGGTATCTCTGTATCAAAAGATGGTTTTACTTTTGGCGTATCTGACACCGACATGGATGAGTCAGATGTTAAAGTTTACGTAGGTTACGCGGTAGACTTTACGCTTTAAAACAAAATGTGTTACTTGCTGCAACACTAAGGGCCTTTTGGCCCTTTTCTCGTTTAGGGCAGCCTAAATACCCATAACACCCTCTAAGTTTAGAACTAATGCGCTCTTCCATGTTCACCAGTTAATCAATCACTACCACCATGCTGTTAAATCATTTACCCGTAATGCCAACTCGCTTAATTGACTAATCTACTCTGAGGCAAGAGAAACGTGGCGAAACCTAGCCAAAGTAAGCTATTTAGTTGCTCTAAACCTGAGGCTTTAACGCAGCCAGCTGCCACGTTTAGCCTTGAAGTAATTAAGTATTATTGAGGGTCAGTGTTATACACATTAGCTAAAACAAAAAAGGCCGCACTAAATGCGGCCTACAAGTTAGTAGCTAATCGTTAAAACTTAGCGAGGTTGTTTTTACTGTCTTTATCAACAAGCTTAATGTACGGGTCTACCCCTGCGTACACTGGTTTTTCTTTTACTTTTAGCTCAATAGTATTAGTACCAGAGACTATTTGATGCTTTTGCGAGTAAATAACAAAGTCTTCAGCGAGTAAGTTTTCAGGATCATCGCTAAATAATGCAATATCAATTAGCTCATCGAGTGGTTGCTCAGTCTCTTCACCTTGACCATCGGCATGCTGCTTAGTTGCTTCAACGCTCAGTGTTACTGTATAAAAACCTTTGCTATCAACATCATCTGTAACCGACACTGCTTTCATTTCAAGCTCATAAAGCGTTATGTATTTAAACTGATCATCTATAAAGCGTTGTTCAGCTTGTGTTGCATCTCGCTTTAAATAACTAAGTAAATCAAGTGTGGTTGGGTATGGGGTTGATTGGTATTTAAACTCATTCAAAAACGCTTTAAGTGCGGCATTTAAGCGCTCTTCACCTAAGCGGTCATACAAAGCCATCATCACAACTGAGCCTTTATTATAGTGAAGGTATTGTTGAGCCTGCGTTTTATACAGCGGCATTTCTTCAAAGGCTTCGCCTGTGCGGCCCATTAAATATTTATCTAACTCGTACTTTAAAAATTTACGAAGTTTCTCGGCGCCAAAGCGTTTTTTTAGCACCATAAGTGCGCTGTATTGGGAAAGCGATTCAGAAATAACGGCACTGCCCTCTACATTAGCCCCCGATACTTGATGCCCCCACCATTGGTGCGCAACTTCATGTGCGGTTACATAGTAAGGTAAGTCAACTTTACTCTCATCTCTTAGGTCTGTAATAAAGCCAATACTTTCTGAGTAAGGCACCGTATTGGCAAAACTTTGCGCAAACGAGCGGTACTTAGGAAACTCAATAATACGTAACTGCTTATGCTGATATGGTCCAAAGGCTTGCGTGTAGTAATCTAGTGAGTCTTGTACCGACTCAATCATACGGTCAACATTCCATGCATGATCTTTATGGTAGTACACCTCAATATTTACACCGTTGTGCTCAACCTTTTTGCTTTCAAGCTCTGCCGAAAGCACAGAATAAAAGTTTAAAATAGGGGCATCCATTTCATAAACAAAAGTACGTCGTCCGTCTTTTACACTCTCACTTTTTAAGTAGCCGGGTGTAATAGCAAATTGCGACTCATCGGTGGTTACCATGGCTCTGTAGTTTATAAACCCATTAGCAGGCCCAAACTCATTTTGCGTATAAAAACGGCTGTCTTCTAGTTTATGTGCGCGTTCAAGTTCGGGTAAATCATGCTTACGGCGCTCATATTTATCGGCAATTTGATAATACTTTTGATAACCAAAACGCGGTAGTAATTCTCTATTATTTATAAAAGTACCGTTATGCACGAGCTGAGTATCCGATCTTCTATCAACAAAACCGTCGTGTTCACGAATAACAGACAGCTCTCCTTCGCGCACTTCGTTAGGCATTAGTGGTTGTTCAAACTCAAACCATACCATGCCAAAATCGGTTAAACGCTCAACTATTTTCCCACCTGCCATTTTTACATTCCAGCTTTTAGATTGGCTAGGCTCGTTAATTAACACACGGGTTATTGGCTCGTTTGCGGTATTGGTAAACTTAATTTTAGCCACGGCATTTAAAGCACGTTTTTTAGGATAAATATCAATGTGTAAATCAACATCAGTTATTATAGGCAGTGGCAAGTCTTTGTATTGTGAGAACTCTTGCTCATACCTTACTTGTAGCGCTTCGTTATCATCACTTGTTACAAACTCATTGATTACACGGGTGTTGTAATAAATGTTATAACCTGCGCCCACAAATACCAATAAACTTATAACCGCTGCAATCTGGCCTTTTAAAGACATGTTGTAACGCACTAAAGATAAACGCGTACGCAATGTTTGCGATGGGCCGCGATGCCATAAAGCAAACCCTACAATAGCTAAAAACACACTCAATGCACCCCAATATAAGGTATACCAATGTGCGCCTTGTAAAAAATGCCCGTAACCGTTTATATCAGAATACGGTACGCTGCTGCTTTGTGAAAAATGATACATATGATGCTCAAACCCGTAAGCACCCATTACCATTTGAGCAATGTAATACAAAATAAACAAGCCCATACCTATGTATTTATTAGGGCTAATTATTTGTAAAAAGAACGCCAAAATAGCCATCATAATTAAAGGTAGTAATGTAAGGTAGCCTAACCTAAATAAGTACTGGCCAAGCTCTAGGTTAAATTGCCCCTTAAATAGCTGCACTGCAATGGTAAACATCATGCCTACTAAATAAAGGCCACAAACTGCAGTGATTAGCGCAATAATTTTAGATACCCAAAACACACTGTTATGCACCGGGTAGCTGTCAACAATATCGCCCATACCACTGTGACGTTCTCGCCAAACCAGCTCTGCGCTGTAATAAGCAATAATAATAAACATAAATATAGCGGAGGCGTTTTGAATAATGCCCACCATGTTTTGTGTGAGCGGCCAATCTGTTGTGCCATATGCGCCAATAGGCGCAAAAAGTGGTGCGAGTAACGTAATAATACTGACACCCGCTAAAATCATAAAAGGAGCACTTAATATAACCTGCTTAAGCTCAAATAAGCTGCGCATTACTAATTGCGATTGCGTATTGATCCCTTTTGACTTGTAGTTTTTTGCGCTGCTAATAAGTGCTGCTTGTTTATTTTTTACAAACGTAGAAACAGCAAATTGCTTTTTCTGCTTTTTAGTGACTACGCGATTACCTAACTTTCCGAGGCCAAAAAACATCGCTAAGCTTAGTGCTACCCATAAAATACGGTTAATTAAAAAATCGCCCGAGAGCGTTAACACTTCCGTATTTTTATCACTTACAGTCCAGTAACGGGTTAAGTCAATTAACGACCCTGTGCCAAATGGGTCTGCGTAAACAACAATATTTCTAAACGCTAAATCATCAAAATAGATACTCGCCAATTGGTAACTTATGTAGATCAGCACGGCCGTTACATATACCGCCATCATAGTTTTAAAATAAACCGCCACACTATTAAAAATAGCACTGAGGACCAATAAACTTGGCACGGCTAAATATAAAAAAGGCGCAGCGTAATATATAAACTTATTAGGGCCTACTAGCTCACTATCAAGCCAGCCAACCAACAAACCAAATTGAGATCCTAAAAACACGCCTAATGGCACAGTTAAAAAAACAACGAGCACAACCAAGTAAGCACCAAAAAAGCGCCCTGATTGATAAGCAAGCGGGTTAACGGGCTTACTAAACACCAGCTCATCCATTTTGGTCTCACTATTGCGAATCGCAGAGCTTGCAACAAAGTTAACCACTAAAAACATAGCAAGCGTACAAAAGGTAACCGTTAAAACCATAATGGTATAAGGCGAGTTCATATGAACATTAGCCCCGCCTAACGGAAACTTACTACTGGAGCTTATAAAAAATGCCATAAAAAAGAAGATTAATGAGGTCACATAAAACGAAGGCTGACGCACAAAATAGCGCAGCTCAAACGCGAGCATATTAAAAAACATAGCGCCCCCTTATGCTACTTGGCTATTACGGTGATTAAGCAACGTAGAAAAGTACACGTCTTCTAGGTTTGCACTGCTGAGCTCAAAACCATCTGGGGCTTCATTGGCTAATACATGTAATATGGTTTGCCCAGCAAATAAGCGTTTTGAAATAACAGGCAGTTGCGGTTCAATCTCTAGTGCTTCTTCTTGGCTCATGGCTTTGCGCCAAATTTGTCCTTGGAGTTTATCGGTAAGGGCTATTGGGTTGCCCTCTAATAATATTTTGCCGCCGGCCAGTACGGCCATGTTTGGGCAAAGCTCTGCTACATCTTCAACAATGTGGGTCGATAATATAACGACTTTTTGCTCACCTAAGCTTACTAATAGGTTATGAAAACGATTTCGCTCTTCAGGGTCTAACCCTGCGGTGGGTTCATCAACGATTAGTAAGTCAGGGTCGCCAAGTAAGGCTTGTGCAATACCAAAACGTTGGCGCATACCGCCCGAAAAGCCACTTACGGCTTTTGAGCGATGTTGATATAAATTAGTATGTGCAAGCAGGCCTTCCACCGACTCTTTACGCTCGCCTTTGTTATGAATGCCCTTTAAAACAGCCATATGATCTAGCAAGTCGTAAGCACTAACGCGAGGGTAAACACCAAAATCTTGCGGTAGATAACCCAAACGTTGACGTAGAGCCTGTGGGTCTTTAAAAACATCAATACCATCAAAAGTGATTGAACCCGCATCGGCAGATTGCAACGTGGAAATAGTGCGCATAAGTGACGATTTACCCGCGCCATTTGGCCCAAGCAACCCAAACATCCCTTTTCCTATTGATAAATCAACACCTTGTAGTGCATGTACGCCATTATCGTAGGTTTTAGATAACCCTGTTATTGATAGCATTTTTACTTCCTTGAATTTTAATAGTTTTTTTATTGCGCTTTTTATACCACATTAAAAAAAGGAACATAAGTTACACCACGGTTAATTTTGTAACAATAAATAAACAAAGGATATTACTTGCCTCGCATTTATTCAGTCGGTATAAAAACCAAACACACACTTTATAAGAAGCGTAAAGCCATGCAAAAACATCAAAGCCAGCCACTAAACGACTTTATAGAATACCCTCACGATGAAATGCTAAAACGTGCAAACGAATTTTTACAAACCAGCCAGCGCCGCCATAGTATTCGCAGCTTTAGCGACCGACCAGTCCCTAAAAATATAATTGAAGCATGTATAAAAGCAGCAGGCACCGCGCCTAGTGGAGCAAACCACCAACCCTGGCACTTTGTGGCTATAAACAGTATCGATGTAAAAAAACAAATAAGAGAGGCCGCCGAAAAACTAGAGCGTTCTTTTTACGAAGGCAGAGCAGGAGAAGAGTGGCTTGATGCACTAAAGCCATTAGGTACCGACGCCAATAAACCCTATTTAGAACACGCGCCTTGGCTTATTGCAGTGTTTAGTCAAAAAAAAGGCGGTGTGAATACGGATGATAAAAACACCAATTATTATGTGCATGAATCAGTAGGGCTGGCGACTGGTTTTTTGATACAAGCACTGCACCGTAGTGGTTTAGCAACACTGACTCATACTCCAAAACCAATGAGCTTTTTAACCGATATATGTAAACGCGACAAAGACAACGAACGCCCTTACATGTTGCTTATTGCAGGCTACCCCGCTGACGATGCAACTGTACCTACCCATGCACTTGATAAAAAGTCGCTTGATGAGATTGCCACTTTTATTTAAAGCAAATTACTCAGCCGTATTTTGCTTACAAAACCATTCGTATAGTAACGTAATAATCGACTCAACTTTTGGGTCGATTAACGAATAATAAATAGTATGTCCATCCCGGCGGGTTGCCACTAGCTGGGCTTTACGTAAACTCGCTAAATGCTGAGATAAAGCAGACTGCGCCAGCGGAACATTTTGATTTAACTCTCCTACACTTTGTTCACCTTTTAATAAACTGCATAAAATCATTAAACGGTTTTTATTTGCCATCAATTTTAAAAATTGCTCTGCCTGCTGAGCGTTTACTGCAAGTTGTTCAATATTCATTGTGATGCTTAGTTATTTTGCGTGTTTTAATTATAGACTTTTATATTAGTAAGTTCTAATATAATTAACATTAGACAATGCTAATATTAAGGTCATCCATGAAAATAAGTGACGCCATACTCTTAATTGGCGGTAGTGCCGTTACAATCTCTGTGCTTTTAAGCTACTTTGTTGATAGTAACTTTCAATTTTTAACGTTATTCATTGGCATTAACCTCGTGCAATCAGCCTTCACTAAGTGGTGCCCGTTAATGTCTTTTTTGCGAAAAAGAGGATTTACAGACTAATGCTTACATCAATTCCTGATTTACTAAAAATTATCACACCTAACCAACGCCGTATTGATGCAGCGCAAGCAAAGCAAGAGCTTGAACAAAATAAAGGGCTGCTTATTGATGTGCGAGAACCTGCAGAGCATGCTACAAAAGCAGCAACTGGCGCTATAAATATTCCACGTGGATTACTAGAGATGAAGCTGATGGAAATAGAAAAAGACGCAGGGCGCCCTATTTACTTACATTGTGCCAGCGGTGCCCGCGCCACATTAGGTGCAGAAGCGCTAACTCGCGTTGGATACAAAAACGTAACGGTTATAACCTGTAACGCAACGCAAGTAAGTGAAGTTTTTTAACGGCTTCATAAAAAAGTAACCTAAATTGCCTACACTTTGCTTTTTACACTTAACAGGTACAAAGCAATGGCATTTACACGGAGAAGTTTTTTAAAAGCATCGGCAGCAGGGTTTGGCGCTGCCGTATTATCACTTGGTTTAACAGGTTGCAGGCTTGATGATAATGACGACACACCTGTTAGCTTTGATCACGGTGTCGCCAGCGGCGACCCGCTTAGCGATAGCTTAATTATTTGGACCCGTGTAACCCCACTCGATGTAACAACTAAATCATTAAAAGTACAGTGGCAAGCTGCCACGGATAAAGGCTTTACTAATATTGTGCACGATGGCGAAGCAAACATAAGTGACACCACCGACTTTACCCTTAAAGTTGATTTACAAGGGCTCGATGCCAATACCGTTTATTACTATCGTTTTAATGCACACGGTAAAACTTCCCCTGTCGGGCAAGGTAAAACACTTCCTGTTGGTGAAATTGATCAAGTGAAGCTAGCCGTTGTATCGTGCGCAAATTACCCTGCAGGGTATTTTCATGTGTATGGCGAAATTGCTAAGCAAAGCGATTTGGATGCAGTACTGCACTTAGGTGATTACATATACGAATATAGCAATACTGGCTATGCAACCGAAGACGCAGCACAATTAGACCGACTCCTCCCCCTTGATAACAGCAGTGAAATTATAGCGCTTACCGATTACAGAAAGCGCTATGCAAATTATCGTCTCGATGCCGACTTACAAGCAGCCCATAGCCACTGTGCATTTATAACGGTGTGGGACGACCACGAAATAACCAACGATACATGGCGCGAAGGCGCAGAAAACCATAACGAAGGTGAAGGTGAATTTAGCCAACGTAAGCTTAATGCGCTACAGGCTTACTTTGAGTGGATGCCAATTCGTAATGTAGCCGATAAAAAACGGATTTACCGCCGCTTTGAGTTTGGTAACTTAGTTTCTTTATACATGCTAGATACCCGTGTATTAGCGCGTGATGAGCAGCTTAGCTATAGCGATTTTGACCTAACCTCGCCTGCCGGTCAAAGCGCATTTGCTGCAGCAATAAGCGCGAGCGACCGTGCATTATTAGGCAATGAGCAACTTACTTGGCTCAGCGACGCCATCACTACATCAAGCACTCAGTGGCAAGTATTAGGGCAACAAGTATTGATGACCAAAATGCACTTACCTGTAGAGGTAATGCTGCTACTAGCCAGCTTACAAAGTACACAAGCAAATGGTGGCGATCCTAGTGCTTTACTCGCACAGGCCAATGTATTATTTGCTGAACTGGCGCAAATTAAAGGCCGAGTAATAGCGGGTGACCCAAGTGTAACAGAGGCAGAACTAGCCCGTATTCAAACCACCATACCGTATAACCTTGATGCGTGGGATGGTTACGCCTACGAGCGAGAGGTGTTATTAGGCACCGCTATTGCAGCACAAAAAAACCTAGTAGTTTTAGCCGGAGATACTCATAACGGCTGGGCAGGAGAGCTTAAAACTGATGCCAATAACCCTATTGCAGCCTCGCAAAATGCCGGGGTAGAATTTGCAACGGCATCGGTTTCATCACCAGGGCTTGAAAAGTATTTAGCGCTAAACACACAAGATGCGCAAACCGTAGCGCAAATAGAGCAAGTAATTGCCTTATTAATTGATGACCTTGCTTATAATAATTTAGTGGAGCGCGGCTATTTAACCGTTACATTCACACCTACAAAAGCCAGTGCTAAATGGAACTATATAAGCACAATTAAAGCGCGCGAATATCAGGTTGTAGAAAGCCGTAGTAAAGAGCTAAGCATGCTTGCGGGGCAAGCTCAATTACAAAGCGTTTAACGCTTCGCCTCTAAAGCAGCCAAACGCGTATCTATTCGCTCTACCACCTCAACTAAGCGGGCAAGTAATGCTTGGTTGAGGTGATCTTCAGCAAACTCTTCCATTTTAGGTGCTTGCGCAGCTAAGTTATCTTTTTGCTGAAGTATGGCTTCTCTAAACTCACTGGCATTTTCAACACCCAGTAATGATACCAATGCACCATGGCCTGATTGCCCGGCAGTTTCAAAGCTTAACCGATATAAGCCAAAAAAGCGCATAAGCGGCCCTTGGCTCAGCCCAACATCGGTTATTTTTTCAAGCGGTATCGATTTTTCTTCTTTAAATAAAATACCGCGTTTAACCACCAACTTTTGCGTGAGTAATTGCGCCGACATAGCGGCCAATATTTTACCTGCCACCAGCCAAACAATAATTAACACCACAGGTATAAGTGGAATGGTCACTAATGCAACGGCACTAAAAAAGCATGCCATGGTCATCCAGTATTGTTTCACTTTGGGATCAAAGCTGGCACTTTTTAAAATAGGGTTGCTCATTTTTTTATCCTCATTCCCATTTTATTAATCTAATCAAACGTATGCCTTTATTTAACTTACGTGAACAACGGCTTCAATGCAATTTAGCCACTAACATTCAAATAAACTTTCACACACTCTCTTACAAACACCAACAGTAAATATAGCTACACTAAAGCCTATTAGTTTTGAGATGCACTTTAATTGTCTCAGCAATTTATCTTTTTACTTATTTAACACCTAAGGCTTTTAATGAACACTTATATTAAAAACTCAATACGGATATTGGTTGGCACTCTTACACTTTGCAGTATTGCTGTACAAGCTGAGTCGCAGTTTTCTTTAGGGGGCGGCGTTATTTCTACCAGCTCACCTTATGCCGGCACTGACAGTGAAACGCTATTTTTACCTATTATTACCTACGAAGGTGAAAGGCTTAGTTTTAAAGGTTTGTCACTTGATTATAAATTAGTGGAGCAGCAAGGTTTTAACTGGTCATTAGTTTTAGAGCCAGGTGATAACTTTGATACATCAGATTCAGACCTTGCAGCCATAAAAGCCTTAGACGATAGAAAACTGTCTCTTTATGCTGGCACACAGGTTAGCTACACTGCAAGCTTTGGTAAAATAAGCGCCAGTGCGACTCATGATGTAATAGGCCACGGTGATGGCGCTAAATTTAAAACCAATTACAGTTACCCTATTAAATTATCTAAACAGCTAATGCTCGTTCCTTCTGTGGGTGTTGAGCTAAATAGCAGTGATGTATCTAACTACTATTATGGTGTAGCACAGGGCGAATCTACTACCTATGCGCCTTACGAACTTAGCTCTACGGTTAACTACAATGCGGGTTTATTTTTAATGTATTACATTAATAAAAACTGGAACGTAAATGCCATGGTTAACTATAAGCAGCTCGATTCTGATATTGAAGACTCACCCATTATTGATACCGATAGCACCACGACTGTTATGATGTCGGTTAACTATCGTTTTTAATATCTCTTTTGTTAGGTGTTAATTAGGTATTAAAAAAGCCGAGCATACAGGGCTATGCTCGGCTTAGGTTTGGGAAAATATAACCGCTACTGCTTATTAATGAGTATGCTCACATTTTCTCTATCTGGGCCTATTACATTAAACGTGTAGATACCTTGCTCGGTAATGCTCAGTGCTATATTGGCACCTACCGCTTCAAGTGGTGTTACTTCATTAATTACCACTACTGGCATATCGCCTGCTCCACCGTAATCAACGGTACTCCAATCTTCAGACGCTACTTTAAATTCGTAGTCGCCCGCTTCTAACTCTATGGATGTAGAGTAAACCGCATCACCCTCGTACATCAGTGGGTTATCAGTACTCCAGTCATTTAAACTACCGCGAATAAACACCGGTGTTTGTGCAAACATTTCGCCGTTGAGTACTTTAAGCGATACGTTATTTAAATCACTGGCGTCAAATATAAATTGGTATTCACCTTGCTCGGCAATGTCTATGGTCATATTTGCGCCCGCAACCGACAACTGCTCAGCGGTGCCAACCATTACACTGGCATCACCCTCAGCCGAGCCATAATCAACCGTGCTCCAATCTTCAGACGCTACTTTAAATTCATAGCTTGCAGCGCTCAGTGTTTTAGTAAAGGTGTAAATGCCTTTATAACTTAGCTCATCGGTTACTCCCCAATCATTAAGCGTACCGCGCACATAAATAGCAGTGCCTACAAATGGCTCTTCATTATATAAGGTAAGCGTTGGGTTTTCTGGGTTTGAAGCATCAAGCGAAAATACATAGGTTGCATCAATGGCAGCAATAAATGTCATGTTTGCACCTGAGCGTGTTAATGGCTCACTTTGATTTTCAACTACCTCTTTATCAGCATCAGAAAGCGCACCAAAATCAACAGTAGACCAATCTTCTGAGGCAATTTTAAATTCGTAGTCGCCAGCGCTTAGTGCAATTGCTATACGGTATTCACCCTCGCCAATATATTCAAATGCATCACGTGTGCCCCAGTCGTTTAAAGTTCCGCGCACAAACACAGCGGTGCTGCCATAAGGTACTACATCAGGCGCGCCTACGGTTGCATTTGCACTTAAACCAACACCTTGGCTCTCACCTTGGTTTTTAGTAAAAACAGCTAGTGTGTAAGGCGGTACTGTAAATGTGCCTTCGTTATCGCCTTGGGCAAAATTAGCGCTGGCCATACTTGGATCAACACTGTTTTTTAATACGTCGTGTAATTCAAAACCCGCTGCGGTGGTAATAGTATGGCTAAGGGTTTGCTCGGTTGCGTTAATCACCACTACAAGCGCGTCAAATGCTGGGTCTAAGTCTGTGAGTCCTTCTCCATCATCAATGCTCATTACAATTAAGCCATGTTGCTGGTTTTTACCCACATTGTGAAATCCGACACGGTCGATAACATCTTGCTCTGTGGTTAATCTAAATAGTGGACTTGCGCTGCGAATAGCCAAGAATTCTTGAAATACATCACCTGCATAAGCTATGTCTTGCGGCATTGCCTGTGCATCTGGATTAGCAGAGATAGGCATAATTTCAGACCATTTTTCTTGGTTCTTCTCTGCATTTGGTAAACCAATGTTCCAGTTATTATTCTCTTTGGTTAAATCAACAGCATTAAACCAATCACCGGCATTATAGCTATCACGATCCATTGACTTTGAACGTAGTAAATCAGCGCCCAATTGCATAAATGGAATGCCTTGGCTCATAAGTGGAATAGACAATGCCATGTTGTGCGCGCGCACACGTTGCTCAATACTCATGCTTGATGCATGTTTGTATTGCAGCTGATCCCACAGTGTTTCGTTATCGTGTTTTGATACGTAATGAATGCTATCCGCTGGGTCTAGTGCATACGCCGTTGGCTGAGTGTTCCAAGTAAAGCTATTGCCTTTAGATGAATTACCTTTAAAGTCTTTTAAAATGTAGTTTTGTAAATTACCCGCAAGCGACAAACGTAAAGTATCTTGCTCTGCTAAATTGCCATCTGTTGCGCTATTACTAAATAATGCCCCGCCGCGAATGGCTTCACGAATACGGTCGTTAAATGTACCCACCTCTGAGCCTGCCATATCAGCCTGTTTAGCTTGTGTGAATAAACGATTGTTAGCTACTTCACCAAAGTCCCAGCCTTCACCATAAAAATAGTTATCAGGGTCGACTGCTTGTACTGCTTCACGCGCAGCTAATATTGATGATTTAGGCATATGCCCCATAACATCAAATCTAAAACTGTCGTAGCCAAATTCACGCGCTAAAATAACCAGTGAATCAGTAACAAACTTATCCATCATTACATGCTCTGTAGCTGTGTTTTCACAACAGGTTGAGCGCTCTATTTCACCACTTACTTCGTTATAGCGATGGTAGTAACCCGGTACTAGCTTATCAAATACCGACTTATCCCAAATACCCGATGATGTTGTGTGGTTATAAACCACATCCAGTACAACACGAAGCCCTACTTCTTGCAGTGATTGCACCATAGCGCGGGTTTCTTTAACGCGGGCAATGCCCTCTGGGCTTGAGGCGTACGAGCCTTCAGGCGCTATAAAGTAATGCGGATCGTAACCCCAGTTAAAGCCATCTAAATCACGCATCGCACTGGCTAATGCTTGTGCATCGTCTGAGCCAGGTAGGTAACTTTGCATAATATCGACAATGGTGCTGTTTTTATCTTCGATTTTACATGCATCAGCTTCATCGTTAATACGCTCACATAATTTACCTAAGGTGTCTGTAATTTCCACACGCTGTGAGGCATCCTCTTCAATGGTGCCAATATCAGTCACTGGCAGTAAATGAAAGTGTGTTAAGCCTTTATCTGCTAATTGCTTAATGTGCTGCATTGGCACGCTTTCAAGCTCAGTGAATGCAAGGTATTTACCGCGGTTTGCTTCGCTTACTGACTGGTCGCGCACACTAAAATCACGTACGTGGCCTTCATAAATGACCGCATCTTCTGGGTTAGTAATAGTAGGCACAATACGCTCATCCCAGCCTTCTGGCTTAGTGTCATCATCGGCTAAATTAATCATCTGGCTGTACAAACCATTGCTAGATACATTAAGTGAGTAAGGGTCTGTACTCCAAAGCGACTCTATTTGCTGAGTCAGTGGGTGGTAAACATCAAAATTAAAGCGGTAGTAGTGGCGGTCATATTGCATATCTAAACTTGCCTGCCAAATACCCGTCTGTGTATTTAATGTCATTGGTACAGAGTGCACTTGTGTTTTTGCATCATCAAACACGTTTAGCACCATTTTATTAGCGGTGGGTGCCCACACAGTGACATCAATCGCGTTATTGCCATAAGTTACGCCAAGTACAGCTTCGTTAGCATCGTCTTCGCCTTGTGTGTAAAGGGCATCGAGTGCTTTAGCGGTTTGCACATAGCTTGCTTCTAGCAGCTTACCTTCACTATCGTAGCCGGTAATAACAAGCTGCGATTTTATAAGCGCTTTAGCCGTGCTTGTATCCCAACTTCCTTCGTAAGCGTTCCAAGTGGTTAAATGCGGTACTTTTGCCGCTTGCTCATCAGTTAAACTGCTTGATTGCAGCGTAACAATATCGCCGTTTAAACCAGTATCAATATCCACTTCAAGCTGCGCCGTGGCTGATGAATGCAACTTAATTAGGCTTGTAAGCTCGTTACTTGGTTTATACAAAATAGTATTTAAATCAATCCAATGCGCTGAAGCACCTGTTATAGCAACTGCGCGTTCGCCCAAACTTAAAATAGGGTATTCAAACACCGAAGGCTCACCATGAATGGTAAAGTTCATACGTTGAAAGGTTTCATCGTCTTGCATCAACGGCATAGTTAAATCCACATCACCAAACGCTTTACCTGACCCTTCTGTACCAATATGAATAATAAAATTGGCACATTCGTTATAACCCTCTTTAAGGTTAATTATCCAGTACGCACCGTAGTTAGGGTCAATACCATCGTACTCGTGGCCGTTAGCCCAATCGCTGGTGTCAAACGGGGGTGCATAAGCATCGCATATCTCGTTATTCCACGAATGTAATCGGTAGCCTTCGTAATTGTCATCGGCTAAGCGGTTGTAAAATAAAACCGCCTCTCCTTCCCCTGCAAATACCACAGGGTCTGGGAGGGTTGGGTCGGCGCCAACCACACAGCTTTCGTTATTTTCATCAGGTACTGTAGGTGCAGGGCAGGATATAGGTTCGGGATCGACACATTGTGTCCCCGCTTCATTAGGCACTTGCGGCACATTACAAGTAAGTAATGGTTCACCAGATTCAACATCATCTGTTCCACCACACGCTGCTAATAGCATTAACGCTAACGTTATTAGCAAATATTTAGGCATAGTTATAATTTTCATTTTTAAACGCTCCGTTTGCTAATTAATGACTGTATGTAAAACCAAGGTAGAACTGACGACCAAAGTACTGAGTCGTCCCTGTTCGCTGCTGCGACCCAAAGTAACTTTGGGTTGGTTCATCGGTTAAGTTATTAACTTGCAAAAGCATGGTTAGCGAGTCGCTAAAGCGATAAGAGGTTTGAAAGTCGACTACGGTTTCGGCATCAAAATTAACCACTTGCTCGTTAATGGCAACCTGCTCTGATACAAACTCATCGCGGTAACGCACATTAAGGCGGGTTTCAAAATCATCTAAAGCATAAAACACCGTAGCATTAAGCACGTTATTAGACAGCCCAGGTAAAGATTGCGCTAATGTGTCGCCCCCTAAACTGGTAATCGATTCAATTTCACTCTCGGTGTACGAGTAACTTGCATTAGCACCTAAGCCATTAAATGGCGAAGGCAAAAAGCTAAACACTTGCGTATACGCAAGCTCTAGCCCTCTAATGTAGCCACCTTCACCGTTATTAACTGCCGTGGTGTAAATACCGTTAGTTGTGGCAACTTGCTCGCCACTAACAGGGTCTTCTATTGAGTCAGGTACGTTAAAGCCGTTGCCTTTAAAGTCAAAGTTTTCGATTGATAAGGTTTCAACAAACGAGTCTATATTTTTATAAAATAACGCCGCAGCGATGGTGCCGTTACCTTCTTCAAAATAATATTCGTAAGATAAGTCGTATTGGTCGGCATAAAAGGGTTTTAAAAATGGGTTATTAGTACTTGAACCATTAATAACACCATCGTCACTCACATTTGCACTGGCATCGCCCGCTAAGCGGTTAATTGGCGCACGCGACATTACTTTAGCCGCAGCAAAGCGTACAAGTGAATTATCGTTAAGTTGCAGGTTTAAATTTAATGACGGTAAGTAGTCGGTGTATTTAGTGCCTAATACATTAGGCGCGTATAAATCATTTACAATGCCGTTCTCATCAACAATATTTTGCGCACCTAAGCGCGCATCGCCTGCTACGTTCTCTAGCACCGTTGCTGATTGATCGGTTTCAACGCGGCGCACACCCACATTGCCCGATAAGTCGAGCCCCCCTATTTGCGTGTTAATGTTTACCATAACGTACGCAGCTAGCACATCTTCAAACACCGAGCCGCTTTGCAGTACTGACCACGAATAGTTAGTTGTGTAACCTTGCGCGTCGTCTACGCCATCGGCGTTGCCCCATGTTTGAACCGGCTCTGGCGTGCCATCTGGAAACCACGCGTTAAGTGCTTTGTCTAAATCAATGGCTAAATACGACGGGAAATAACTAAATTCACCTTGCCAATCAACCACTGACGCCATATCGTCGGTTAAGCGCAAAGGGGGTTGCGTTGTTGAAAACGCCCCATCGTTACCGTACTCAAATACCGAGCGTTTACGGCTGTACTCTCTATCTGAGTAGCGCGCCCCAAACTCTACTGAGCTAAATATGTCGCTTTCTAGCTCGTATTTAAAGTCGAGCCTAAATGCCGTTACTTCATCTTCTGTTTGATCTGGGTAAATACCATATTTACTGACCATCACACGGTCTATATCACTAAAGGCGGCCGCCTGATTAAACCCAACGTCAGGTAAATTTAAGCCATTTAATTGATAGTTTATTGCTACGTTGTTATCAAATACTGGCGTTTCTGCATTGGCATCTTCTGCTACTAGGCTCCACAGTAAGCCATTTCTAAAGTTACTTTTTGCGCGAGAAAGCGACACATCGGCATTTACGTTTAGTCTATCGGTTACCTGCCAATCGGCATTCACGCCAAAGCTGTCTACTTCGTCAAAGTCTTGGTTGTCGTCGTTCACTATTTCAACGCGGGTATAACTTTGCGAAGTACGGTTAACCGCTGCGCCTATTACGGCATTACCATCAAGCTGAGCGTTAGCGTATGCAGCTGTTGGCCCGCCTAATTTAACCCTCAGGCCGCGAGCAAATGACTCTTTATCAAAGCGCGATAAAAACGCATCACCTTTTAATTTAAAGTTATCTACCGGCGCCCACTCTATAGCTGCTAAGTAACCATTACGGGTTTCTTCGCCGCCTAAATGCTGTAGCTCAAAGCCTTCGCTAATGTATTCGTTTTCTGGGTTAGCTAAAGGGCCATTGGTATCGTTAGCTGCGCCATCAACGTCTTTTGTGTCGTTGTACGCAAGGCCAATAAACTGCGTTGCTACACTTGGCTGAAACAAACGCGCATAGCCCAGCGCTACGCCTAATGTGTCGTCTAGGTATTTGCCTTGATACGAAAAACTAATTCGGTCGTCAAATTCAGTGGCATCCGATACCTCAGAGGCGCGGTCGTTATACATACCGCGCACATTAGCTACAAATTTATGCGTTTGATCATTATTAAGTGGGCTGGCGGTTTCAAGCTCTACGGTACCGGCCACGCCACCTTCAATAAGCGATGCCTTGGGCGATTTATATACCGCCGCAGAGCTAATTAATTCTGACGGATATTGGTCAAACTCAATACTGCGGCTACCACTTGTAGATACTTGCTCACGGCCATTAAGTGTTGAAAATACAAACCCGCCCGACAGCCCGCGTATATTAATTTGCGCCGCTTGCCCGCCCGTTCGTACCGCTGAAATACCAGGTAATCGTGTAAGTGCATCGGCCATTGAAATATCAGGCAGTGCCCCTAAATCATCGGCAGAAATTTGTTCTGACACCGTATCGCTAAAACGCTTTTGATTTAAAGATTGGATTAAACTGCGACTAAAGCCTCGCACTTCAATAATTTCTAAATCTTCAACTTCTGTGTCGGGTGATTGATTTGTTGAGTTTTCGTTTGCAGCCAATGCACTATTAGCGGCAAATAAAGCCAGCATAAGTGCACTTAGTTTAAACTTGTCCATGTGTGTGAACCTTTGAGTTATTATTGTCAGGTGTTGCTGTGTTGTTTAAAACACAACCAAAAAATTGTAACTAAAAGGTGAACTTATTGTGATGAATACGTATGCAGGGCATGAGGGTTAGGCTGCACGGAGCATAGAGGCACGCGCCCCTGCATCGGGAACGCGATTTAAAGGCTTAGCACCACTTTTATCGCAAGGGCAATAAATACGACTCCCAGTATTTTATCAAGCCACGGACTTTGCTTGGTAAAACCAAAGCGATTTTTTGAAACCTCTGTCAGTAACGCCACCAGCAAATACCAGCCGGTATCAATTACAAACACGGTTAAACACATAATTATACCCACGTTTAAAGTAAGTAGCTGAGGGTCAATAAATTGCGAGAACAAGGCTAAAAAGAAAATAGCGAGCTTGGGGTTTAAAAACGCAATAGCAAAGCCATCTTGTAAAGCTTGGCCAGCACTTACTTCACTTTTTTGTACTTCAAGTTCGTTATTGCTGGGTTTTGCTAGCAATATTTTTATACCTAAATATGCCAAATAGGCTGCGCCTAAATACACCAGTATTTGATAAACAGTCGGAAACTGCATCATTAAAGCGCCTAGCCCTAATAACGATGCACCTGCGTATAACCCAACACCAGTACCATGGCTGAGCGCGGCAAGCATTCCGTTTTTCATACTGCCGTTAAGTGAGTGCTTTAAAACCACCGCTAAACTTGGCCCTGGCGACATTGCGCCCATCATACAAATAGCCGCTAGGCTTAACCATACTGTAAATGTCATTTAAAACTCTTCATTTTCAATAAGTAATGTATAACCATGCACTTTCCCATAAAAGCCTGTCAATGGCACTGCGTTTACTACTTTCCAGCCATCTTGGTTTAATTCCTGTATGCGGTCATTCAGTGCGGCTATATCTACGCCACCCAAAAAACGGGTCTTTCTAAATTCGATTACTTTTTGCATTTTAATCCTTGTGTATTTTATACCAATTCGCTTATTTAAGTGATCTTTTTTGAGGACGGAAAAACGTGTTGATAGCTAGGCAAAAAATTCGCTACTTAGTTGTTCTAAATGAGAATTTTTTAACGCAGGTACCGACACGTTAGGCCCGCAAAATGATTAAGTAATATTGCGGATTGGTATTATAAGGTGTATTCAAAATCGTAGTAGTGAATCCCTTGCTCAATACGTATTTTCATACTGCCCGTTAACCCTTCTAGCTCATGGGTGCCTGAGTCGGGAATTACATTTAAAATTAGGCTGTCTTGACCTTTATCCATTGTACCAAAATGCTGTAGTACAAAGCTGCCTTTTTTACCTTCAAGCTCGCCTATTACTTGCTCTATGGCAACATAACCAGCACTGCCCTGCGTAGGAGTCATGGCGCTTAGCATTTCGCCTTGGCTGGTGGCATTTAAGCTACCTTTAAATGTTTTATCTATCGACATACGCCCTAAATTAACGCCGTTTTGGCCGCTTGCGTAGCCTTCTATAGGGGCTAGGTTTACATTAAATTCTCCACTTACGGTTGCAGTAGTCATAACGTTTCCTTATTGATGCTAATGTTTAAAAGTATTGATTTTTATTATCTTAGTGCCATATCTATACCTTAACCTTTAAAAAGAATCCACTATGTCAAAAACAAGCCCTAAGCCCGAAAAAGCCGCTTTTAGTAGTTTATTACCTATTTTTGCGTTTATTAAACCGTATAAATGGATTGTAGTGGCGGCACTTGGCGCCCTTTTAGTCACCGCTGGTGTTAACTTATCATTAGGGCAAGGCGTTAAATTTGTCATAGATCATGGTTTTATTGCAGGCTCCCAAGCACAGTTGCAACACGCTGTATTAGTGCTTATTGGTTTAATTAGTTTATTGGCCGTGGGCACCTTTAGCCGCTTTTATTTAATGTCGTGGATTGGCGAACGCGTTAGTAACGATATTCGCAAAGCGGTGTTTAATCGCATTGTTACCTTGCACCCAAGCTACTTTGAAGAAAACCGCAGTGGCGAGCTGATGTCGCGTTTAACAACCGACACCACCTTGCTGCAATCGATTATTGGCTCATCGTTTTCTATGGCGCTGCGCAGTGCATTAATGTTGGTGGGCGGCTTGGTAATGCTGTTAGTGACTAACTTAAAGCTTACCCTTGTCGTTGTTGCGTGTGTACCGCTGGTATTAGTGCCGATGATGGTATTTGGCAAAAAGGTTCGCAAACTTGCAAGTTCTAGCCAAGATGCAATAGCCGACATAAGCACCTATGCCGGCGAGATCATTCAAAACATAAAAGTAGTACAAAGTTATAGCCACGAACAGCGTGAGCAACACGCCTTTGCTCAAGAAACAGAAAAAGCCTTTAACGTTGCCAAAAGCCGTATTAAGCAGCGCTCTTTTTTAATTGCCGCGGTAATATTTTTAACCTTTAGTGCGATTAGCGTTATGCTCTGGGTAGGCGGTAGTGACGTATTAGCAGGTACAATGACTGGCGGTGAGCTAGGAGCATTTGTGTTTTACGCAATTATGGTGGCCATGTCGGTGGCTACCGTTGCCGAGGTTTACGGCGAGCTTCAACGAGCTGCTGGGGCGGCAGCGCGCCTACTTGAATTACTGGCCGTTAAAAGTGAAATTAAAAATCCAGAAAACCCGCAAGACGCTCAGCTACAAAATAACGTAGGTTTGCCTGCAATCTCGCTTGAAAATATTAGCTTTAATTATCCGTCTCGCCCTGATGTCAGTGCACTTAACAAAATAAGCTTAAGCATTTCGCAAGGTCAAACAGTGGCTATTGTTGGCCCCTCTGGCGCTGGTAAAACAACTTTATTTGAGCTACTTCAGCGCTTTTACGACCCAGCTAGTGGCACAATAAAATTTCACGATATTGATATCAAGTCACTCTCTTTAAACACCCTACGCGATAAAATGGGCATGGTGGCACAAAACCCTATTTTATTTAGTTCAGATGTAATGCATAACATTCGTTACGGCAACCCAAATGCCACTGACGAGCAAGTATACGCCGCTGCAAAACATGCCCATGCTGATGAGTTTATTAAACAATTACCGCAAGGCTATAACAGTTTTTTAGGTGAGCAAGGCGTAAGGCTTTCGGGTGGGCAAAAGCAGCGTATTGTATTGGCACGCGCTATTTTAAAAGATCCTGAAATACTGCTTTTAGATGAAGCCACCAGTGCACTCGATGCTCAAAGTGAGCACCACGTTCAAGCCGCGCTTGAGCATTTAATGCAAAATAGAACAACGTTAATTATTGCCCATAGGCTGGCAACGGTTAAACATGCCGATGTGATTGTAGTAATGGAAAATGGGGAAATAAAAGCAACGGGGAGCCACCAGCAATTGCTAGCAAGCTCCCCTTTGTATCAGCGTCTTTGTGAATTGCAGTTCAACAAACACTAACCTTCTGTGTTTGGCACTATTTGAATTTCTACACGGCGGTTTTGAGCTCGGCCGTTGGCGCTATCGTTAGTGGCTATTGGGCGGGTTTCGCCATAGCCTGTAGTGCTAATACGTGCAGCCATAATTTGCTGGTTCACTAAGTAATTTTTAACGCTTTGCGCACGCTCGCGCGACAAGTTCATGTTGTAGCTATCTTTACCTGTGCTATCTGTGTGACCTTCTACGCTTAAGTAGGTTTTTTCGTATTTGTTCATTACTTTAGCAATGGCGTTTAGGGTATCGTTAAAACCTGATGAAATATAAGATTGGTCTGTCGCAAAGGTAATGTTAGATGGCATAACTAAACGTAAGTTATCGCCCTCACGTACAACTTCTACCCCTGAGCCTGCTAGTTCATCACGAAACGCTTCTTCTTGCTTATCCATATAATCACCTACAGCAGCACCAGCTAGTGCGCCAATAGCTGCACCAATAAAGATACGCTTGTCTTTATGATTACCCGTTGCTTTACCTAATACGCCACCCGCAGCGGCACCAATTGCGGCGCCCTTGCCTGTGTTGTTCATTTCGCAACCGCTTAGCAATACAGCTACTACGGTTACGCTTAAAAGTGATTTAGTTAAAGTCATGTGATGTCCTATTCATTAAGAATTATAAAACGAGTATGCAAATACATGTATGAACAAACTATGAAGAGCATGTTAAAAGCAGTTCGCTTTATACCAATCCACGTAATTAAGTGGATTGGTATTACTTGTAGATTACGAATTAATGTATGCGTTTAATAAAAGTGTCATACTCCTTTGTGACAATTTAATGAATTTTAAAAAAGGACTCTAGCTCAATGTTATTAGCTATTTTTAGGCAGTTTTTTTTACTTGGCTGCATGAGTTTTGGTGGCCCCGCCGCACATTTAGGGTATTTTAAACGTCACTTTGTAGATACATTAAATTGGCTAACCGATACTCGCTATGCCCAATTAATTAGTTTAAGCCAAGCGCTACCTGGGCCTGGTTCAAGCCAAGTGGGCTTTGCAATTGGTGTTGAGCGCGCGGGGGTTATTGGTGGCATTACCGCATTTATCGCTTTTACCTTACCGTCTTTTTTAATCATGTTGTTACTAGCGGTAAGCGCACATCAGTTTGATGCTGTTTACTTTGCTATTATTGCCGGTTTAAAACTGTTTGCGGTTGTTATTGTGGCCGATGCAACACTCACTATGGCAAAAAGCTTTTGTACCAGTGTTGCGCTCAAGCTTATCGCAGTAATGAGTACCTTAGCTTTATTACTATTTCCTTTACTTGGCACGCAAATAGCTATTTTAGTAAGTGCCGCTGCTATAGGCGCAATCTGGCCTCTATTACAACTCAACACTCATATTGAGCCAAAACAAGATACTAAAAGCACGTTTAGGTGGCTCCCTTTAGGCTTATTTGTATTACTGCTCGCTATTAGCTTTATACCGTTAGGTGATGATCTTGCTTTGTTTACTCCTTTTTACCAAGCGGGCGCTATGGTATTTGGTGGCGGGCATGTGGTATTGCCTGTATTGCAAGCTGGCGTACCAGCGCTAAGTAACGATCAATTTTTAAGTGCGTATGCCAGTGCTCAAGCAATTCCTGGCCCCATGTTTACAATAGCCACATACTTAGGCGCGCAGCTCACTTCAGAGCAACCCTTAATAGGGGCCATAGCTGCAACCCTACTTATTTTTACACCGGGTTTTTTATTAATGCTGGCGTTTCAAAAAAGCTGGTTAAACCTGGCAAGTAAACCTCGCTTTGCAAGCTCTATTGCGGCGCTTAACGCTGCCGTAGTTGGCTTTTTAGCGGCGGCGTTGTACTCACCTATTTGGACATCGGCCGTTCACAATCTATGGCAGGTTGCACTAGTTATTGCCGCTTTTGCATGGCTAAGAATGAAAAAGCCACCTATTTGGTGGCTATTAGCTTTATTTATTAGTGTGGGCCTTACTCAGCACTATTTGCCATTACTTTAAAAGTTGGCTTATCGGTTTGCTGTGCATTAGGCGGGCTTAGTTGCCCGCTAACACTTTGATACGCTCTTAGGCCAAATACAGGCAACACTGCCAATAAGTGATCCATAATTTCGGCTTGTAAATGCTCGTAAGATATCCAGCGTTTATCTTCACTAAAGCAGTAAAACTCAATCGGTAATCCGTGGTTCATTGGTTGTAGCTCACGCACCATAAGCGTAAGTGAGGTATTTATTTTATTATGCTGCTTTAAATAGCCCTCGGCGTAGCGGCGAAACAAGCCTAAGTTAGAAACCGGATCAGGCAACGAGGCAACACGTATATATTCGTGCAGCGGAATAGCCGCATCTATTTGTTTTCTAAATTCATCACTCACTAAACAAATGCTATGCATGTCTATATTAAGTGAGCGCTTGATACGTCGGCCACCAGACTCTTGCATTCCGCGCCAGTTCTTAAACGAGCCCGCTACCAGCATATAAGTAGGTATAGTGGTTATGGTATTATCCCAGTTACGCACTTTTACGGTGTTTAGGCCTAAATCTATTACTTCACCGTCGGCACCGTAGTTTTCTACTTGAATCCAATCACCGTAAGTAACTAATCGGTTTGCCGCAATTTGGATACTGGCTACAAAACCTAAAATAGTGTCTTTAAATACTAATAAAGTAACGGCGGCTATGGCACCAAAACCAGAGAGAATATAAGTAGGTGATTTTTCAAGCACTATGCTTACAATTAATATTGCACACACAATAAAAGTAATAAGCTTAACAACCTGCAATAACCCCTGTATTGGCACTTCACGAGCAAAATCTAGCTGGTTATAAATGGCCCCAGCAATACTTACAATGCTGCTAAAAATAAAGCCTACATAAATAATTAATATACCTTGGCCAATGGTTTTTAGTATTTCTGCACTGAGTTCATTAACAGGGTAAACACTGTCGAAGGTTGCTAAAAAAAGCACGCTACATAACATACCTGCTATGCGCTTATTCAATTTGGTGAGCAACGGCGAAAGTAAGCCTATACGTTCAGGAGATAACTTAGTCACCACTTTTTGAATGCCCGGCAGCATTAATCGGCGAGTAAATAAATACACCACCAGCAAAGAAAGCACACCAATAGAGGCTGCAGTAATTGCACTTAAAAAATCTGCGTCGGGTACTTTTTCAAACCAAGGAGCAATTAACTCCTGCAGGTGGGTATTGGTCATAGTGTTTCTACTTCCTTACTAATGTGTGGCTCAGGTAAATCGTGTTGAGCATAAATGCTGGTAAGTTGCGCGTCTTTAGCAACCCATAGCTCATTAACGTACTTTTGAAAACTGCTTCTAAATGCTTTGTCGTGTTGGTAACTACCTAACATCTGCTGGTTAATAGCCAACACATCAATAGAAACATAAATCGAATCAAGCTCGCCCTTTAAAATATTGCGACAAACATGGCTTGTGCTGCCGCTGTACACCACACTGGTATTTAACATGGCATCAAATTGCTCGCCTAGTACCTCAAGAGCGAAAGCAATACCACCTGCTTTGGGCTTTAATAAGTACTTAAACGGGCTTTGCTGTTGTGCATGTTTGGCAGGTGTGTAGCGGGTGCCCTCTACAAA
Source organism: Pseudoalteromonas sp. S3776 (assembly GCF_005886915.1). Classification (NCBI taxonomy): domain Bacteria; kingdom Pseudomonadati; phylum Pseudomonadota; class Gammaproteobacteria; order Alteromonadales; family Pseudoalteromonadaceae; genus Pseudoalteromonas; species Pseudoalteromonas sp. S3776. Next base: position 76,813 of record NZ_PNCU01000014.1, on the reverse strand, counting down.
ATTGATAATGGTGGTGGGGTTATCTCTAAAGTTACGGCAACTGTGCTTGGTGCGCTCAACGTCTAACCCTTTTAATTTGGGGTTTTTAGCCAGCTGGGCTTTAGTAACGCGCTTCATAAAAGGCATACCCATAGCCCATGCGCCAGAGCCAATGAACGGTACGTACTTTAATTCATCTTTTAAAAAAAACTTTGGGGCTGGTAATACATTAATTGAACTAAGCACTACAATATCTAACCAGCTCATATGATTACAAATTAGTAAGTACCAACTTTGCGAGTTTACATCGCCGTTAATATTGATGTTTATGTTAGCGCAGCCAAGCCATAAACCAAGCCTATTGCCATTACACCAGCCTCGGTACAGGCTGTGCAGCATAGCGTTAATTATAGATAAAGGGAGTAAAAGCTTTATTAGACCTAGTAGTAAAACTAAGGAGCCAAAAATAATTAAATTTGAAAAAAACACGCAGCCTACAATTAAGCCATTGAGCCAATTTGGTAACCACTTTTTTAGCATAATTGTAAGCCCATTTTGTTGCCTTATTATTTATGGTTTTGTTCGAGCTGCTGAATTGTTTGCTCTTTTTCTTCCCATAAACGGTTTAGTTCGCTTTGAAAGCCCACTCTAAACTCAGAGTCGCCAGTGTAATCACCAATCAACTCCTCGCTTACAGGGCGAATGTCTACATGCACATTAATTTGCTTCACTTTGCCGCCGGCAAAGTCCATAAACGTAGGTATGCCATCGGGGTAATGGATTGTTACATTCACCACTTTAGAGATTTGCTCACCCATGGCTTGCATTACAAATGCAATCCCACCTGCTTTTGGTTTTAATAAATGTGGAAAAGGGCTGTTTTGACGTGCGTGTTTTTGCGTAGTAAAACGTGTACCTTCTACAAAGTTAACAATGCTTACTGGCATTTCTTTAAATTTTTCGCAAGCTTTACGGGTGGTTTCTATGTCTTTACCACGTAGCTTTGGGTTCTTTTTTAGCTGTGCTTTACTGGTACGGGTCATAAATGGAAAGTCGAGCGCCCACCAGCACACACCTAAAATTGGCACGTAAATAAGCTCTTTTTTTAAAAAAAAGTTTAAAAAAGGTATTTTTCGATTAAATATACGCTGCAGCACTAATATATCTACCCAGCTTTGATGATTAGCAATTACTAAATACCAGTCTTGTAATTTGGTTTCTTCAAGTCCAGTCACATTAATTTTAGTTGGCGTGAATAAGCGTTGGTTAAAGCTATTAACCGACACCCAAATAGTGGCACACTGCTTAGCAACCCAGCTTAAAAACTTTTGCATAGGTTTGATAGGGATTAATTTTAATAGCCCACAAATAAAAATAGGTAAAAACCAAATAAGTGTGTTTATTGTGTAAAGTAAAATACTAAATACACTACGAATTACTGACATTTATTTCTATTCCTTTAAACAATGCGCAGCAAACAACCGCGCTTTTAACACTGAGTATGTAAAGTTAATCTTCAAAGTAAGTGTAACCTTCAAGGCCGGCATTTAGTTCAGCTAAATAGCCTGCTTTACACTGCTCAGACACTGCTAGCTTGTTGACCAATAGTTCAAAGTTTTGTGCCAAAATGGCGCTATCATAGTCAACAAACTTTAATACATCCTTAACGCTATCACCTTTTATAGCATTGGTTAACACATAGCCCTCATCGTTTAGCTCTACATGTACTGAATCTGTGTCGCCAAATAGGTTATGTAGGTCACCTAAAATTTCTTGGTAAGCTCCCACCATAAACATGGCTATATGGTATTGCTCGCCATGTTGATATTCAGGTATAGGTAAACTGGTTTCTATGCCTGCACCTTCTACGTACTCACGGATTTGTCCGTCAGAGTCACAGGTAATATCTTGAATAATCGCACGCTGCGTAAGTGGCTTATCTAGGTTTTCGATTGGCATAACCGGGAACAACTGCTCAATGCCCCATACATCAGGTAACGACTGAAACAGTGAAAAGTTCACAAATAGTTTGTCGGCTAACTTTTCGTGTAAATCGTCAAGTACTTCGCGGTGCGCACGCGCGTTATTGCTAAGTGATGCTCGCACTCGGTGCAAAATAGTAAAATATAACTGCTCTATTTTCGCCCACTCTAGCATGCTTACTAACCCATGCACGTATTGGTCATGGGCTTCGCTAAATAGGTGCATTGCATCGTGGTAAATCTCTAGCGCCATACGCGGGTTTAAACGTTGTAAACACTGCCACATTTCATCAAGCACTAACGCGCTATTTTGAAGTGGCGGCTCAGGGTTTGGATGATTTGGCGCTTTTTCTACGTCTATCACATCGGTAATTAACACCGCGTGGTGCGCTGTTAAAGCACGCCCTGATTCGGTAATAATGGCAGGGTGCGTTAAGCTATGCTGATCACACACCTCAGCAAAAGCGTTAACCACATTACGTGCGTATTCTTCAACGGTGTAGTTCATCGAGCACGCACTACGTGAGCCTGAGCCTTCGTAATCTACGCCTAAGCCACCGCCTACATCAACGGTATTGAGCGGTACACCTAGCTGAGTAAGTTCAGCAAAGTGGCGTGCACATTCGCGCAGGGCGCGGTGTATGTCGCGTATATTGGCAATTTGAGAGCCAATATGAAAATGCACCATTTGCATTAAATGCAATTTATTATGCTTTTTAAGCACCTCAACAGCACTAAGCACTTGGCCTGCGGTTAAGCCAAATTTACCTTTTTCGCCCCCGGTATTTTGCCACTTGCCTTTACCTACCGAGTTTAAGCGAATGCGTATACCAATGGCTGGCTCTATGCCAAGGTTATCTATTTCCTCAAGTAAAGTAGTGAGTTCTGATAATTTTTCGACCACTATTTTAACACTGTGCCCCATAGCTTGACCAATACAAGCTAAACGTAAAAATTCACTGTCTTTATAGCCATTGCACACAATAGTAATGGGCTTATCAGCTATGCCTAAAATTGCCATTAGCTCGGGTTTTGAGCCAGCCTCAAGGCCAACTAAACCACTTGGGTGCGCCAATAGCTTACTTACCACAGAGCGCTGCTGATTAACCTTTATTGGGTATACACACGTATACTTGCCTTTGTACTCGCGGTTGCTTTGAGCAAGCGTAAATGCATTAGTAAGCGTATCTACGCGGTTTTTTAAAATATCGGTAAAGCGAACTAATACCGGTAAGGTTAAACCTTGCTGCTTAAATTGTTCTGTGAGCTGCGTTAAAGAAATCGCATTTTTAGATTGGTCGCCATCTGGGTAAGCAACCAGCTCGCCTTGTGCGTTAATATCAAAATAGCCATCGCTCCAATGAGCAACATTATATGTAGCGCGTGCTGTTTCTAAACCCCAAGTCATGGCAACTCTTCTTTAATCAATTAGCTATAAAGGCGCATTTTAATACGTCACTATCCCCTACGCTAACAAAAATTGAACTTTAACTCGATACTGGCTAACTTTATTGGCTAAGCAGTTAAAATTTCATTGAGCAAAACGCAAAGCGCTGGCAAAATTGCCCCCTTTTCATACTCAACTTAAAAAGTGTAAAAGCAACTATGGCAAATTTAGATCAAAGTAAGTGGTTTACAGAAATTAGCGACCGTGATGGTAGCGCATTTTCATTGCGTATTAACAAAAAGTTGGATGAAAAACAGTCTCCTTTTCAAAAGGTAGAAATGTTCGAAACCACAGACTTTGGTAATTTAATGATCATCGATGGTTGCACCATGGTTAGCACTCGTGAAAACTTTTTTTACCATGAGATGATCAGCCACCCTGCACTTTTAGCGCACCCAAATCCTAAAAATGTGGTCATTATTGGCGGCGGCGATTGCGGTACATTACGTGAAGTATTAAAACACCCAGGCGTAGAAACCGTAACCCAAATAGATATAGACGAAGTAGTAACGCAAATGTCGTTAAAATACTTCCCAGAGCTTTGTGAGTCTAACAACGATACACGCGCAACCGTTATGTTTGATGATGGCATTAAATACATGCGCGAAGCTGCGAGCGAGTCTATTGATGTTGTTATTGTTGATGGCACAGACCCAGTAGGCCCAGGCGAGGGGTTATTTAACCACGCGTTTTACACGAGCTGCTTAAATGCACTTCGCCCGGGCGGTATTTTAGTGCAGCAAAGCGAATCACCATTAATGCATATGCCACTATTAGTAGAAATGCGTGAGGCTATGTTAAATGTAGGCTTTAACGATTTACAAACACTGCCATTTCCACAGCCAATTTACCCAAGCGGTTTATGGTCGGTAACGCTTGCTCGTAAATCACAAGCATTTAATGGCTTTAGAGAAGCCGATGCAGAGCAAGTTGCACAGCAAAGCGAATACTACAACAGCGGTATTCATCACGGCGCACTTGCTACACCAAACTTTATGAAACGCGCATTTGATAAAAAATAATTCACACTTTTTTTGAAACTAAAAGGGAGCTTTAAAAGCTCCCTTTTTTGTACTTTAAAAACGCCATTGAGCGTTAGCCATAAGTTGCTGCTGCGATATTCGCTGAGCAAACCCACTACCCGGCCTATTTTGTACAAAGCTATGCAGCGCTGAACCCTCAACACCTATTTGTACCGTATCGGTTAATTGGTAACGCCACGTAGCTGTTAAGCCTTCGCCGTGGCTGGCGTTAGGGTCAAACGCGGTGGTGTCATCGTCATCTACTTTAAAATAGTCATACCTAAGCGATACCCTATGCTTACCCGCCTTATGGCTTAGCATTAAATAATGGCTGTAAAAACGGTTATAAATAAGCTTATTAGCGCCCATTTCAGTTTTACCATCGAGTAGCTGGGCAATAAAACGGGTTTTTCCTGTCAATTTATATAACCACGCTAAGCTGCTAAAGCGAGTATGCCAAGCGTATTGCCCTGTTGTGCGATTAAAAACGCTCGGATCGGCGTTATTATCGTAATAATAAAACCTAAACTGCGAGCGCTTTAAATAATCCCAATGCACACCGGCATAGTAGCCAAAACGACCATCAACTTCTTCAAATGGCAGTACTTGGTTAGCTTGCCAGCGTAATTCGTCGCTATTTAATGCCGCAATAGGTGCAAATTGTACACTTTCGCTAAAGGTTGTTTGCCTATCGTGCAATGCAAATCCGCGCCACGAAAGTAACGTCCCTGTTGGGTCGTTTCCTTTGTAAATAGCTGCGCTCACACTAAAGCTGTGCTTAGAATTAAAACGTTTTCCGGGGCGCTTAATACTAAGCTCGCCACCGACGGTGCGAAGCTCTTCGCCTATCCAACTATTAATGGCTGAATTAGTATAATTGTAAGGTGAAGTCCAGCCTATATCGGGGTTTTCTAGCGACATACTAGGATAAAACCCACCGAGCTTTACATGCCATTTATAACGGCTGTTTACTAACGGCTGATACTGTAAATACGCTTGGCTTAAACCTAAAGTAGTTTTCGGCTCTTGATTGGCATTAACAACGGCATGTGCGCGCCAAGCACTACTTAAATCGGCCTTAAAGTCTATAATTCCTTGCGATAACAAAATGCTATCACTGCTATCCCCATGGCGATATAAACCAATACCGCCATCTTGAAAGCTTTGTGTATCATCGCTTGCAACCGCACGTACCTGAATAAGCCCTTTAACTTGCGAAAAAGCCGGTAGGCTCATAAAAAGCAAGCCAAGTATTACTGTATTTTTGCGCTTAATAGTCATCAAATTCATCCGTAGCAAAGTCTACTTGCTCGGCTATGGCCTGCTTTACGGTGTAGTGTATAGGTGACTCGCTCACATTAACGCTGTGGGTTTCTACGTTGCTTATATCGCTAAAGCCAGAATGCCATACCCTCATGCTGTATTGCCCATTAGGGGCAGTTAAATTAACCACACCGTTATTGTCGGTAATTGCAAAAACGGTGCTATCAACCACCACAATATAGCCTAGCATCCAGTCATGAATATTACAGCCAAGTTCAACCACCCCTGTTTGATCAAATGTTATGGGCGCTTTAGGTTGCTCTTTGTAAAGTTTCAACTCAAAGGTTTTAGCTTTAGAAAACGAATAAACATGGTGCATGATAGAGTCGGCATTAGGAAACTCTACCTTTGCATTTTGCGGAACCACTAACGTACGTGGCGTAAACTCGCGGTTTTTTTGGCTCATTGCATAGGTTTTACTTGCTTGGTTACTAGCCTCAATGGGCGCCCCGCTTAGCCACACTACCGCATTTGCTAAAGGCTGATTATTGGCATTTTTTATAGTTATTGTTGTTGCTGCTACGCAAGTACTCATACTTAGCAGTAATACACTGAGTAAGGGTTTTATCATGGGGCTAATCGCTATTATCAATTTGTTTACATTATAGACCGATTAAACCGTTAAATTCTTTCTATTTTTTAAAAGATTGAATACGTATGTAGACAGTCGCATTAACAACTCAGTGCCATTATCCTTAAAGGTCACCACCGACTCATCAAAGGACACACAATGAGAACATCCGCACTTTTACTACTGGCGTTTGCTGGCAATAGCTTTGCACAAACCGCTGTAGTTGAATCACCTAATTCACAAATAAAAGTGACTATTTCAGATGAAAATAGCACACCCAGCTACGCTATTAGCTTTAAAAACAAACCCGCTATAAACGCCTCGCGCTTGGGTTTTGAATTTAAAACCCAAGCGGCATTTAGCGATGGTTTTAAAATTACCCATGTTAAGCAGCAAAGCCTAAATACCCAGTGGCAACAACCTTGGGGCGAGCGACAAACGGTTACTGATAAACACAACGAAGTTGCGGTTACGTTTACAAAAAACGAGCCTAATGGGGCAACCTACACAGTGCGCTTTAGAGCTTTTGATAGTGGCGTTGGGTTTAGATACGAAGTGCCAAAACAAGCAGGCTTTGAGCAAACACACATTACCAAAGAGCTCACCGAGTTTGCCATTAACAATAACAACAATGCCACCGCCTGGTGGATACCCGCCCGCGGTTGGAACCGATACGAATACGTTTACAACACCACTGCATTAAATGACGTCCCCCTTGCACACACGCCGTTCACCTTAAAAACCAATGACGGTACCCATATAAGTATTCATGAAGCAGCCTTAGTTGATTACGCAGGTATGGTGCTTAATCAACGCCGCCCAGGCACTTTTAATGCCGATTTAACACCGTGGTCAGACGGCATTGCTGTTAAAAAGCAAGGGGCGTTTAATACCCCTTGGCGCACCATTCAAATTGCCGACAGGGCGGTTGGCTTAGTCAATTCAGACATAATATTAAATTTAAACGAGCCTAATAAGCTCGGTGATGTATCGTGGGTAAAACCTGGTAAATACGTGGGTATTTGGTGGGGCATGCATATAAACACGCAAACCTGGGGCAGCGGCGAAAAGCACGGTGCCACCACACAAACCACCAAATACTACATGGACTTTGCCGCAGAATATGGCTTTGATGGCGTACTAGTAGAAGGCTGGAACATAGGCTGGGACGGTGACTGGTTTTTTAATGGCGATGTATTTAGTTTTACACAACCCTACGACGACTTTGATATAGCGGCCCTTACTCAATATGGCAAACAAAAAGGCGTGCAGTTAATTGGCCACCACGAAACATCGGGTAATGTAAGTAACTATCGCGACCAAATGGACGAGGCCTTTGCCCTTTACGAAAAATCAAACGTAAGCCAAGTTAAAACGGGTTATGTGGCCGACGGCGGTAACATAAAGCGCATAGACGAAAACGGCATTGCCCGTCATGAGTGGCACGATGGCCAATTTATGGTTAACGAGTACCTTTACAATGTAAAGCTGGCTGCTAAACATAAAATTAGTATTAACACCCACGAGCCAATAAAAGACACCGGCCTGCGTCGCACCTACCCAAATTGGATTGCCCGCGAAGGGGCACGCGGCCAAGAGTTTAATGCATGGGGTACGCCGCCTAACCCACCAGAGCATATTCCTATGCTGGCGTTTACCCGTATGCTGGCAGGGCCTATGGACTTTACCCCTGGCATTTTTGATATGAGCTTTAATGGCTTAGGCGATAATACAAACCGCCCGCAAACAACGCTTGCCAAGCAGCTTGCACTGTATGTAGTGCTATATAGCCCGATTCAAATGGCCGCCGACTTACCTAAAAACTATTTAGCTAAGCCTGATGCATTTCAATTTATTCAAGACGTACCCACCGATTGGCAGCAAAGCATTGCGCTTGATGGCGAAGTGGGCGATTTTATTGTATTTGCCCGTAAAGAGCGCAAACGCGATAAATACTCAGGAAACGACTGGTATTTAGGCGCCGTAACCGATGAAAAAGCCCGTACTATTGAGGTAAAACTCGACTTTTTAGAAAAGGGTAAAAAGTTTGAAGCGCAGATATACCAAGACGGTAAAAACGCTGAATGGAAAAACAATCCGTACGATTTAGATATCGAAAAGCGCATAGTTAGCGCAAACGACAAGCTAACGTTAAAACTAGCCACAAGTGGTGGTACAGCAATCCGTTTTAAAGCACTTTAAGTTTTAACGCTATTAGGGCATGTTTATCTTTCGAGGTTGAATTTGTAGCAGTTTGTTTGGTATTTAGGCAAGGCAGAGCCTATGTAGTGTGGTTATTCCCCATAAATAGGCGATAACGCGGCATAAATGCCAAACAGGCGCTGCCCGAAGGGTTCTGTCTAGGGGCAATTTACTCTTTGTTGCTCGATTTTTACTTAGCCCACTAGGTTACAAACCTCGCGCCGCGATTAAATTGCCCCTAGTTTGAACAAATTTTAATCCTGAAAGGTCAACAGGCCCTAAAGTTATTGAAATAGCCAACTCTGCACAGTTTACTGTGCAGAGTTTTGTATTTTTATCGGTAAATAAATTTGTGCACTTAGACCGCCCTCTGGGCGGTTTTCAAGCTTAACTTTACCATCGTGCATATCAATAATGCGCTTAATAATGGCAAGGCCTAAACCACTACCTTCGCTGCCACGCGCTGCATCTCCTTGCTTAAAGGGTTCGAACACTGATTCAAGTTCGCTTTCTGGAATGCCTGGCCCGTTATCGTTTACCGCTATCACAACGTATTTTTTGTTTGAATTAAAGTAGCTTAATACTTCTATATCGCCGTCAGAATAACGCAGCGCATTTTCAATCATGTTAGTAATTACACGTTTAATAGCCACACTGCTTAACGGAACAAGTCCCACGCTAGGGTTACCTTTAAAGGTAATAACACGCTGATGTTTAAGCTCACAATTAACCACTTCAGACACGAGTGCGTTTATATCTTCGCAAACAAGCTCATCTGTTTTGTGGTGGCGTAAATACTCAATAAATTGATCGATAATGCCGTTCATATCTTCAATATCGTATATGATGCCCTCGCGAAGGTAGTCATCCTCATCGCTCATCATTTCGGTTGCAAGACGAATACGAGTTAGCGGGGTACGTAAATCGTGAGAAACACCAGCCATGAGTAAACGGCGGTCGTTTTCAAGAGCGGCAATGCCACGCGACATCTGGTTAAATGCACGGGTCACTTCTATTACTTCACTGGAGCCCTCTTCTTCAAGCTTAGAGCTAAAATCGCCCTTACCTACTTTCACAGCAGCTTGCTGCAACGCCTTTAATGGCCGGTTTAAGTGCCTCGCAAATAGCCAGCCACCTAATACACTTAAAAAACCAATACTTGATAAGTAAAAGGTTAAAAATTCGAGATTGTTTTCTTGATACCCGCTAAGCGGTACTTTTACCCAATACCCTGGCGCTTGCGGTGCTTCTACCCAATAAATTAGTGGGTCGGTTTGGCTAATGCGCACCCGCGCCGAGCCATTTAATTGCTCAGACATACTACGCGACAGCATCGAGTACTCTCGGGTTTGGCCAAGCCCTTGGCGCATTGCCTCGCGCTGCGTCATCACTTCTATACCGGTAATTTCAAAAAATTTTTCAGATACTTCGTCGTTTATTTCTACGCCGTCTTCCCAGTCTATAAATACCGTTTTAATTTGCTTTGCAAGCATGAGATTTACTTGCTCTATGGTCGGTTTTACAACGTAAAAGCTTACCGTCACATAGGACACTATTTGGTTAATTAGCAGTAAAGCGGCCACTAAAAATACAGTTTGTCCAAACGCACTTCGCGGAAAAAATCCCATATAAACTACTTTTCACCGTCAGGAACAAACACATAACCTAAACCCCAAACCGTTTGAATATAGCGCGGATTGGCAGCATCTACTTCTATCATGCGGCGCAGTCGCGATACTTGCACATCAATACTGCGCTCAAGCGCGCTGTAATCTCGCCCTCGAGCAAGGTTCATTAGTTTATCGCGACTCAATGGCTCGCGCGGGTGTGATACAAGGGCTTTAAGCACGGCAAATTCTCCGCTGGTGAGCGAAATGGTTTTATCGCCTTCACTCATTTCACGGGTGGCTAAGTTAAGTGTAAATTGGCCAAACGCAATAAGGTTTTCTTCTGCTGCGGGTGCGCCCGGCACTTCTTTAGCACGACGACGTAAAATAGCTTTAATGCGAGCCAGTAATTCGCGCGGATTAAACGGTTTAGGGATGTAGTCATCTGCGCCTAGCTCCAAACCAATAATACGGTCGACCTCATCGCCTTTTGCTGTCAGCATTACAATAGGAATTTCGTTTTCTTTTTGGCGTAGCCGGCGGCAAATTGATAAGCCATCTTCGCCTGGTAGCATTAAATCAAGCACCATTAAGTGAAAGTTTTCTCGCTCAATGAGTCTATCCATTTGCTCTGAGTTTGCGGCGGTTCTAACAATAAACCCCTGCTCTACTAAATAACGCTCTAGTAAGCTGCGCAGGCGCATATCGTCATCAACAACTAATACTTTTGTGGTTTCGTGTCCCATTGTTTGTTTCTTATTTTTATCTCCAATTAATAGTTAATATAAATGAAAAACTTAATAATCAAAATCTAATTGCGCGCTTAGATTGTTACTGAACATTTCAAAGCTTAATTTTTAGGGCGTGCTGATCTTTGCGGATTGAAATTTGTTCAATCTAGGGGCGATTAAATCGCGGCGTGAGGTTTGTAACCTAGTGGGCTAAGTAAAAACCGAGCAACAAAGAGTTTATCGCCCCTAGGCAGAACCCGAAGGGCAGCGCATGTTTGGCATTTATGCTGCGTTATCGCCTATTTATGGGGAATAACCACACTTCATAGGCTCCGCCTTGCCTAAACACCAAACATACTGCTGCAAATTCGACCATCAAGGAACAACACGCCCTAAATTTTACACTCGACAAATTTTAGCAAGTTTAATAACGTGCACAGCATTAGAGTTAATGACTAAAAGCCGATGAAAACAAATTTAATAACCCGCGAAGGTTACATACAATTACAGCAAGAGCACGACCATTTATGGAACGTTAAACGCCCTGAAGTCACTAAAATAGTGAGTTGGGCGGCAAGCCTTGGCGATCGCTCAGAAAACGCAGATTATCAATACAATAAGCGCTTACTGCGCCAAATTGATCGCCGCGTTCGGTATTTGCGCAAACGCCTACCCGATTTAAAAATTATTGATTACTCACCGCAGCAAGACGGTAAAGTATTTTTTGGTGCATGGGTAGAAATAGAAAACGAGCAAGGCGAGATAAAAAAATTTAGAATTGTGGGGCCTGATGAAATATACGACCGCAAAGACTACATATCAATTGACTCACCTATGGCGCGCGCCCTAATAAAAAAACAAGTAGATGATGATTTTGAGGTACCTACACCACAAGGTAAAAAAGAATGGTATGTAAATAGTATTGAATATCAAAAATAATCCCCCCATAACATTATTAATAGGGAATGACATTGATTCAGATCAGGTAAATTTTTTATTGTGTAATATATCTCATTAGGATATATATTAAGTCCGCAGGTTTATTTTTAACCTGATTTTTAAGGTAATGGCTATGTCAAACTTAGTACAGCGCATATGTAGTAATGCCGTATTGTTTGCACTTTTAATGAGTGTGAGTTTGACGCTGCACGCCAATACCACCGAAGTAAGTATAGATAACGCCAGTGTATCTAATCATTTTATCGCTTGTGAATTTTCTGACCAAGCAACCCCCGACATTGACTTAGATTCTCATGTTAATGCATTTGCTATTAGGTTGTTTCAACCGCTACCTAATGCAGTTTCATCTTTTTACCAAAGTACAAACCTAAACCGTCCTTTTAGTACGGCATATCAACGTGGTCCACCTAGCTATTTAATTTAATTCACAATTTTACTTTTTGATTAAATTTTATAACGAATAAGGTGACTACCATGTCTAACTTTAAAGAATTGCGTACCCAAAATATTTCTAATGCTGTTATTGCAAGCACGTTTGAAGAGCAACAAGCCGCTATTGATTTAACGTCTCCGGCATTAACCGTAATCAATAACTTTACCCAAAAAACGCCTATTCGCGCTCCATACGACACAACAATTAACGATGCGCTTAAACAGGTGTTAGCAGAGCATTCTGACTATGTATTGGTAACTGATGAGGCGCAAAAATTAATTGGTATTGTTTCAAGTGCCGACTTACAAAGCGCTAAAATTACAGCCATTGCACAGCGGTTAAATACCACTCGCAATGAAGTGAGCCTACGCTACATTATGACACCTATTAGTCAACTTAGTGGTGTAAGTATGCAAAGCCTAAGCTATGCAAGTATTGGCGATGCACTGCAAACAATGGAACATCAAGGCAGTATGTTTTTATTAGCAACAACCACTAATAACGAAATATGCGGTTTAATTTCGGCGCGTCAAATAGCTAAAACGTTACATATTCCGGTACATATTACCCCTATTGCTCACACGTTTAGTGATGTTTTAGAAAGTGTAGAGCACCCTCACTAAAGCGCGCTTTTTCACTTTGTAAGCTCAGCCAAGCCAACCATCTTAAAGCAAGCAAAATTGCTTGCTTTAAGAGCTTTTTATTACAACCTGCTGTGATATTATTCAACTAATAAATACCTACCAAACTCATTAAATAGCAACTTTAATAAGCTGGGTATAACAGTACCAGAGGGATTTTCTGGTTTTATTTTTTGTATTAAAAGGTTTATGCATGAGCGATATCTCTGCACGTTTAGCCACTGAGCTAAATGCACAACAGCAACAAGTTGTTGCTGCTACAAAATTACTTGATGAGGGCGCAACAGTTCCTTTTATTGCGCGTTACCGTAAAGAAATTACCGGTGGATTAGACGACACGCAATTACGCCTTTTAGAGCAACGTTTGTCGTATTTACGCGAGCTTGAAGAGCGCCGCAGCTTTATTTTATCAACCATCGAATCACAAAATAAATTAACGCCAGCGCTAAGTGCCGATATTACCAACGCGCAAAGCAAAACTGAGCTTGAAGATTTATACCTTCCTTATAAAGCGAAGCGCCGTACCAAAGGTCAAATAGCTATTGAAGCAGGCCTTGAGCCACTTGCCGATGCGCTATTTAACGATGCAAACTTAGACCCTGAGCAACACGCACAGCAGTATATTAATGTCGACCAAGGTATTACAGATACCAAAGCAGCCCTTGATGGTGCTAAATTTATTTTAATGGAACGCTTTGCAGAAGATGCTAAGTTATTAGCAAAATTTAGAAGCCACATTAGCCAACACGGCGCCATACAAAGCACACTTATTGACGGTCAAGAGCAAGCGGGTAGCAAATACCGCGACTACTTTGATCATCAAGAACCTCTTAAAAAGGTCCCTTCGCACCGTGCACTTGCTATGTTACGCGCACGAAACGAGGGTATTTTACAGCTAAGTATTAACCCAGAGCCAAGCAGCGAAAATGCAGCCCAGCTATGCGCACAAATGATTGCTGATCACTACCGCTTAGACGTGAAATATAAAGCAGCTAGCGCGTGGTTGTTAAGCGTTGTGCAATGGGCTTGGAAAATAAAGCTTGGCCTACACTTAGAAAATGAATTTTTAGCAGCCATGCGAGAAAAAGCCGAAACCGGCGCTATAGATGTATTTGCTAAAAACTTAAAAGACTTACTTATGGCCGCGCCTGCTGGGCCACGAACCACGCTTGGCCTCGATCCTGGGTTACGCACTGGCTGTAAAATTGCCGTAGTTGATGGCACAGGTAAATTGCTTACAACGCAAACTATTTTCCCCCACGCGCCACAAAATCACTGGGAAAAATCGTTGCGTACATTAGAGCAATTATGTCGCCAGCATAAAGTAGAGCTTATTGCGATTGGTAACGGAACCGCATCACGCGAGTCTGACAAGCTAGTAGGCGAACTTATTAAGGCTAATGCTGAGCTTAAATTAAATAAAATTATGGTAAGTGAAGCCGGTGCATCTGTTTATTCTGCGTCTGAATTTGCAGCGAATGAATTTCCTGATTTAGATGTGTCTTTACGTGGCGCGGTATCTATTGCGCGTCGCCTGCAAGATCCACTTGCCGAGCTTGTTAAAATTGAGCCAAAATCAATTGGTGTAGGCCAATACCAGCACGATGTATCGCAAAGCCAATTGGGTCAAACACTGACCGCAGTGGTAGAAGACTGTGTAAACTCTGTGGGTGTTGATTTAAATATGGCGTCGGTGCCGCTCCTTACTCGCGTGTCGGGGTTAAATAAAACCTTAGCGCAAAATATAGTAAATTACCGCGACACTAACGGCACGTTTACTAAACGTAGCGAACTTAAAAAAGTTGAGCGTTTAGGACCAAAAGCGTTTGAGCAAGCTGCAGGCTTTTTGCGAATTAATAACGGGAAAGATCCACTTGATAACTCATCTGTTCACCCTGAGGCTTATCCTGTTGTTAAACTTATTTGTGAGCGTAACAACCTTGATGTAAATAGCTTAATAGGCAATAGCGAGTTTTTAAATAAGCTGGTTGCTAATGACTACACCGACGAGAAGTTTGGCTTACCTACTGTAACCGACATCATTAAAGAGCTAGATAAACCTGGGCGCGATCCTCGTCCTGAGTTTAAAACTGCTGAATTTAAAGCCGGCGTAGAAAAAATCACAGACTTAAAACCTGGAATGATTTTGGAAGGTGTGGTTTCTAATGTAGCTAACTTTGGTGCGTTTGTTGATGTAGGTGTACACCAAGATGGCCTAGTGCATATTTCGGCAATTACTAATAAGTTTATCTCTGATCCTCGCGAAGTAGTAAAAGCCGGTGACATTGTAAAAGTAAAAGTGGTTGAGGTAGATGCCCCACGTAAGCGTATTAGCTTTACTATGCGCTTAGATGATGAAATAGACACAAGCAATAAACCCGCTGCTGCGCCGCAAAAGCAACGCAGTACCCAAGGCCAGCAACCGCGTGCAGCAAAACCAAAGCGCGATAACGGTAACGCCATGATGGGTAATGCCTTTGCCGATGCATTTGCTAATGCAAAAGTAAAAAAATAAACGCTGTTAACTTACTAAACCAAAAAAGCCGCTCATTGAGCGGCTTTTTTTAATTATGCTTAACTAGTTTTAACCAAACGCAGAAAAACCACTCTTGTTTTGTGGCGAGCTAGTCATTTGATAAAAATTAGCAATACGGCCAGCTCGAGCGTCTACTTCAGGATCGCGTGATTGCTCTGTATTAGTATCGCTTTGAGACTCAGCGGTGCTTGTTTCGTTTATTGATAACGCACTTTGTGGCTCTTGTGCTTGCGCTTCATCGTCAGCAGGGGCTGATAATTCAGCTTGTGCTGCGGCCATTTTTTGGGTTGCATCAGCCGCGATTGCCCTGTCGGCACTTGATGGCTCTGCTGGGGCAAGTGCGGCTGCACGTACCGTTTGCATTTTCTCTATAGTGGCTTGCGGATCGCCGGGAATTACAGATACATCAATTTGTACCTCACCGCCCACCGCGTAATTAGTGCCATCTGGTCCACGTTGATATTCATAGCTTGGCGAGCCTGCATACTGCCCTCCCACAGATGCATGAGCTTGTTCATGCACACGCACTTCAGTATCGCGCGCTTTAAGCTCTTTAATTTGCTGCTGTTCTATTTCAAGCTGTTGCTGCTCTAGTTCTTCCTCGGAGGTGTCTTCGCTTGCTTGTTGATTTTGTTGCTGTTCGTTATTTGAATCTTCACTGCCTTGCTGACGCTGCTCAACAGTTTGCTCATCATTCAGCTTACCGGTTGCATCGTACGTGGCAGAGTCTGCACTTGTTGGCAGCTTTGCTTTATCAGCATCACTTTGCGCTTTGGTTTCGGTATTGCTGGCGCTATTAGGAGCAGGGGCAGGAATAACGTCGCGCAGTTGGTTGTCACGCCGAGCGGTTTCCGTATAAACATTGGCGGTATTTATATTGATAGACGGAAATGGCGTGACAATATTCATAACGGTTAAACTTTAATATCGATTAACGTACCAAGCACTTCATCAGCCGTTTGAATAGATTGCGTGTTTGCTTTGGCATTAAATTCTTCGACTTTTAAATTAACAAGCGCTTCGTCAACTCGAGCGGGTTGTGCAACAGGCGCTGTTACAGCTTCATCTGAACTCGCTGCTGTTAACTGGCGCTGTTGGGCTAGCTGTGTATCGTCTTGCTCTTCAATGGTGGCACGGTTTATCTCTGCGCTTGCTCGTTCTATACCTTGGCTTGCACGATTAAACCCTTCTACACCACTATTAAATACTGAACCAATAGCCATGCTGTACCTCCAAAAAATAAATATTGTTTAATTATCGCTCACTTTATGGCCAAAATAAAGCTTTAAACAGGACCTTTCTTTAGGCTGTTTTAAAGCATTGATTTAACGGCAGATAAAAACTCTTTTTTATGAGAAATAAACGGTGCATGCGAAGCTTTGTCTAGTACTTCGTATTCAAACTCAGCATTTAGTGCTGCCATTTTATTAATTGCTTTGTAAGGTACCAGCGCATCTAAACGACCAAATATCGCTTTTATAGGCACTGGGCAATGTGTAAATACGTCGCGCAAATCATCATTTTGTAAAATGTTTAAACCCGCACTTAACGCTTCACTTTCTGGGGCGTTATACTGGTTTAACAATTGCTTTAGCTGCTTTATATCATCGCGTGCCGACTCGCTCCCCATAGCCTGAATAGCTAAAAAGCGCTCTATGGTTTTTTCTCGGTGATTAACTAATTGCTCTTTAAATTGCTCAAGCACGCTGGCTTTTATGCCAGGCCAATCATCTGCCTCGGCGAAAAAAGGGGTTGAGGCAACTAAAATAACTTTTGAAACTTTTTCAGGCCAATGCTTTGCAATATACAATGCAAACAACCCTCCTAGCGACCAACCCATTACAATAGAGCCAGAGCTAAGTTGCTCGCTTACGATTTCAGCCGCATCGTGAAGATTATAAGGGCTTGGGCAGCTATTGCTGTTGCCAAAGCCAGGCAGGTCAATACTGCGCACCGAGCCACTGTATAAAAACGTTAACTCTGGCTGCACTAATTGCCATACGCCTTGATTCATACCCCAACCATGTAATAAAACTAACTCGCTTTGCATATTTGCCTAACCTTAACCAAACTTAGCTCCATCATAACGGTTAATAATGCGAAAGCAACGCAAGGAGCTGTCAATGCAGCACACATTCTTTAACTGGCTGTTTCCCTCTTACTGCTTGCAGTGTCAGGGGGTTGTTAGTACTCAAGAGGCCCTGTGTAACTATTGTTTGGCAGATTTAAACATGTTTGATTTGAATAAATACAGCAATTTATTACACCGCCCTGATATTGTAGAAATGTTTCCAAATTGCGAATTTGATAAGCTCTTTGCCTGCGCTTTTTACCAACCCCCTTTTGAGCACTGGCTTAAACGCCTCAAATTTAATAATCAAATTCATTATAAAAAAGCACTGCAACAAGTAATCAAATACCAACTTGCTCTATTTTTTGAAAATTTAGCTACCCAGCCCGACATTTTTATCATTCTACCCTTGCATCAACGCCGTTTTTTAACACGAGGGTTTAATCAGGTCAGTCAAGTATGGCAGCCTTGTTTAGCCAAACACGCTTGCATTAGTAATGCGCTTACACGAAATAAAGCCACGCAAGCACAGTCCCGACTATCTAAAGCCAAACGGATTCAAAATGTAAAAAATGCCTTTGTATGTACACAAGATATGAGCGGAAAAACAGTGGCAATAGTCGATGATGTAATGACCACAGGCGCAACGCTCAACGCAGCTACCCGAGTATTAAAGGAAGCGGGCGCTAAACAAGTGTGGGCTTTTGTTACTTGTTTAACGCCACTTTAACAGTGTACTTAATCGCCTCTCACTCTAAATGTATGGCCAAAAAATAACGCATTACTGAGTAATCGACTTGTGCCGTACCAGTATCCTCTAAAAACGGGGTTATCGGTCATTGCAATAACACTGCCACGCCCGTATGAGTGAGCAATCATGGCTGCTGCACCGGCAATTTGCTGCTCATTTACGCCATCGGTAAACCCTGCTAGTAGTGGTTTTTGTGGGTAAGTGAGTATGTTTACGAACGGTGCGGATGATTTTTCTAATAACCAAGTGCTATTTTTAAATACTGGTAATGTTTCGCGATTAAGCGAAAATGTAAGTGGATGCGTGGTGTCTACATCGGTATTAAAAATAGCGCCGGCTATACGTTGTCGCCCAGCTAAATGATCTTTATCTGCGTAATTTAGCCCTTGAGTATTAAAAGCGCTGGCTACATCTTGCCTAGATAAATAATTAGCCTTAAGTAATTGCTGATCAGCTAAAAATTTAGCGCCGCCTTTGTGGCCCCAAATTACGCCGCCTTTTCTTACCCAGCTTTTAATGGCAACTTTATCACTATCAGGTAAGCCCGAATAATTGCCATTCGCTAGTACAATGTGGCTGTAATTATTTAAATCTAGGCTACCTAAACGCTCCATTTCTACTATGGTCGGAGAAATACCGACAAAGCGGTCTAGGTAATACCAAACTTCGCCTGCTTCGTATTGGCTTACACCTTTACCGCCCACAAGCAGTACTTTTGGCTCGTTTAATACTGCCATAGTGCGCGACCCTAAATCGGCGCCTTTACTAGTAAGACCGGTGGTAATAGGCTTTATCGCAATACCAAATTGGGTTTGCGCATCGTTTAAAATAGCCACCCAATCAGGGTCCGTTTGCAACCCAGCAGGAACGATAATACTGCCAGGTGCAAAGTCTATTTCGGTGGTGCTGCTTTTCGCTGTTAATGCGCTTAACGCTACACGCGCTTTAATGCCTTGCTTTAACAAGCTATTTAACATTTTAGGTGCTAAGTAATCATCCCAGGCAAAACCAAATGCATAGCTTTTCTTTAACGCAGCAAATGATGGTTTAACGGTTTTTTGCCACGCAGTACTTGCAACCTCTAAACCCCAACTACTTTTTACTTTTGCAAACTCTAAATTAAACGCATGGGCAAGGGTCCAGCCCGACACATCATAAAATGTGTTGTCGGCAAAGCTTTTTTGCTCGCTGAAAATAGCCTTAACTAATCTAAATTGAGGTTGTGCCAGCGGGACAAAGTAACTATTTGTAGAAAAGTTTTTACCATTGGCCTTTAGCGTTTTGGTAAGTGGGTAAGCATTTATTTGATGCTGCTTTAACAGGTTTAAAAATAGTTTAATGCGGGTGCTGTCTTCAGCGCCCTCAACCACATAGCCTTCAAAACTTTCATCATGTGCTAAATCAATTGCTTGGTTATAAAATTTTGCCTGATAGGTTAATAGCGCCTCACGGTTATCTACCGCTGCTTTAAAGGTTGATAGGCTGGTTAATAACTGATTTTTAATAGTAAAAGGAAAGGTAAGCGTACCGTTTATAGTGTCTTGTACATGCCCACGTGAGCTTGCTTGCTCAAATAAAATACCTATACCGCCGTTTACATCAGGGTAGGTTGAACCCTTGCCGTAATAAAAGTCGTCAAAGCTTTCTTCGGTAAAATAAAGGGCATTATTTTTGTCTAAGGTTTTAGCATGGTAATTGGCTATAGCTTTAGTAAGCGTTACGTTTTCATCTGGGGTGATTGGGTGCTTGCGACTAGCAATACCTGGTTGAAAAAAGTAGCTGCTGTTAGGGCCCATTTCATGAAAGTCGGTAAGGATATTTGGCTTCCATTGATGAAATTTAGCAATGCGTGCTCGCGACTCTGGGTGTTGTAGCAATAACCAATCGCGGTTTAAATCAAACCAATAGTGGTTTGTACGGCTACTTGGCCAGCTTTCTACGTGTTCACGCGTTTTTGGGTCGCTTGATAAGCTCATCCCCCGATTACTATTAGCCCAATTGGCAAAGCGAGCCAAGCCATCGGGGTTAAGTGAAGGGTCGAGCAAAATAACGGTATTATTTAATAGCTTTTCTATTTCTGGGCCTTGCGCTGCAGCAAGGTAATACGCAACCAATAAAGCGGCATTGCTGCCTGATGACTCATTGCCGTGCACACTGTATCCCATCCAAACTACAGCAGGCTCATTTTGTGTGTTTTTAGCTTGCTCACTGTTTGCTAAACGGGCTAAATGCGCTTGGCGAATTTGCTCTAAATTAGCGAGTTTTTCAGCGCTGCTAATACTTAGCATCACAAGCGGACGTTGCTCGTGTGTGCGCCCTATTACTTCAAAATTTATACGATTACTTTTTTGCGCTAATATTTCCATATAACGCACAAGTTGGTCGTGCCTTACATGCCACTCACCTACTTCGTAACCAAGTACGTCTTGTGGGGTGGGTATTGTTTTATCAAACTCTACATCTTGTTCAAAATAATACGAAAGTGGTTTTGCCATACTTGAAAAGCTAAGCATTGCCACCATTATAGTTACTATCCAGCGCATATAAATCACTCTAAAAATGTTTGTTATTTGCACGCTAGCATTGCTTAAAATAGATGCCAACTTTTTACGCTCAACACTAGCCGCAACACGATGAGCGGAGTATGATATGCAGTATCCGAGTAATTTAGTCAAGTATAGACGGTTTTATGATTTCTATTTCCGAAACAGCACAAGCGCATTTTGCTAAACTTTTAGCAGATCAAGCACAACAAACTAATATTCGTGTGTTTGTTGTAAACCCTGGTACATCACAAGCGGAATGTGGTGTTTCTTATTGCCCAGAAGACGCCGTAGAAGACAGCGATATTCGTCTTAACTTTAATGGTTTTGATGCCGTAGTAGATACAGAAAGCGCCCCTTTTTTAGAGGAAGCTGAAATTGATTTTGTTACCGACAAAATGGGCACTCAGTTAACGTTAAAAGCGCCTAATGCAAAGGCACGTAAACTAGGCGATAACGCATCGCTAAATGAGCGTGTTCAACACATGCTTGAAACCGAAGTAAACCCACAGCTAGCTAACCATGGTGGCCAAGTTAGCTTAGTTGAAGTAACCGCTGAAGGTATTGCTGTACTTCAATTTGGTGGTGGCTGTAATGGCTGTTCTATGATCGATGTAACCCTAAAAGAGGGCATCGAGAAAGAAATGGTTGCTAAATTTGATGAAATCACCGGTGTTGCCGATATTACCGAGCACCAAGCGGGCGATCACTCTTATTACTAAGCAATAATGTTAAAGCCGCTTATTTATCGCTTAGGGAGCAACCCTAAGTTGAGTTTAACGCGCTTTTTTCGCGGCTTAGCACTGTTTGTGCTAGCCGTGATATTTATTGCCCTTGGCTACTACACTCATTTTAGTTTGCAAATTATAGGCGTGGTTATTTTAATCCCTGCATTATTTTTTGCTGCATGGGGGTATAGCGGTATTTTTGCCAATCGTTTCTCACAAGTTTTAAAAGATATGGGGCCAAAAAATCACGACCCCGACCTATGGAAATGACGCGTTCGCTTAATCGAGTAGCTGATTCGTTGCTTTTAACTGCAAGTACTTAATAATTAACGTAACGCCGCGCATAAACATAAAGCAACTCATAGCCAGCCATAATGCATTATTTTGCCACTCTATAAACACCCAAAACACCCCAAAAAAGCCAACAGCAGCCGAAAGAATCATACTGTTACGCATATTTTTTGCCCGTGTAAGCCCTACAAATACGCCATCAAACAAAAAGCAGCTCATTGCTAACATAGGCAATACGATTACCCATGGTAAGTAATTTGTCGCCGCTTCTATTACTTCGGGCACATCAGTTAAAAGCTTAATAATAGCACTGCCAAACACAGCAAAAAATACGCTGTACAACACGCCAAAAAGCATTCCCCAAAACACACTTATTTTTACCCATAACCTGATATTATTAACGCTTTGCTGGCCTTTTGCTTGGCCAACTTTGGCTTCGCTAGCATAGGCAATGCCATCAAGCGCAAAGCTTACTAACATTAAAAAGTTAAGTAATACTGCATTTGCTGCAAGCGTTGTTTCGCCTAAGCGCGCACCATAAAAAGTCATAAAGCTAAAGCACAGTTGCAAAATTAAAGAGCGAATAAATATATCTCTATTTAAACTAAGTAGCTCTGTCATTTTGCTGATACTAAGCCAGTTTGGCACGCTTAGCGCCACGCCTTGCCTTTTAGCGAGCTTAATCACTAGTAACAACGCAAAAGCCAACGCGCAGTAATCTGCAATTAACGACGCCCATGCTGCTCCCGCTACTGCCCAGTCTAAATACACCACAAAATATATATCGAGCACTATGTTGGTAATATTGGTCACTAACAGCAAGTAAAATGGCCCACGTCCATAATGTACGCCAAGCATCCACCCTAGCAGCACTAAATTACACAGTGCGGCAGGGGCACTAAATATACGAATACTAAAATACTGATATGCTTGCGCTAAAACCTCGCTATTTGCGCCTGACAAAAAAGCGATTGCTTGTTTTATCAAGGGGGAGAAAGCAATAAGCGCTAACGCCACACACACAGCCAGCAATAAGCTACGTTTTAAAAGCGCAGCCAACTGTGTTAAGTTATTTTGCCCGTATGCTTGGGCTACTAACCCTGTGGTACTCATACGCAGAAAACCGGCGAGCCAAAATAAAATAGAAATAACAGTTGAGCCAAGTGCAATGCCCGCTAAGTAATGTGCACTACCTAAGTGGCCGATAACAGCAGTATCAACAATTCCTAACAGTGGGACAGTAATATTTGATAATATCATTGGTCCCGCTAGCAACAGCAAGCTTTTATGGTGTGCCTTATTATGTTTAAGAAATTGTTTCATTTAGTTTTAATTACTCTCATTTGTTTTTCAGTACGCGCTCATGCGGCGGTTATTCTACAGTATCACCATGTAAGCGAAACCCTTCCGGCTGTGACCAGTGTAAGCGCAAATACCTTTACCAAGCACATGAGCTATTTAAAAGAACACAATTTTAATGTTATAGCGCTAAATGAGCTAATAAACGCTATACAACAGGGCAAAAACTTACCTGAAAAAACAGTCGCTATCACCTTTGATGATGGCTATAACAACAACTACGAACAAGCAGCGCCAATTTTAGAAAAATTTGGCTACCCCTATACTATTTTTGTAAACCCTACCCTTATTGATGAAGGCAAAGGCTACGTAATGGGGTGGGAAAAATTAAAAGAGCTCGCTGGCAAGGGAGCGTTAATTGCAAATCATACCGCCCAACATGACTACCTGCATATCAAGCTAAAAAATGAGAGCGATGCGCAATGGCGGGCACGTATAAAACAAGATATTTTGCACTCGCAACAACGCATTAAAGAAGAAATAGGTCACGACTACAAATACCTTGCTTACCCGTATGGCGAGTTTAACAACACACTACAAGGGCTTGTAAAAGAACTTGGTTTTGTTGGTATAGGCCAACACTCAGGCGCGGTTAATAGTAATTCTAATTTTACACGTTTGCCCCGTTTTCCAGCCTCAGGCTTTTATAGTAAATTAGATACGTTAATCACAAAATTAAACTCACGAGCGTTTAATATAAAAAATCTAGACTACCAAGACAGTGTAACCTCGCAAAATCCTCCAACACTGAATATTGAGTTTGAAATGGGCGATTTTCATAAAAGCCAGTTTGCGTGCTATGTATCAAGTGTAGGGCAGGCTAAATTAACGTGGATAAACGACAGGACTGTAAAAATTGACTCGCCAAAGGCGCTAAATAAAGGTCGCTCACGCTTTAATTGTACCGCGCCTTCTATCAAGCATGCTGGTAGTTACTATTGGTTTTCACAGCCGTGGGTTATTCAGTAGTAATTACAACCTATATTTAAAACGGTACGTAACAAGCTATAACTCGTCTTACACCTTTATAGCTTGATGCAATAAGCGCTGCGTTACTTTATCAAGCGCAACAATTTCATTAGCGGCACCTAAATCTACTGCCGCTTTGGGCATTCCCCACACCACAGAAGAAAACTCATCCTGGGCAATGGTGTAACCCCCCGCTTGTTTAATACTTAGTAAGCCCTTTGCGCCATCGCTTCCCATACCGGTGAGCAGCGCTGCCACAATGTTTTTTGCGCCACACTCAAGTAACGAGTTAAATAATACATCTACCGCCGGTTTATGGCGGTTCACCGGTTCAGAATCATCAAGTTCGCAATATAAACTCACCCCTCTTTTTTTTATGCTTAAATGCAAACCGCCTGGGGCTATATACGCACACCCTGCACTAAGCTTGTCACCGTGCTGCGCTTCTTTTACGTTAATGGCACAAGTGCGGTCCATACGCTGGGCAAACGAGGTACTAAATACCGGAGGAATATGCTGAGTGATCACAATTGGCGGGCTATTTACTGGCATTTTTATAAGGACTTCTTTTATTGCTTCTGTGCCCCCTGTCGAAGCCCCAATAGCAATAACCTTGTTTAATAAAAATTGTGCATTGGTGGGCAAAGGCTCGCTCACTGTCGTGGCTTTTTTAAAGCTTCTTACCCTAGCACCTGCCGCCACACGCACTTTTTGCTGCACGACATACGCATATTGACTCATTTGCTGCTTAACATTCACAGTCGGCTTGGCAATAAAGTCCACCGCACCAAGCTCAAGCGCTTCTAAGGTGATAGGTGAGCCTTGCTGGGTTAATGTAGAAATCATCACAACGGGCATAGGTCTTAAGCGCATTAGGTTTCTTAAAAAACTAATGCCGTCCATTTTTGGCATTTCTACATCGAGGGTAAGCACATCTGGATTGAGCAATTTAATCATTTCTCGTGCTTGGTAAGGGTCTTCGGCACAGCCAACAACCTCGATATCGCTCGCCTGAGATAGTATTTCGCTCAACAAACGCCTTATCAGTGGTGAATCATCAATTATCAGAACTTTAACCATGAGGGCTCCTAAAACAGCTCTATGTTAGTCTCGGTGGCTTTATCTTGTTGCTTAAGGTTTTGCAGGTAGCGCACTTCGCGTTTTTCAATTGTATTGTTATGCAAATTCTTCAGCTTTTTTACGTGAACCTTGCCCGTATGCGGATGAAAAAAAATTTTCCGTGGCCACGGCCCTCCCATATCTTGTGCTACAAGATTAAGCGACTCTTCCTGAATATACGCATTGGCAAAGCTAATATTACCTATCCCAATGTCGGTCATGGCGCTAATTATTTTTCCGCCACCAAAGAGCTTTATTTTTAAATTTTTTCGTGCAGCGCCACCTTTTAACACTTCGTTGATCAGGTATTCCATTGCCCAATTTCCGTAGCGACAACTTAAACTATGTGCACTGTTTAACTCTAAACCTTTTTTTACCGGCAGCATAAAATGATTTACGCCTCCTATACCGGCTTTTTCATCATATACACACGCGGCTATACATGAGCCTAGTACTGTAGAAATAAGCTCATCATTTTTAGAGACATAAAATTCGCCAGGTAATATTTTTGCCACCACGCTTGTGCGCCCTGCATCCCAGTAACGTTTTATATGTTCAAACCCTGGGAGCACCGGCCTAAACTGTGCGTGCATTGTGTTGCTTTTGATACATAGTTTTCCCTAAATTTTTAAACTCAGAATGCTCTTTTCCCATACTCTCTGAGTGCCCTAAAAACAGATACCCATCACGATTAAGTGCATTTGCATAACGTTTAAACAAGGTGTCTTTTGTTTCTTTATCAAAATAAATAACCACGTTACGGCACAAAATTACATCAAAATGCCCTTTCATGGGCCACTCTTGTAAAAGGTTAAGGCGTTTAAAAAAAATGTGTTTATTTAGTTGTGGTTTCACTTTATATGTTTGCCCATCTTTGCTTTTTAAAAACCACTTTTTAAGTACATTGTTTTCTAAGCCATTTACATTAGCCGCGGTATAAATACCCGCTTGTGCTTTGGCTAATACATTAGAATCTAAATCGGTTGCTAAAATTTTTACATCCCACGAACTTGGGAATAAATCGGCAAGGGTTATTGCTAAGCTGTAAGGCTCTTCGCCTGTAGAGCAACCCGCTGACCATACGCGTACTCGTTTTGTTACTTTATTACTGCTAAGTAACTGCGGCACTATGGTGTTTTTTAAAAACTCAAAGTGGTGGGGTTCTCTAAAAAAGGAGGTTAAGTTAGTGGTAATAGCATTAATAAATGCGTCAAACTCAGCCTCTTTATTATTGTTTAAGTACTCTAAATACTGCGAAAAGTTTTTAAGTTTATGCTCTCTTACCCTTCTTGCTAAGCGGGAATACACCATTTCGCGTTTATGATCGCCAAGCACAATTCCGCATGCGTTATAAACCAACGTGGCAATATCTTTAAAATCTTTATCGGTACATAAAAATTCTTTCATTGTTATACCATCCCTTGTAAAGCAGGCTTGCTGGCATCTTAACTAGCAAGCCAATAGTGACTAAAACTCTTCCCACTCATCTGCTGAGTCTATAAAGTTTTCGCCTTTGGGTTGGGTATTTTTTAAATAGCCACTAGGTTGACGCGCTGGGGGCGCTGAGCGTTCAAAGTGCGTATTTGGCAATGTATTCATACCTTGCTGCCCGAGAGAGAAAAAGTGCAGTAATTGGCGCATCTCATTGGCTTGCTCAGCCATGGACTCACCGGCAGCAGAGGCTTCTTCTACAAGTGCCGCATTTTGCTGGGTCATTTCATCCATTTGCGCAACGGCTTTATTAACTTGCTCAATGCCTGCGCTTTGCTCTTCAGAGGCCTCGGTTATATCCGAAATCATTTGCGTAACACGTTGTACGCTTGAAACAATTTCTCTAAGGGTTTCGCCCGACTCATTTACAAGCACAGAGCCATCGGTGACTTTTGCAACGCTGTCTCTAATGAGCTCTTTAATTTCTTTGGCCGCTCCTGCTGAGCGCTGCGCTAGGTTGCGCACCTCGCCAGCAACCACAGCAAAACCTCTGCCTTGCTCACCCGCTCTAGCTGCCTCTACAGCCGCGTTAAGCGCCAGTAAATTAGTTTGAAAGGCAATTTCGTCAATAACACCTATAATGTCAGCAATTTTTTTGCTCGATTCGTTAATAGCCGACATACTCGTTACTGCTCTATTAACCACTTCTCCGCCTTGAATTGCTTTGTCGCAGGTTTCTTCGGCCAAATCGTTAGCAACTTTTGCGTTATCTGCATTTTGCCTTACGGTACTGGTCATCTCTTCCATACTCGATGCAGTCTCTTCAAGCGATGAAGCTTGCTCCTCGGTACGCTGACTTAAATCCGCATTACCTTGTGAAATCTCCTCTGCACCACTGGCAACAAGTGTGGCTGAGGAGTTTATGCGATTTATAACATCAGTGAGTTTATCTGCCGTGGTATTAGCATCTTGCTTGAGCTTATCAAACGAGCCTTGATACTCTTTCTCTATGCGCTTTGACAGATCGCCATTGGCCATTGCATCAAGCATTTGAGCGGTATCGCTAACGGCATCATCCACAATTTCCACTAAGCTATTTAAACCCTGCGCCAAGCGTAAGAAAAAGCCTTCTTTACCTGTTTCATCTACACGCGTATCTAAATCGCCTTTACCAGCATTACTCACTAACTGCGCAATTTCTTTTTCTATGGCGACTTCACTTGTTCTATCTTCCCACTCAACTACGGTGCCTATGCGTTCTTGCTCTGGTGTGAAAATAGGGCTTGCCACTAACCCAAAGGTTCGTCCACCTACTTTTATTTCAGCGCGATATGTTGTTGTAAGCTTAGCTAATAAGTTTTGCTGGTGGGCCGGGTTTTTGTGGAATATATCTATATTTTGCTTAATTAAATTAGTGCTATCAAAGTTTGGCAGCTCTTTTTTCAAATCATCTTCAGCAATACTCATCATCGATTTAACCGCGTTGTTCATATAAACAATCACATTTGAGGCATCGGCTATCATGGTGTTTGTTGCTACGGTATCAAGCGCCTGTTTTACTCTTAAGTTTTCTTGAGCTTCAGCGCGCTCTTGCTCTGCTTTTGCTACGCTATCGGTAATATCTTCCCACTCAACAATGGTGCCTAAGTGTTTACCTTCATGATTTATCCATGGTGTGGCAATCAAACTAAAAATAAGCCCTGCTAAACGTAACTCAGTTTTGTAAGGTTGCTTTAAGTTTTTTAATAGCTCGCGTTGATGAGCTGGGTGCTTATGAAAATCATCTACACAGGTGCCGATTAAATTATCGACAGAAAAACTAGGTAGCACACTTTGCAAGGCCGTTTCACGTGCTTTGAGCATTGACTTAACTTGATCGTTTACAAATACAATATTGAGATCTTTATCGGCAATCATTACATTGGCTTGGCAAACGGTTAACGCACTTGCTAAGTCCGCAGCCTTTTTAGACTCACGCTCTAGCTGTTTTTGCGCGGTGATATCACTTGCGTATTTAATCACTTTATAAGGCTTGCCATTTAAATCAAATATCGGGTTATAAGAGGCTTGAATCCATATTTCTTGTCCTTGTTTACCTATGCGCATGTACTCGCCCGAGTCGTATTCTCCACGCCCAAGCTTTTCCCAAAACTGTTTATACTCGTTTGTATTAGCGTATTCTGGGTCCACAAATAATTTATGATGTTGGCCTTTTATTTCGCTAAGTTGATAGCCTAAACCATTTAAAAAATTGTCATTGGCAGTAATAATTGTGCCATCAAGATTAAACTCAATCACCGCCTGAGATTTACTAATTGCCTCAAGCTGACCTTGCGCTTCAGCGGCCTGTTTTTTTTGCTTGGTAACATCTGTGGCAAATTTAATTACTTTTAGCACTTGGCCTTGGCTATCAATAATCGGGTTATAGGTCGCTTGAATCCATACCTCACGACCTCCATTTGCAAGGCGTTTAAACTCGTCAGAAATGAACTCACCGCCGCGTAAACGTTGCCAAAAATTTTTATACTCGCTGCTTTGTGCTTCGTCTGGTTCAACAAACATAGAGTGGTGCTGGCCTTGCACTTCTTCTAAGCGATACCCCATTGCATTTAAAAAGTTTGAATTGGCGGTAATTATTCTGCCACTCGGTTCAAACTCAATAACTGCTAATGATTTATTTAATGCATTAACGATTAAGTCATTACTTGATTCTGATTGCTTCGGATTACTAAACCATCCCATGCCCATCACCACCTTTATGTTTGTTTTTGTTGCTACATAGCACTGCGGCTATATATCCATTGTTCTTTGTAAGTCAATTAACGAGACCATTTTTTCACCTACGTTTACCAGCCCTGCCACATACTCACAATTACTCGAATCAGACAGGCTAGGGACGGGCTTGGCGTCTTGCTCTGCAATGCTGTAAACATCAGAAACCGCATCTACTGCGATGCCCATTACTTTTGAATCGTTTTCAAAAGTAACTTTTACAACAATAACAACCGTTAATGGCCCATATTCAGTACTTGGCAAACCAAAACGTAAGCGCAAATCTATTATTGGCACTATGGTGCCGCGAAGGTTTATCACTCCTTTAACAAAATCGGGAGCGTTAGGCAGTACGGTAATTTCTTCCCAGCTTCTGATTTCTTGCACGGTTAATATATCTACACCGTACTCTTCATCAGCCATAATAAAGGTTAGAAATTGCTTAACGCCTTGCTGTTGCTCTAAATCAATTTTGTTATTTAACTCGCTTTGTGCGCTAATCATGAAGCCTCCAGAGGTGTTTTAGAGTCTATGATTAGCTCTTGGCTACCTGGTTTTTTAAGCCCAGATAATTTTATTAAGCCGCTAATATCAACAATTAACGAGACACGCCCGTCGCCTAAAATAGTTGCTCCAGACACGCCATCCACTTTTTGATAATTCGCCTCTAAACTTTTTATTACTACCTGCTGCTGTGAAAGTAAGTCATCAACCAGCAAGCCCACTTTTTGGTTGTCGGTTTCAACAACCACCAGCAAGGTTTTGTCTAATGACTCTATGGCGTTTTGATGATTAAAAATTTGATACAAGCGTAAAATAGGGATGTATTCGTCACGAAGCCTTAGTACATCTAAGTCTTTACCCACTCGGCTTACTTTAGTGATATCAATCTGTAGCGATTCAACAATAGAAATAAGCGGAATAATATAAGTATGCTGGGCAACTTTAACTAATTGGCCATCTAAAATGGCAAGCGTAAGGGGCAGCCTAATTGTAAAGGTAGAGCCAACGCCAGGCGCTGAAGAAACCTCAACAGAGCCATTTAAAGATTGAATATTGCGCTTAACAACATCCATTCCTACACCACGCCCAGATAAGTCGCTAACCGCATCGGCGGTAGAAAAGCCAGGCATAAAAATAAGCTCGTTAATTTCATCATCGGTTAAATTACAGTCAGCGGTAATTAGCTCATTAGCAATGGCTTTTTCTTTTATTTTTTGCGTATTTAAGCCTTGTCCATCGTCCATTATTTCTATCACGATATTACCGCCTTGATGAAAGGCATTTAAGGTCACGGTGCCCACGGGGTCTTTACCTGCGGCAACCCGCTGTTCAATTGTTTCAAGGCCATGGTCGAGCGAGTTTCTGACAAGATGCACCATGGGGTCGGATATTTTTTCCATTACCGTTTTATCAAGCTCGGTTTGCTCGCCTAATAATTTTAACTCCACCTGCTTATTTAGTTTTTGCGCTATATCGCGCACTAAGCGCGGAAACCGGCTAAATACAAAGTTAATCGGTAACATACGAATACGCATAACATTTTCTTGCAGGTCTCGGGTATTGTGCGCCAGCTGCGCAAGGCCTTCTTGTAATGACGTAATGGTCGATTCGCTAATTTCTTGTTCGCTCAACTGATTTAACATGGCTTGTGTTATCACCAGCTCACCGACCATGTTTATTAATGAGTCTACTTTGTCTATTCCTACTCTTATGGATGTAGACTCCGGTGCTGATGTTGGCTTTTTATCGGCTATGGGTTTGCTTTTAGGTTTATCGGGTGCTTTTTTGGCATCGCTAATAGGCTGTGTTTGAGCTGTGCTGTGGTTGCTCTTTTCGTCCGTGTTTGCGGTGTGAGAACTGTCTTCATCAAATAACCCGCCACAGAGCTCTATTTTTATATCGGCATCATCCTCTACCCACTCAAACACCTCTTTAATGGCGGCTTCTTTTTCGCTGGTATTTAAAAAAAAGCGCCAGTGCAAGTAGCACTCGTCACTGCTTAAATCTTTAATATCTGGGATATCGTCTAAAAATGCCTGCGTTTCAAGCTCGCCGAGTTCAGCTAACTCGCTGATCATAAATAAAGGCTCGTTGCCTGTTTTAAAAAGGTGATGATGCGGTTTAAAATCAATTTGAAAAGTATTTACCTCAGCAGCAGCCGTCACTTCGCTTGCCTCGGTTGGGGCTGAATCGGCTTGCATTTCGAGTACAATTTCAAACTGTTTTTTTAAGGTCGTAGCGTGTGATAAATCAGGCTCTTGCTCAGCTTGCAGCTCACCAAGTAACCCGCGCAAGCAATCAACAGCTTTAAGCAATAAATTAACATGTTCGGTGGTTAGCTCGCGCTCGCCTTGGCGTATTTGATCGAGTAAGGTCTCAAGCACATGAGTAAACTCAGCGACAGAGTTAAAGCCAAAGGTGCCACTGCCCCCTTTAATTGAGTGCGCAGCTCTAAAAATAGTATTTATTGTTTCTAAGTCTTCTTCGCCGGGCTCTAAATTTAATAGCTCGGCCTCCATTGTATCTAGGCCTTCAAAACTTTCTTCAAAGAACACTTCAAAAAATTGACTTAAATCTATACTCACGCCGCACTCCTCAGTTAACGAATTACTTTTTTAAGCACCGCTAGTAACTGATCCGGGTTGAATGGCTTTACAATCCAGCCTGTTGCGCCAGCTGCTTTGCCTTCTACTTTTTTATCCAATCCTGACTCGGTAGTTAACATTAGCAGCGGCGTAAATTTATAATTAGGAAGACCTCTGAGTTCTCTGATAAGCGTAATACCATCCATAATGGGCATATTTACATCTGAAATGACCGCATCAAAACTTTGCTGCTTGGCAATCGCAAGAGCCTCGCTGCCATCTTTTGCTTCGGTAACATCAAAACCTGCGGTTTTAAGCGTAAAGCTCACCATTTGACGCATTGACGCAGAATCATCAACCGCTAAAATTTTCTTCATATAAACCTCTACCCTTTACTATCAAGTATTAAATATTGACTTAAGCCAAGTTGATTAATGGCGTTTTGAAGTGCATCACTGTTACCTACCCATACAATTTTATGATGTATGGTAAGTAGGTGTTTTTGCAAAGCACACAAAAGTTGAATTGACGCGGTATCGGCTGAAACAACCTCACTGACATCTAAACAAATATCGTTGTTGCTATTGAGTTCTTGTAATAAATCTTGGTGAAGAGTCTCTACTTGCATAATCGCAAGTTCGCTTGGAAGTTTTAGCATTTTTTCAGGACTTTCCCTGTCAATTCAATTCATAACAAAAGCTTAGCCTTAGTTATTAAAATTGCCATAAAAGGCTCAAAAAAATTAATAAAACTTTTAAAAGTGGCGCTAAAAAGCAAAAAAGGAGCCTAAGCTCCTTTTAAAATGCGTGAAAAGTTTAAAACTAGTTTTTATAGTAATCCGCTATTTGTTTAAATTCGCTAATGAGTTGAGTGGTATTAATAAGGGGCACATTTCCTTGTTGGAACTCAGGCTTAAATATGGCTCTTACCGCTCCATTTGCATCAACTAAAGCCACCGAAGCACTATGATCGACCGCATATTCTGATTCTTGTGAGTCACTAATGGCATAAATTAGGCCAAGCTCTCTCACCACCGGGAATAGGTTTTTGTGCTCACCCGAAACAGCTAAAAATTCAGGGTTAAAATAATCAATATACGCTTTGCGTTTTACCGGCGTATCGCGTTGAGGATCTACCGACATAAACCAAATTTGCAGTGGGTATTCGTTATGTAACTTTTTATACACACTATTTAGCTTCGCAAGCGTTAATGGGCAAATATCAGGGCAACTGGTATAGCCTAAAAACACTAAGTTCCACTGCCCCAAAAATTGCGCTTTGGTTACTAACTCACCGTTTTGGTCGTTAAGTGTAAAATCAGAAAGAGGCTTGGCTTGCTCATACACTAAGGCTTGCACATCGGGTGCACTATTTTGCTCTGAGCAAGCGACTAATAAAAACGAAAAAATTACAACTAAGCTAATCCGTAACTGCTTCATAAAGGGAGCCATTTATCTATAAATAAGATCACGAAGAGTACCATTAAATGCACAATTGAAAAGCGAAATAAGTCCATGGCATTACTATTATCAGGGGCTAGCTTTAGCTTAACCGCTTTATATAAAAAGAGTGCATTGAGCACACATGCGCCGACTAAATAAATACCGCCCGACATACCAATTAAATACGGTAACACGCATACAAGCGCCAGTAATATGGTGTAAGCCACAACACACGTTTTGCAAAAATCGATACCATGAGTCACTGGCAACATAGGAATTTTAGCGCGTTCGTAATCGCTTTTGCGTGCTATTGCCAGTGCCCAAAAATGCGGAGGGGTCCACGTAAATATAATCATTACAAGTAACCATGGTGCGGCTGCCATTTGATTTGTTTCAGAAACCCAACCCAATAAAGGCGGCATTGCGCCAGCTAAACCACCAATCACAATGTTTTGCGGTGTGGCACGCTTTAAAAAAGAGGTGTAAATAAAAGCATATCCCACTAATGCAAACAACGTAAGTACGGCCGTTAGGGTGTTGGCCCAAAGCATTAGCATTATAAAACCGGCAACCCCTATCACACCTGCAAAGCTTAATGCATGGGTTTTACTAAGCCGGCCTTTGGCTACAGGGCGGTGGCGTGTTCGCGCCATTTTTGTATCTATTTCGCTATCAACAACATGGTTTATTACCGCCGCAGCGCCAGAGAGCAACCCAATGCCTAATAAACTAATAAATTGTACTGCAATGCCTCGCCCTACATCAGGCGCCAGTGCCAAGCCAACCCAGGCAGTAAGTACCAACATAGCCACTACTTTAAACTTGCTAATAGCTAAGTAATCTTGCAGTAAATTATAAGCACGTTGAATAAAAGGGTGTGCGCTAATAACTTGTAGTTCTTTTTTGTCGAGTGTGAGTGCCATAATTATTCCCCTTTAAGTGCGTGCTTTTAGGTAGTAACACAACCTAACCATAGTCAATAACAAGATAGCTGCCATTAAATTGTGTGCCAGCGCCACTCCTAGCGGAAAATGCCAATGCACCACCGCAAGCCCCAAACTAATTTGGCACAGTAGCGCAACGAGCACGCTGACAGTACAGTGTTTTATTTTTGCAGATTGCGCCTGACTGTATATACGCCACATAATTAGCGCCAATACAACACATGTAACTAGCGCCCAAATTCTGTGTAGTAGGTGAATAGACATACGCGCCTGTTGCGATAATACTCCGTACTCATAGTTACTGTGCTCAAGCGGTAGCTGAAACACACTACTGAGTGAAAATGGCTGCGCATAACTACACAGCGGTAAGCCATTACAGTGTGGCGCTGCATAATTTGCTGCAAGCCAACCACCTAATGCAATTTGAATAACCAATACAGCCAATGCAACTAAGCTCAATGAAAAGTAGCGTTTAGCGCTACTATCTCCGCCCTCTATGGGTTTACTGGTTAAACGCAGATATAAAAGAGTGATTAGCGATAAAATACTAAACCCCCCCAGTAAATGCCCCATTACAATGAGCGGTTGCAAGTTCATAGTAACGGTCCACATACCCAGCGCTGCCTGAAATATAACTAACAACAATAATGCTAGCGGTAATTTAACCGGCGTGTTTGAGTTATGGCGCTTTACAAAAGCCAACCCAAATAGCGCTAAAATAAGTAACCCCAGCGCACCTGCAAAGTAACGGTGGATCATTTCTTTCCACGCTTTGGCGGTTTCAAACATCATATCTGGGTAACTTTGGGTAGCCAGTGCGATATCGGCTTCATGTTTTGGTACAGTTAAAAAGCCATAGCAACCTGGCCAGTCAGGACAACCAAGCCCTGCGTCACTCAAACGTGTATATGCGCCTAGCCCTACCACTAATAATGCGAGCAACCCTGTTGCAAGTACCCAGTGTTTATAATTTTTATACATAGGAATCTCCCATTAACAATGCGCTATTAGTTAGCTTGAACGAGAATAATTAAGTAGTTTTTTTAAATCTTTTAATAACCCTTTTTGTACTAAGCGGTTTTCTTGAGGCTGCTCTTTAAAGGGATACTCAAGCACCACTAACCCCCTATGATCAATTAAATATAAGCTAGCGGGCTGTAAATTCTGTTGCGCGTTAAAGGTTTTCCAAGGCATGTTCTTAACATTAGGCGCCCCCATTACAGCCATATCAACCTTGCCTTGGTTTTTTCCTAAGGCGATATATAAGTTATCAAGCGCATTGAGCTGCTCATTACACGATGCACTACATTTATTGGAGTAATTAAGTGCAATTGTCCATTGCTTAGGGTTATGTTGCTGCCAGTTTTCAAGCTTTACTTCGTGCTGTAAAAAATCGCCATTATTGGTAATAGCGCTTGGCAACCAGTCTAGTTTTAGCGCACCGTATGCGAGTACGAGTGGTACAGCGCAACATACAACAAACAAAACTAAGGGATTATTTTTCATTGTTAGTCCTCTTTTTACTGGCAAAAATGGCCACCACCACACAGGCTAAGGCTATTAAAAACCATTGCACTGCATACGCTTGGTGCTTTTGCGGACTCATCACCACCGCTGTATAATGCGGTATTGCTAGCGCATCTCCAGTACCTTGACGATAAGCCATAAAGTTAAATAACGATTGATTACTCTGCTCACTTAGCTTTTGTAAATCTATTGATTGAATTCGTTTTTGAAAGTCTTGTTTTGTCGAATTGGTTTGTAAGTTAAAGCTCGCTAAGTTTTGCTCTTTTATTTGCGCTTTAAACGTAAGAGTACTTTTAGGAAGTTGGATGTTCGGTAATTCGCTGCGTGAAATAGGCGCTTTTACCCATCCTAAGTTAACGAGTAAAGCGCCGCTTGCTTGGCTTGGCTTAAATAAAACCAATAAATCGTAACCCACTTGCCCTTGGTAAACTTGGTTATCTAAAAGCCAGTATTGCTGATTTATTATTTTTCCAACAAGCTCAACCACTACACCTGTTTTATTCCACTTTGAAGGCATGGCCTGTAATTGCTGCCAGCTCATTACGCCTTGGGTTTGCATGTTAGCTATAGCTGTTAACTGTTGCTGCTTTTGCTCAGCCCTTGCTAATTGCCAATACCCTAAACGTACACATACCAGCACCACAGCTACCACAACGCAAAGTGCGATAAATGAGCTAAGCTTTTGTTTACGCCTTAAAATTAACTGCATAAAGGGTCAACCCAGTGATTATTAAAATTATTATTGTGCTGCTGTTACTATTTATACTTTTCAACTTGTTTAGAGCGCTATTTATTATGGTGACCGATAAATCTGGCAATCGGCCTATGTCGCATTTTTTAGGCCGTCGCGTACTGTTCTCTGTGGTGGTTTTGGTGATGGTGATAGCCGCTGTAAAACTTGGTTTTATAAAGGCTAATCACTCACCAATCGCCGTTACAACACATACACAAAAACAAATAAACACAGCCATACCACATCAACAAAATGCCAATACCAAGCCGCTGCTTGAAACGCAAAGTGTTTATCTTTCGTAAAATGGCCTTTTAAAATACGCACAAATACAACAAACAAAATAATGGCGCCAAGGGTCACATGCATGCCATGAAAACCTGTCAGCAAAAAGAATGTGTTCCCGTAAATGCCTGCATCTAGTGTTAAGTTTAAGTCGTTGTAGGCATAAATATATTCTTCCACCTGCAATGCTAAAAAGCACACACCCAATAAAATGGTTGCCCCCAACATCACTTTTAGCGGTTTACGTTTATTGTTTTCAATGGCTACGTGAGCAAAGTGCAAAGTAACCGAAGACGCTAATAAAATAAGCGTATTAATAAGGGGTAAGCCTTGCCATCCCATTGCTTGCGTGGTTTCACCTGCTGGTGTGGTTAGTAGTGGCCATACGGCCTCAAAGGAAGGCCAAAGCACCTCGTTGGTCATCGCATTATTCCCAGCGCCGCCAAGCCAAGGCACAGACAAAACACGGGCGTAAAATAATGCGCCAAAAAAGGCCATAAAAAACATAACTTCAGAGAATATAAACCAGCTCATGCCCTGTCTGAACGAGCGGTCCATTTGCGCTGAATATAAGCCCTGGTCTGATTCGCTAATTACATTTTTAAACCAGCTAAAAATCATATACAGCAGCACTGCAATGCCTG
Organism: Pseudoalteromonas sp. S3776; assembly: GCF_005886915.1. Taxonomy (NCBI): domain Bacteria; kingdom Pseudomonadati; phylum Pseudomonadota; class Gammaproteobacteria; order Alteromonadales; family Pseudoalteromonadaceae; genus Pseudoalteromonas; species Pseudoalteromonas sp. S3776. The sequence goes on along the minus strand of NZ_PNCU01000014.1, from coordinate 39,185 downwards.
CATATAGCAAATACACACCGCTGCCCCCTGCACTTTCTAAATTCATGACTGTTAACGCCGCACCCACTGCAATAAAAAATAACGCCACCGCGCCCACTATGGGCCAAGGGCTTTGCTCGGGTACGTAGTAGTTTTCATAATCTTGATTCATGTTACTTGCTCCTAGTTTTACACTAGACATGCAGGCTAGTTATTACTTGCTACTAGCTGCTCACTAATATCAAATACGGTGTACGATAAAGTTAGCTCTTCTACATCGCTCGGCAATGCGGTATCAACATAAAAAAGCAGCTTAAACTCAAGTTCTTCACCCGCTTTAAGGGGTTGTTTATCAAAGCAAAAGCACGCTATTTTATGTAAGTACTTGGCTGCCTTTCCGGGCGATACAGAAGGTACCGCTTGCATTACTTTATCGATATCACTGGTGTTTTTTGCGCTAAACATTACCTCACGCATAGCACCCGGTTTCACATCAACACTGTATTCTTTAGATTTAACAATAAACGGCGCACCACTTTGCGCATGGGTTGTAAAGCTCACACCTATTTCTCGGTTTTCAGTGATTTGTGTACTTTGTTCAGCTTGCTCAAGCGACGGCTTGCCATTAAGCCCAGTTATGTCGCAAAACACGTCATATAAGGGCACTAAGGCAAATGCAAAAGCAAACATACCTATACAAATAAGAATTAGGCGCTTTAATAGCGGTGCGTGTGTCATTATTTAATTTCCGGCGGTGTAGAAAAAGTATGATACGGCGCAGGAGAGTCTACTTCCCACTCTAAACCTTCAGCACCATCCCATACTTTTGCAGGGACTTTATCGCCCCCTCGAGCACATTTAATTACCACAGCCACAAAGAGTAACTGCGATAAACCAAAGGCAAACCCACCTATGCTTATAATCGCGTTAAAATCAGCAAACTGCAGAGCGTAATCGGGAATGCGGCGCGGCATACCTGCCAACCCTACAAAATGCATAGGGAAAAACAGCACATTAACGCTTACCAACGATAACCAAAAATGCCACTTAGCCAAGGCAATGTTGTACATATTGCCCGTCCATTTAGGCAGCCAATAATAAGCCCCTGCCATAATAGAAAATATTGCTCCCGTAACTAACACGTAATGAAAGTGCGCCACCACAAAGTAAGTATCGTGATACTGAAAATCAGCTGGTGTTATAGCCAACATCAAGCCCGAAAAGCCCCCTAAGGTAAACAGCACAATAAAAGCAATACTAAATAGCATGGGTACTTCAAAACTTATTGAACCTCGCCACATAGTGGCCACCCAGTTAAAAACTTTTACCCCTGTAGGTACCGATATGAGCATGGTCGCGTACATAAAAAATAGCTCGCCAGCAACGGGCATACCGGTCGTAAACATATGATGCGCCCACACTATAAAGCTTAGTAATGCGATAGAAGAAGTGGCGTATACCATGGAGGCATAACCAAATAGTTTTTTACGAGAGAACGTAGGCACGATAGTCGAAATAATACCAAAGGCGGGTAAAATCATGATGTACACTTCGGGATGGCCAAAAAACCAAAATATGTGCTGAAACATTACCGGATCGCCGCCACCTGCTGCATCAAAAAAGCTGGTTCCAAAGTATTTATCGGTCAACACCATAGTAACCGCTCCGGCCAATACAGGCATAACAGCAATTAATAAAAATGCGGTTATTAGCCATGTCCAAACAAATAATGGTAGCTTCATCCATGTCATGCCTGGGGCACGTAAGTTAACAATGGTCACAATCACGTTTATTGCGCCCATAATTGAGCTAATCCCCATAATGTGCACTGCAAACACAAACATTGCGGTGTTATCGTTACTGTACGTTGTAGAAAGCGGCGCATAGAACGTCCAGCCAAATGCGGGGCCGCCTCCAGGCATTAATAACGATGCCAATAAAATTAAAAAAGCGAAGGGTAAAATCCAAAAGCTCCAATTGTTCATTCTGGGCAGTGCCATATCTGGCGCACCAATCATGAGCGGTACCATCCAGTTAGCAAGCCCCGTAAAGGCTGGCATTACAGCACCAAACACCATAATTAAGCCGTGTACTGTGGTCATTTGGTTAAAAAAGTGAGGATCTACCAATTGTAATCCTGGCTGAAATAACTCAGCCCGAATAACCATAGCCATTGCACCACCAATTAAAAACATCGCCAGCGAAAAAATTAAGTACATGCTGCCAATATCTTTATGGTTTGTTGTATATAACCAGCGTTTAAAACCTTTGGCTGGATGGTGGCCGTGGTGAGCGTCATTGGCGTGTGGTTGTTCTACTATGCTACTCATTAGTTCGCCTCCCCATCAGCATCAAGTGCTGCCTGAATTTCACTAGGTTGGATAACATCACCCGTATCGTTACCCCACGCATTGCGTTTGTAGGTAATTACTGCCGCAAGTTGCTTTATAGATAACTGCTTTGCAAATGCCTGCATTGCGGTGCCAGGACGGCCATGAATTACAATATCTATATGATCTTTTATATCACCAAGCACAATGGGGCTGCCTTTAAGCGCTGGAAACACACCCGGTAACCCCATACCTGTTGGCTGATGACACGCAGCGCAACTTGCCATATACACTTGCTCACCTAGCGTCATTAACTCTTCTTTAGGAATCGTTTTCTCAAGTAGGGCTGCATCGGCTAATGCCGCTTTCTGCTTAGCTTGCTTAGCATCTGCAAGCCACGCGTTAAAATCCTCTTGTGACTTAGCTTCAACTACCACGGGCATAAAACCATGATCTTTACCGCACAGTTCGGCGCACTGGCCACGGTAAATACCCTCTTCGTTGATGTTGGTCCACGTTTCATTAATAAACCCCGGGTTGGCATCTTTTTTAACGGCAAAATCAGGTACCCACCAAGAGTGAATAACATCATCAGAGGTCATTAAAAAACGCACCTTTTGATTAATTGGCAGTACTAAAGGTTTATCAACCTCAAGTAAGTAATTAGGGTTTTTATTAGCAAGGTTGGCTATTTCGTCTTGAGGGGTAGACAAAATAGAATAAAACTCCACGTCTTCGCCCATATATTCATAATGCCACTTCCACTGTGATCCAGTGATTTTAATGGTTAAGTCGGCCTTACTGGCATCTTCCATTGCAATCAAGGTTTTAGTGGCAGGGATTGCCATGGCAATTAAAATAACAAACGGAATGGCAGTCCAAAGAATTTCTACTTTGGTACTTTCATGAAATTGGGCAGGAACTGCCCCTTTAGATTTACGGTGATGAATTAGTGCCCAAAACATAATTGCGAACACTATCACCCCAATCACACAACATATTAAAAATATTGTCATGTGTAGCTGATATACATTATTACTTATATCGGTTACGCCCTTGCGCATATTGTATTGGCTATTAGCCAGCACTTGCTGCGGGAACATAATCAATACAAGCCACAAGGCAGAGGTCAGTTTACCCATGTGACGGCTCCTTTGATGCTATTGCGAATGCAAAGCGAAGAGGCATACGGCTTAAACGCCAATTCGTTATTTTTATTATTTAACCAACCTAATTTGTTTTGATTGGTATAGCTGCGTCAACAATGAATGTGTATTTGTGTGTTCTCAAAACCAAAAAGCTGTGAGTTATTGTTAGCCCAGCACATTAATGATTAGCTAAAAAACGTACAACAAGCAAGTTTTAGTATAAAAAACAAACAAGTTGTATTTTAAAATAAGCTTTAATTACGCCAGCTTAAACACAAGTTAGTTGCTAAATAGCGAGTAAAACTAGGGGTGCATCATATAAAAGAGGAGTTAAGTGCGAGTGCAAAAAAGTTTACAGGCTAAATAATTTTAGGGCGCTTTGAGGTAGCGGAAGGTCTTTCTTAAAACAAAAATGCACACTTAAAAGTGCGCATTTATAAAAAGTTACTTAAAAATAGTTAAAAATTACATCCAGTCGGCATTTCTTATTACGCCAACAGCTAAACCTTCAATATTAAAAGATTCGTTTTCAAGGTCTACCTCTATAGGCGTAAACTCTTCGTTTTCGGCGTGTAATAATACTTTTCGGCCTGCTTTTTCGAGGCGCTTTACGGTTACGTCTTCATCTACCCGCGCAACCACAACTTGGCCGTTTTCAGCTGTTTGAGTACGGTGTACAGCAAGTAAGTCGCCGTCCATAATGCCTATATCTTTCATACTCATACCGTTAACACGCAGTAAAAAGTCAGCGGCAGGTTTAAACATAAGTGGGTCTATTTTGCAGTGGCTCTCAACATGTTCTTGCGCCAAAATAGGCGAACCCGCTGCAACTCGACCTATTAATGGCAGACCTAGTTGCTCTGGCTCTTCTTCTTCAACCAATTGAATACCACGGCTTGCGCCTGGCTTCATTTTAATAACACCTTTTTTGGCAAGCGCTTTTAAGTGCTCTTCTGCGGCATTAGCACTTTTAAAACCTAGTGTTTGCGCAATTTCGGCACGTGTAGGAGGCATACCAGTGTCTTTAATAAAAACTTTTATTAGTTCGAGTATTTGAGCTTGGCGTTTAGTTAATGGTCGCATACAACTGGTTTTCCATACAGTACATTTAACTGTGAGTATATACAGTTAAATAAAAATCGCAAATTTAAATTGCGCTTTAAAATAGCTAAACACACCGCACTTGGATATATTTTAGGTAATTACAGACGTTCAGTATTTAAAATGCTATAAATTTGCTTTCAACATAAAGGAGTAATTATGAGTATTTGGCACCAACCCATCACTTTAGAGCTTTGCAAACAGTTAGAGGAAGGCATTGACGGCCAAGGCACATTAATGAAAACCATGGGTATTGAAGTCACAGAAATTGGTGACGATTACCTAGTTGCCACAATGCCAGCAATTCCTGAGCATCATAACCCTATGGGGATGGTACATGGTGGTGCAAATGTAGTACTTGCCGAAACAGTAGCAAGCTATGCTGCTAATTTTGTTGTCGATTTTACAAAGTTTTATTGTGTAGGGCAGGAAATTAGCGCAAGCCATTTAAAAGCATCTCGCAATGGTACTTTAACTGCAACCGCTAGGGCTTTTCATATTGGTAAGCGTAGTTCTGTGTGGGAAATAAAAATAACAAATAGCCGCAATGAGCTGTGCTGCGTATCAAAAATGACCGCAGCAGTTGTAGAGCGCAGATAATTACTTATTGTTATTTTTCGATAGGATAAATAGTAATTTCCATACCTGCACCAATCGCAGATATACGTAGCAGTGTGTCTGCATGTAAGGCTTGGTTAAAACATTTAGGCGACGTGCCCGATTCAAAGCCAATATCAAACGTTCTTCGCGAGCAGCTGAGCCATTGTTTAAGCGCATTACGTGAACACGACTCAATAAGCTCGCACAAATGGTTAATCGCTTTATCTGGTGTTGATATTTCACCTGAGGCTTCAATACGCGCAAGTTGACGATATTCGTCTTTGTCATAATGCAAAACCGTCGCGTTTTTCTTTAAGTCTGCCACTAAGGCGCTAATATCATGTTTAGACTCAAGCTCTAGATCTACATTTAAAAATTGAATTTCCGACATTGTCTGCTTTTTACCCTCTTATAGTTTCATCGCAAACTTTAACGCAGTTTTACTTTTATACCAAATCAACTAAGCGGTAAACATGGCTTTATTAATAGAAAATACCTATTTAAACGCCATTGGCACCTAATTTGCCTTATTAAACGGGTTAGGCTAGTTAAGCACAAATTTAGCGTTTATGTATGAAAGTTATACACACACTGTGTAATTAAAAGCTGTAGGAGAACAATAATGGTAGATCATGGTCCGCAAATTAAAAATGATGAACAGTACGATGCACTTCGCGATGAAGGCATGAGCAAACAAAAAGCCGCGCGAATTGCTAATAGTAATACTCATAAAACCGCAGTTAAAGGCGGCAAAGCCTCAAAGTATGAGAAGCGCACTAAAAAACAGTTATACGATCAAGCAAAAGAGGTAGGCATTAGTGGCCGCTCAAAAATGAGCAAACAAGAGCTAATAGATGCCCTGCGTGAGCATTAAACGCAGCCTCACTGATTTTTTATCGCTCCTTTTTATTATTTTTATAAAGTTAGAGTAAGCTTATGAATAACTGCGACAAAATGTCGCAGTAAAAGCATGGGCAGCTGTAATACACTAACGCTAAAAATAATAAGAAGCACAAAATGAGAAAACAACTCTTTAAGCGCGCACGAAAACTTCATAAGTGGCTAGGCTATTTACTTGCCTTACAAATTTTAGCTTGGCTTTTAGGTGGCTTAGTAATGAGCGCGATACCACTTGAATACGTACATGGTAAGCACCTTGCAAAACGCACACTTACAAACCCATTTACACAAGCAGACTACTCCACATCACTCGATAATATTACGTCACAAGTGGCTAACCCCACTCAAATAATATTTGAGCACTTTTTAACTACCCCGCTTATTACTGTTATTAACAGCACCGAGCAGCAAAGCTTTAATGGCTTAACGGGCCGCCCTTTTAAGCCACCCACTAAAATACAAATCACCGCTAATGCGCAGGCTCATTTGCTCATCGACGCTAAACCAGTAAGTACCACATTTTTAAAACAAGGGACTCGAGAGGTCGGATACAAAACAAATGTGTGGCAAGTACAATTTAAAGACACCTTTAATACCACGCTGTATTTAAATGCAATTAACGGCAAAGTAATTACTGTTCGCAGCACTCTATGGCGTATATTCGACTTTTTTTGGATGCTGCACATAATGGATTACGACGAGCGAGAAGATTTTAACAACCCATTACTAATCAGCTTTGCAGCCACCAGCGTGCTATTTTGTTTATGCGGCATGTTGCTACTTTTGCAAAATTTAAGGCTTAAAAGGATTTTTAAATAGGTTTATATTTTAATTTCAAGGCCTTAAACTAGCGCCTCCTGTAGTTCACGTATGTGATGGATATGCTTAAATTTATTTTAGCCTTTGTGGCTTGTTGTATTTGTTTTTCGGCATCGAGTGAGGAATTTACCCGTTTTTCAACGGCTAAAAGGCACTTAATTAAAACCCTGCCTAATAACGCCAAAAGCCTCTACTGCGGCTGCGACATTAAAAAACAAGGTAAAAAACTAGTGCCAGATCCAGCGGGTTGTGGTTATGTGCCTCGTAATACATTTACCCGCTCAGGCAAAGTAAACCAGCGCGCTTTACGTATTGAATGGGAGCACATAGTGCCCGCATGGGAATTTGGCCACCAGCTACAATGCTGGCAAAACGGCGGACGTAAAAACTGTCGAAAGGTCAGTGCCAAATTTAGAAAAATGGAAGCCGACATAAACAACTTAGCCCCCGCTATTGGCGAAATTAACGCCGATCGCTCTAACTACCGCTTTGGAATGCTGAGCGAAAATGCCACTCAATATGGCCGCTGCCAGGTAAAGGTTAACTTTAGACAACGCGTAGTAGAGCCGCCATTTTATGCCCGCAAACGCATTGCCGACACCTACGCTTATATGCAAAAAACATATGGCTTAAAAATATCAGCCAAACAACAAAAGCTATTTGATGCGTGGAAAAAACAAGCATTTGCAGATAAAAGCAGCGCAAGCAAGCTTTAACACAAGCGAAATGTTATACACTCATTTACATAATTTAGAGTCTAATACGTTGAATAAATGAGCGGGTGTTGTAGTATTTTAAACAACTTATTTACAAAAAGTAGTTCTGTATGTTTAAAAATAACAAAGCATCACTCGCTATTATTGCTGCACTCTCAAGCCTAACACTTGCTGGCTGTGGCGGTGGTAGCAGCATGAATGAAACGCCCGCTCCAGTCATCACACCTCCTGCAAGCACAGCCCCAACATGGACGGCAGGTGTATTTGAGCCATCGGATGAGTTAAAAAACTTTTGCGAAAACCCACGCACAGGTAACGATCCGTTTAATAATAATGAGCCTTACCCAGACCAAGCCGGTTCAGCACTTTACGAAAAGCTTTGGCTTCGCTCGTGGAGCAATGAAACCTACCTTTGGTATGATGAAATAGCCGATAACGACCCTGAAAACTTTGCTACAGTGGCCAGTTATTTTGCCCAACTAAAAACCGAAGAACTAACCGACTCTGGTGATAAAAAAGATAACTTTCATTTTTCAGAGCCCTCCGAGGACTACTTTCAAGAAGCACAATCAGGTGTAACCTCAGGCTATGGCATAAACTGGGCATTTATAGGCGACCCAGCTGATAGAATTTTGCGTGTTGCCTACCTAGAAGATGACTCACCAGCAAGCCAAATTGGTTTTCAACGTGGCGATACGGTGCTCGAAGTTGATGGCGTAAGCATTAATACCAGCACACAAGCAGGCGTAGATACCCTAAACGAAGGCTTATTTAGCCCCACTAATGGCGACTCGCACACCATCGTTGTGCGCAGTAACGATGGCGCTGAAAAAACCTTTAACGTAACGGCTGGCAACATAGAACAAACGCCTGTACAAAACGTAAAAACCATTACCACCGAAAATGGCACTAGCGTAGGGTACATGCAGTTTAATAGTCATATAAGTATTGCTCAAGAAGGCTTAATTGCGGCGGTTAATAAATTTAAAACCGATAACGTAGAAGAACTTGTTATTGATTTTAGATACAACGGAGGCGGTTTATTAGCGCTTTCTTCGCAGCTTGCCTACATGGTAGCCGGCAGTGCTAATATCCAAAACCGTATTTATTACCAAACTCAGCGAAACGACAAGCAACCTGTAGAGTCACCTTTCCCGTTCATAGATGAAGAAATTGATTACTCAACCTTTTTTAGCACCGGTGATAACCTACCCGACTTAAACTTATCTAAAGTGTATGTGCTTAGCACATCAGGCACCTGTTCGGCATCGGAAGCCTTTATTAATGGTCTAAAAGGCATTGACGCCGAGGTAATACTCATTGGCGACACGACCTGCGGTAAACCATACGGTTTTACTCCAACACATAACTGTGGCACCACTTATTACACCATTCAATTTAGTGGCGTAAACAGTAAAGGGTTTGGTGAATATGCAGCAGGGTTTACGCCTACGCCAACACCGCAGTTTGATGCGGATGTGAAAGGTTGTGTAGTGAGTGATGACTTCGACAATCAATTAGGCGATCCAAACGAAGGGATACTCTCTACTGCGCTTTACCATATAGATAATAACGGCACGTGCCCTATTAGCACCGCCTCTGCGAGTATCAAAACGCAAATACAAAGCGCGGCTGGCGATAGCAAGCAACTATTACCTCTAAACGCACCTAATGACTTTAACCGTGGCAATATGGATTTAACATGGCCTACGTTAAATAAGGATAAGTAATGGCTAAACTACTGGCAATATTAACCTTATTATTTATTGGAGGCTGTAACAGTATGAATACTGCCACTGCCAAGCCTGCACTACTTACCGAGGTAAACCCAGGCGTTATAGCCACGCTCCAGCAAGCGATTATAAAAGCGAAAGGCGGCACACTAGTTACACTGGCCGACACCGTTTTTACCAAACGCAGTGAGCTTTTACTAAGCCATGGTACAAGTAAAGATTCAAATGGCATGCCCATAATGGGCGCGCATAATATAAAGTCTGAAAAATTTGTTTTACAAATAATTGCCGAGCAGTGCGTGCTTTATTATCCTAAAAAAGATCTTACTATTGAGCTTAAAAACGTAAGTTGTAAAGCGCAATAAAATACTATTAACAAGGCACACAGCATTAATACTGTGTGCCTTTATCATTTTTCACTTGGTTTATAAGTCTTGATGCGGACCAAACACTTCGTAATGAATATGCTCGTTTTTAACGCCTAGTGCCAATAACTGGCTTTTCACAAACGCCATAAAACCAGCGGGGCCACATAAGTAAAAATCGCCATTTTTAAGAGGTAACTGTGTTTTTATGGCCGTTAAATCCATTAGCCCAGTAAAATCAGCCCCATCACTGCTTTGATTAAACCACGTTATAGTTTGCAAGCTGTTATAAGCCGTACTTAACTCATTTAAATAGCGTGCAAACGCGTGCTGCTGAGTATTTTCGCACGCATGTAAATACATAATATTTTGCTTAGGGTTATCGCTTAATAACGTTTCGAGCATTGCAAGCATTGGCGTTTGCCCAACACCTGCTGAAATAAGTACTGCTGGGTTTGTGTTATTACGTAAAAAGAAATCTCCTGCAGGCGGGTATAGTTCAACTATGTCACCTTGTGTTAGTGAGTGTAAATAATTAGATACCACACCAGGCTTTGGCTGTAGCTCTTTTTTAACACTAATACGGTAGTTTTTACCGTTACTTTTTTGCGAAATAGAATACTGGCGAATTTCTTCATATTCAGCGCCCTCTGGCTTAACTTTAATACCTAAATATTGACCAGGTTTATGGGTAATAACGGCCTCGCCATCGACCGGCGTAAATGTAAAGCTTGTAACCAATTCTGATTCAGTTTGCTTGCTGGTTATTTCAAATTGGCGAGTACCCGCCCAGCCACCGAGTGTGTTTTTACTATGCTCATATAAAGCCGCTTCTTCGGTAATACAAATATCAGCAAGCAGTGCGTAAGCTTCACGCCATGCGTATTCTACATCTGGCGTAAACTGCTCTGGTATTAGCTCTTTTAAGGTGCCAATTAAATGAGCACCAACAATGGGATAGTGCTCTGGTAAAATATTTAAACTGGTGTGTTTATGGTTAATGCGCGCTAATGCCTCTTTTAACACCGCTAAATTATCAATATTTTGGGCGTATGCCGCTAAGGCGTTAAACAAAGCAAATTGCTGGCGGCCGGTGTCCTGGTTGGTCATATTAAAAATATTTTTAAGCTCTGGGTTATGGCTAAATAGTCGCTTATAAAAATGATCGGTCACAACCGTGCCAGCCTGTGCTAACAGCGGAACAGTGCTTTTAACAATTTCAATGGTTTTATCAGATAACATAAAATAGTCCTATAGGTAAGCTAACCACGACGCCCATCAACACGACGCCGCGTTAATATAGGTGTGCAGTAAATTAAAAATAATAAAAAAGCCACTAACCACAGCAAGGCACTTATTTGCCAAGCAAAGTGTGGCCAAATAATTAAGGGGAGTATTGAGCGCGTAATCGCTGCTACCAGCACTAGCAAAAAAGCAACAGATATATATTTAGGAGTATTAAGCGTGCGCCCTGTATGACCAAGCGATACACGGGTCATCATAGATAAAATCATCATCCCTATTGTGCCAATAGTGATAAGGTGGAGCGCGTCTTTGAAGGGGATTACGCTTGTGTAAAAGCTCAGCGCAATTAGCAATAGACCAACACCTAAAGCAAGATAAGAAAAATGCAAAGACCATAATAAAGGCACTTTTAGCACGTTTGCATGCCACCAAATCTTTGCACGAATTAAGTGAAGCACTGCCACTATTGCAACAATGAATGCAGGGCTAATTGAGCTTAAAAATAACTTGCTGATAAAAAATAAAGTTATTGCCAGTATTGATAAATACAGCAGTGCTTTATCAATTTTAGGAGTGCGTATTTGCTCACTAAATGCTAAGCCCCTAGCAGTAAAAAAGGGAAGCACCCTTCCTGCAACAATGCCGACCAGTAAGCTAATAACGAGTACAGCGGTGTCAACCACAGCCAATGCAAGCTGCATGTTGTTATTTAAAACAAGGAGTAAATAAAGTGTATTGAGGACGCACAACACGCTTAAAATAGCTAAAAACTGATAGTTATTTTTACTGCGTGCTGTAAATAGCATATTAGCCAGTGCCGCAATTGCACCTAGCCACCATGCTAGCTGTAGCAAAATGACAAGCCATAAATTAGCGTTAGCAAAATTTGGCATCTCTATAAAAAACGCTAAACGCGCACTTACCCATATTAAAGTAAGTAGCATAAGTGCTTTACCACTTATGCTTTCAACGCCTGTCCACGTTTGTGCCGCCGTAAGTAAAAAGCCTACAGCTACTACGCCAGCAAAGCCAAATAGCATTTCGTGCGCGTGCCAAAGTGTGGCTGGTATTGTTAAATGCCAATTAGCATGGCCTGTTAAAATAAGTAACCAATAACCTATTGATAAAAATGCCAGCAAACCGCCTGCTAAAAAGTAAGGTCTAAATGCAAGCATCCATAACGGCCATTTAGTTACTTGATAAATAGCTATGCGCGCCGGCACTGGCTCTGTTAAGTTTAGTGGGCGCATTAGCGTACTTCCTGCCCTAAACCATGCTGGGCAACACAACGCAGTACATAACTAACTTTTAAAATAGCTGCCACTACAATAGTGCCAATATGCGCTGATATTTGTACCTGCATCGAAAAGTACTCTGCATATGGGTAGCTAATTAAAATGCTCACAACCATACAAACAGCGCTAAGCCCTAATACGGCATTAGCAGTAAATAAAAGCGATTCAAAAAATGAGCCTAACTCAATATTGTTGCTTACATTATTTATTGTAAGTGTGTTCATAACGACCCCGTAACTATTAACGTTACTTAGCTATTACACATACTGTGCCAACAAAATAAAGTTATACTATTCAGTGCTTTAAATAAAAACGCTTTACAATTTGAGTCTTTATGACACACTTCAATTTAATTCATAAAAACACGAATAGGTCATTTTGACATGAACCAACAGTTCAACCTTACCCAAGTGGCTTTAGAGCTTGCCCAAAGCACCCTGCACGAGCACAGCTTTGATCAATTATTGGCAACGGTTGAACGTGTAATACCTAGCGATGCCAGTGCATTACTTGTCATCCAGGGCGAGCAGCTTAAGCCCTTAGCTATTAAAGGTCTGATGCCCGACAGCCTTGGCAGACGCTTTAAAATAGCAGAGCACCCACGATTAGCAGCCATTTGTAGCGCAAGCCACGCATTACAATTTGCACACGACTGCCCACTGCCCGACCCATACGACGGCTTACTGCTGGCTAAAACGGGCGATATTCCTGTGCATGCCTGTTTAGGCTTACCCCTTTATGATAAAAATGCTCTACTTGGCGTACTCACGTTTGATAGCCTTAACGCACATGCCTTTAGCAGTATCAGCACAGATACGCTAAGCACCTTACAAACGCTGTGTAGTGCACATTTTAAAACGGCTCTAGAGCTTGCCCATTACAAACACCATGCGCAGCATTCAAGTGCACTTGTGCAAGAGTTAACGCGTGACGCGCTTACTCGCGATGGCGGTGAAATAATTGGCCAAAGCCCAGTAATGCAAACGCTTAAAAACGAAATAAAACTTGTTGCGGCCTCTAACTTTAGTGTGCTGGTGTTAGGAGAAACGGGCGTAGGAAAAGAGCTAGTAGCGCGTAATATTCACTTAAATTCTGCCCGTAAAGATCAGCCACTCATTCATTTAAATTGTGCATCACTTCCCGAAAACCTTGCAGAGAGTGAGTTTTTTGGCCACGCCAAAGGCGCTTTTACTGGCGCACAAAATGCCCGCCAAGGTAAGTTTCAGCTAGCTGATGGCGGCACATTATTTTTAGACGAAATTGGCGAGCTGCCATTGGCTATGCAAAGCAAATTATTACGTGTGTTACAAAGTGGTGAAATTCAAACCGTTGGTGAAGACACACCAAAATACGTAGATGTTCGAGTAGTGGCTGCCACTAATCGTGATTTAAAGCATGAGGTAGCACAAGGCCGCTTTAGAGCCGACTTATATCACCGGCTAAGTGTTTATCCTATTACCGTACCGCCACTTAATAAACGTGAGCACGACATAACCCTACTCGCGGGTTATTTTATTGAGCAAACAGCCCGTAAATTAGGTATTAAACAATTAAAGCTAAGCACTGAAGCGCAAGTATTGCTCAACCAATACAGTTGGCCTGGTAATGTACGCGAGCTTGAACATGTTATTAGCCGCAGCGCATTAAAAGCTAAGCAAAGCCAATGGCAAAACCCTATAGTTACAATTACCAGCAAGCACTGCGATTTAACCCCACAGTTAAGTAATACAGAGCAAGTTAGCTCCCAAAGCACCGTTAACTCTGCCTTCAATCAGCCATTAAAGCAGGCCGTTGAATCTTTACAGTTTAAAATTATAACCGAACAGCTAAAGCTACATAATTATAACTGGGCAGCCACTGCACGCATGCTTGAGCTCGACAGAGCCAACCTTGTACGCCTTGCCAAACGTTTAGGTATTAAGGTTAAAAAAACTATTTAACCTGAATTCTGGTTAAGAGATTTAAAAACGCTATAAATAATAACGATATTTAAGCTTGTTTCTCTCTAGCTAGAAATTTTTGGTGAAAACAAGGCGAATTTACGCGTCAATAGCTGGCTTATTGCAAGTAAATTCAACGCAGTTAGCGCTAAAAATAGCTGCTTGAGATAGATTTATTATCCAGAACTCAGGTTATTCAAAGGTCTGGGATTTATTAAAGTGCGCTTTTAATAAGCTTGCAAATGCTTGTACTTTTGCAGTGCGATGCACTAAATGGTGTGTTACAAGCCATACATCAGTTTGCCAACTCAGTTCACTATGTAAAATAGGTACTAAATCAGTATATTGGGCTGCTACCCCGTGCTGTAAACCGCCTATACCTAAGCCTTTAATTATGGCCCGTGTTGCTTCGGAGGTTTCTGAAACCCGTAACTTTATTTGCTGCGCCGGAATGTGCTTATCAGCCCACTCAAAATAAGGAACACGTGCATTAAAACCCGCCACACCCGATACAAAGTTATGATGCTGTAAGTCATTTAATGTTTTAGGCATACCATACTTGTTTATATAGCGTTTGTTGGCGTAAAGGCTCGATGTAAGCTTAGTTAAATGCTGAGCGATATAATCCCCCTCATCTGGCCTTGGCCCTGCGCGCACTGCAATATGTGCTTGGCCATGATCTAGCCTTAACCGCTTTTGTTCTAAAATAACTTCAAGCTGCACCTGAGGGTGTAAAGCCTGAAACTTTTCGCACACATCGCCCAGCACATCCATAAACCCACTTACCGTAGTAAGTAATAAACCTCCACGTAACGTACTGTCGGCAGCGGCAATATCGTTATGTAATTGCTCAAGTGATGAATCTATAGTTTGCGCTGTAGTAAATAATTTAGCGCCAATTTCAGTTACTTTATAACCCCGAGCATGGCGATGAAATAAACGCGTATCTAAGTTTTTTTCAAGGCTATTAATACGCCTAAGTACTGTACTGTGGTGCACATTTAAAACCTCTGCAGCAGCTGTAAGCGTACCAAGCCTTGCCACCTCAAAGGCAACTTTTATGTCTTGCCAATCATCAAACTTTATTACCATGCTACCCGCCTTCTACTTATGTGCATATACGCACACAAGTGTTGCGTTTATTCGGGTTTTCTACAAGTTAAAGTTTGCTACATTAGTGTCACATCCAGCAAATAAAAGGTCTCAATTATGTCAGCACCAAAAATTATCGCGCTCGCGGGTAGTCTGCGCAAAGATAGCTTTAACCAAAAACTCATTAACGAAGCAGCACGTTTTGCTCTGCAAACAGGTGCCGAAGTAGAAGTAATTAAACTCGCCGATTTAAATTTGCCGTTATTTAGCGAAGACATTGAAGGGCAAGGCACCCCAGCCGATGCACAACATTTAAAAGACAAGTTACGCGCTGCTGATGGTATTTTACTGGCAAGCCCAGAGTATAACGGCTCCATTACTGCTGCACTTAAAAATGCAATTGATTGGGCATCACGTACTGAGCAAGGCGCTCTGCCTGCATTTCGCAACAAAGTAGTGGCATTATTTGCTACATCACCTGGTGGGCTTGGTGGCTTGCGCGGCCTAAACCATGTACGCGATATTTTAAGTGGTATTGGCTCATTAGTACTTGCCGATCAGCTTGCTGTGCCTTCGGCATTTACTGTATTTGACGAAGATGGAAAAATCACTGATCCAGCCACTGCTGAAAAAGTTAGCGTATTAACGCAGCAGCTCGTTTCTGTTGCTAGTAAATTAAGTTAATTTTTACGATTGTGTCGCTGCTAATTTAGCAGCGATAAAATCAGTGTGCGCTACATATAAAAGCCCAGCCACTTTGCGTATTACATACTCTTCTTGGGGATCTATCTCCCCATCGGCATACGCCAATCGCCATAATAGCTCAATAATTTCAATGCGCTGCGCCGCACTGCAGTGATCGTTAATCTGCTTAGAAAATTGAAAGTAATCAATTGCCCCATCTAAGCTGCCTGCGGCATTCGTGGTCAGCTCATCAACTTCTGAATCTGTTAAATTAAAGTATTTTTTTAAGGTTACAGTCAGGGTGTGTTGTTCATTATGGTCGAGCTTAGAATCAGCACGCATTACTTCAATAAGCAGCGCAGCAACCGCTGTTTTTAGATCATGCTGCTCTATGCTTGGCTGCTGCTCGTCAAAAGCGGCAAACAGTTGTTTTATTTGTTTGAACATCACATATTCTCTTTTTGGGTGTTAGACTTAACTTAAATACATCGCACTTAATGCTTTATTAATGGGTATTAAGTTCGCAAATTAAAGGATACATTTTTATGAAAGGCTTATACACACCGCATTTAGTTGTTGGCGCTGCATTGCTAGCCTTTTCTGGTATAGGGAGCGCCTTTGCAGAAGTGGGCGAAAAAGAAAAGTCATACGACTTTGATAACAAAGTACATTACTACCAAACCAAAATTGGTGAAGACAACTATAAAATAGAAATACAATCAGACGATTACAAACACTTTGCTAATCAAAGTATGTTTTTACTGCGCCACGCAGACAGATTATGCCGCGGCAGAACCTTTATGTTAAAAGTGCTTGAAGGCGTGCAAGAGTACGAACGTTTTCCTACTAAACCACGCGCTTATCAACCACCATTAAACGTTTTACTACAATGTGACGCACCCGAGAAAAAATAAAAATAGTTTATTTTTCGTAGCCCCACGGCGCAACGGGTGGAGTAATTGGTTTAGTTAAATTAAAGTCCACCTTAAACTCGCGCCCTTGGCGAATTAGCCTATAAGTAAATACCTCAGGATAAATATACATTTGCCATGTATTACCTGCCGACTGTGCAATACCTTGTGCTACAAATAACTCTTTAGAGTATTGATCGGCTGGAAACGACTGCATTTGTGCAAAACCCGCATCAAGTGTGTGACCGCCATACATAGTTGAAGCATCGTCGCTGCCATCTTTATGGCGATGATCGTGCTTTAAGCTCAAACCACTGCCCGTTTTAGTAATGATCCACGTACGTGATGCATCATCTCCCACATGAAATGGCACTTGCAGCTCGCTATCTGTACATTTACGTACATGCATAATTAATTTTTTATTTTCAAATGAGCTCGGGCCTTTTGCGTTATCTACGCTTACTTTGCCCTCAAACGCTTTACCACAATGCGCTGCAATATTATTAAAAAACGCATCATGTGTAGGTATAGACACCAAAGGCGCTGGGCGCGCAAAAGCTGCTGATGAGGCAAGTAATAAGGTTGCTGCCGTTAATAATTTCATAAAGTACTCTTATAATAGTTTTTTAATACCATAGCGGTTTAAGCTAATAATGGGAAATAGCTGCGGTGAGTGGCTTTTCTGCTCTGTTTTTCATTAATGTTAAAAGTGAATGATGGAAGTCTTGAAAAATTACCTCACCCCATATTCGCGAATAAACACCAAAATTTGTATTATCTTGCACGGTTGTTTTTAAGGTTAAAATGGTATTGCCGCTTTTATCTTCACTTAACCCATACCCACCGTAAAGAGGTGAGAAGTATTCGCCGCCTAGCTTTACGTGTTTATCGAGTGCGTCATCGGGAATGGCATCAGGGTCTATCTCAAATCTATAAAGCATCTGTTTATTTGGCTGCCAATCCGTAATCACTTCCTTAAATATAACCCCTTTTTGCCATTTACTGGTTCTAACAGCCCCAACACCCGTAGCATTCATATTTGCCTCTAAAGGTTTAGGTACACCTATTAATTGAGTGAGTGAAAATGGTAATTCTTGTGGCTCTATCTTGCTTACATTTGCAAGCTGCTGCCATACACGATTTATAGGCGCTTCAATAACTATAGAGTTGGTGACTTCATATGTTTTTGATAAGTGTAAATAATTCACCTCAATAGGTGAGAGCAATACAGGAAGCAAAGCAATTGAAAGTAAAGAGCGGTTAGCGTTTTTTGTTTTACGGTGTTTAATAAAGCCTGCCAGTAAACCGCCCATACTTGCAAAGAGCATAAAGGCAGGTAATGCCATTGCCACGCAAATACTGCCTTCCAGTAGTGTAATAACGCTTACAAGTAAAAAAACAAAAATTGGCTGCCAAGCAATTGTCACCATTTGCCTTTTAGTTAATGTTTTTGAGCTTTTAAATTCAAAATGAATACGAATATAGCCAATTGCAACGGGCACTAAAAGCATAAAGGAAATAGACACAAGGCTGCTTAAATTGTATGTATCAAGTAGATCTACAAACAGCCGCATAAATATGCCGTAAAGCGTACCGAGTAAAATACCAATTGATTTAGGGGATTGAATTTGCATTATATTTCTTATTATTTGAGTAACCATTGAACGTAGCAGATGCGCTATATCAGTTCAATTAAAATACACAGACCACTACTTAGACTAAAGGATAGCAGCCCTACTTTTATAATGCTTCATCTAATTAGAACAAGCATAAAAAATATAAGCACTTGATTTAAAATAAAATAAAGTTAAGTTCATTTTCTTGCTGAGAAATTCAACTCGCAGGTTTAGCGTTAAATAATGCCATACACGACCTTTTGCCTATACATTCCTAAGTAAAAGCTGATCTACCCTGCTCCTTCACTATTCATTTGCTTTAACAAAAGCCGTATTAATAAATAAGCAACGAGTAACAGGAGGGACTATGTCAGTAACCCCAAAGGGTCACAATTCAGATCACAAAGATACATTGCACGACAATACCAACAGCTATCAAAACAACCATAAACCCAGCTCAGAGTTTAGTACTCGCGACGAGTATCTCGAACATGAATTACAAATTATGCAGCCTAAGCGCTGGCGGCCTAATTTACCATTTAAAGACTACCGCTTTGAATTTGAAGACACCATTCCAGCCATGGCGGGCACCATTGGTAAAGTGGTTATGGTGGGGGCTATTGCCGCTACTTTTGCAGCGCCACTGGGTTTAAGCGATGCGTTTGTGTTGGAAAATGTACGCTATGAATTACTGATTGTTTCTATTTTTATTATTTTGTTTTCGGGCTTTATTTTACCCACGGCTAACTTAGCCGGTACTCACGGCCCACTTATTCCGTTAATCCCCATCGTTGTTGCCGCTGGCGGCCATCCTATGGCATTTGGCTTACTCATTGGTGCCTTTGGCTTTATTTTAGCCATAACCAAAGGAGGAAGTTTGCTCGCACGCTTAACCAGTAAAGGGGTGTGCGGAGGCTTACTCATATACTTAGGCTTTATTGGTACTATTTCGCAAGTTAAAAAGCTGTTTGCATGGGCTGAGGCCATTGATATGGCACACATCGCATTTATTGTTATTTTGGCGACCATTTTATTGTATGCGTTACTTGAGCATTTTAAAAAGCGCTGGCTAGCTGTGCCGCTTAGCTGCCTTATTGGCGGTGGAGTTGCCTTTGCACTCGGTGCGCCGTTTGAATTTAATACCGCGCCGGGCTTACCTAATATGAACCCAGCTTATTGGTGGGGCGAAAACACGGGTTGGATGCTTGGCCTACCAACACTTGAAAGCTTTGTGGTTGTGCTGCCGTTTGCGGTACTGGCTGTAGCTATGTGGTCGCCGGATTTTTTAGGACATCAAGTTTTTCAAAAAATTAGTTACCCACAACGTACTGAAAAAGTACAAATGAACATAGACGACACCATGCTAAGTGCATCGGTTAGGCAAACCTTTGGCTCGCTTGCCGGTGGTGCTAACTTTACCTCATCGTGGGGAACCTACATTGTCCCTGCCGCTATTGCTAAACGCCCTATCCCGGCAGGCGCCATTTTAACAGCCGTATTTTGTATTATTGCGGGTTTATGGGGCTACCCGATGGATTTAGCCATTTGGCAACCTGTGCTGTGTGTTGCGCTTATTGTTGGTGTGTTTATTCCGCTGCTTGAGGCAGGTATGGAAATGACACGCGAAGGTAAAACAACGCAATCGGCCGCAATTGTTGTGTTTGCGTCAAGCTTGGTTAACCCTGCGTTTGGTTGGTCACTAACTATGCTGCTTGATAACTTAGGCCTAATTGGCTGTAAAGAGCGCAGTGCTAATTTAACTAAAATGAGCCGCTGGGTTATTCCGCTCATTATGTTTGTGGTTTTAACCACAGTAATGGCTATTGTTGGTATGCTGCCAGGCATACCTGCGCTAATGGCAGATTTTAGACACTAATAATTAGAAGAGTTAAACATAAAAAAGCGCGGCTTATATACTCAGCCGCGCTTTGTTTTCATATGTAATTAATTGCTTTTCGTTACTGCCAAGGGCGCTCAACAGCAAGTTGTTTTTCAAACGCATCAATTTGTGGGTTTAGCGTTTCGGTCACACCAATAAAGTCTAAGCCACTTAATAAACGCTCTTTTACGTCTTTACGAATATCAAAACTAATTGGCGCAAACTTATCGCTTGTTAGTGTTTGGTTTTCAAGATCAATTTGAATGTTTATATCGTCGTACTGCTCACTAAGTACAAACAATTGCTCAAGCGTGTCAGCTGGTAGCGCAATGGCTAGCATTTGGTTGTTGCCACAGTTATTAAAGAAAATATCAGCAAAGCTTTCCGCTAAAATTACTTCAAAACCATATTGCTTAAGTGCCCACGGCGCATGCTCGCGTGATGAGCCACACCCAAAGTTGTCGCGCGTTAATAATATTTGCGCGCCTTGGTAGCATGGGCGGTTTAAAATAAAATCAGGGTTTGGCTCGCCGTTTTCTAGGTAACGCCAATCGTAAAACAGTGCTGCATCAAAGCCATCACGGCTAGTTGATGTTAAAAACTGCTTTGGAATAATTTGGTCAGTATCTACATTGTTTTTATCAAGTGGGGCCATTAAGCCACTAAAAAATACGCTCATTAGGCTTCTCCTCTAATATCAACAAAGTGACCATGTATTGCAGCAGCGGCAGCCATTGTAGGGCTTACTAAGTGCGTACGCCCACCACGGCCTTGGCGGCCTTCAAAGTTACGGTTAGACGTAGATGCACAGCGCTTACCCGCTTCTAATCGGTCGTCGTTCATTGCTAAACACATTGAACAGCCCGGTTCGCGCCACTCAAAACCTGCCGCTTTAAAAATATCGGCTAAGCCTTCGTCTTCTGCTTGCTTTTTAACAAGGCCAGAACCCGGTACGATTAGCGCTTCTATGCCAGCCACTACCTGTTTGCCTTCAACAATTTTTGCCGCGGCACGTAAATCTTCAATACGGCTATTAGTACACGAACCAATAAAGACCGTATCTACTTTTGCGCTTGATAATTTATCGCCCGCTTTTAAGTCCATGTATTTAAGAGCACTGCGTATAGCATCAGCTTTAATTAAATCAGGTTCTTGATCAGGGTCGGGTATGCATTCATCAACGCCAATTACTTGCTCTGGGCTGGTGCCCCACGTAATTTGTGGCTGAATGTCGTCGGCTTCAAGCTCCACACTTAAGTCAAACTCAGCGCCTTCATCTGTTTTTAAAGTTTCCCAATATTCAACTGCGGCATCAAAGTCAGCACCTTTTGGCGCAAATGGGCGACCTTTTAAATAATCATAGGTAATTTGATCTGGTGCTATTAAACCTGCTTTTGCACCCATTTCTATACTCATGTTACATAGCGTCATACGGGCTTCCATTGAAAGTGCTTCAATGCCTTCACCACAAAATTCAGCAACATAGCCTGTACCACCAGCAGTACCTAATTTACCAATAACCGCCATAATTAAGTCTTTAGAGGTGACAGTTGGGCGAAGCACCCCGTTAATTTGAATTTTTAGCGACTTTGCCTTTTTTTGCTGAAGCGTTTGCGTTGCTAATACGTGCTCAACCTCAGACGTACCAATACCGTGCGCTAGTGCGCCAAACGCGCCATGCGTAGAGGTATGGCTATCACCACATACAATGGTAGTCCCAGGCAAGGTAATACCTTGTTCAGGCCCCATTACATGCACTATGCCTTGGTTAATTGAGTTTAGATCGTAAAGTACAATACCAAACTCTTTACAGTTTGCATCTAATGCCATTAATTGGTTTTTAGATACTTCGCTTGCGGCATCAAGCGATCGGCTTTTAGTCGATACGTTATGATCCATCGTTGCAAAGGTTTTTTCTGGGCAACGTACTTTACGGTTTTTTTCACGTAAGCCTGCAAAGGCCTGCGGTGATGTCACCTCGTGTACTAAATGACGGTCAATATAAAGTAAATCAGTTTGCTCGTTTATGCTGGCAACCGTATGTGCTTGCCAAATTTTGTCGTATAACGTTTGGGCCACTTGCTAATTCCCTACTCTGTTAAGTCGCAGCATAACGGTGCTGCGGCTTTAATAATTAAATACGTGAAACGATGGCGGCTGCCACATCACTTGTGCTGTATCCACCTTGTGGGTAGATATCTGGCGTACCAACACCTGCTTCAACGGCTTCGGCTACGGCTTTTTCAATGGTGCGCGCTGCTTCGTCTTGCCCTAATGAGTAACGTAGCATAAGTGCAGCACTTAAAATTTGTGCAATCGGGTTTGCAACGCCTTTACCAGCAATATCTGGCGCTGAGCCACCAGCAGGCTCGTACAAACCAAAGCCCGATTGATTCAAGCTTGCCGATGGTAATAAGCCCATAGAGCCTGTGATCATTGCACACTCATCTGACAAAATATCACCAAATAAATTATCGCAAAGTAGTACGTCAAACTGGCTAGGCTGTTTAACTAACTGCATTGCGGCGTTATCTACGTATATGTAATCTAGGCTTACTTCTGGGTAGTCTTTGCTCACTTCGGTAACTACTTCACGCCATAATACGCTTGATGCAAGTACGTTTGCTTTATCTACCGAGGTTACGTGGTTACTACGTAATTTTGCCGCTTCAAAGGCAAAGCGGGCAATGCGTTCAATTTCTTTACGCGAGTAAGTTTGTGTATCAAATGCTGCTTCCTCAGCGCCTTCGCCACTTCGGCCTTTTTCACCAAAGTAAATGCCGCCAGTAAGTTCGCGCACACATAAAATATCAAAGCCTTTTTCGCTAATATCTGCACGTAATGGCGATGCAGCGCTAAGTGCTGGTAAAAGTTGTGCTGGGCGTAAGTTACAAAATAAACCAAAGTGCTTACGAAGTGGTAAAAGCGATGCACGCTCAGGTTGCTCGTTAGGGGGTAGGTTTTCCCATTTTGGGCCACCTACTGAGCCAAATAAAATGGCATCGGCGTTTTCACACGCGCTTAGCGTTTTTGGTGGTAATGCCTCACCAAATTCGTCAATGGCTGCGCCACCAATAGCATGATGCTGACGGTTCAGGGTAAAACCAAACTTATTGCTTACAGCATCAAGTACTTGCTCTGCTGCTGCCATTACTTCTGGGCCAATACCGTCGCCTGCTAATACGGCAACGCTGTAGTTTGTTTTACTCATCCTGCTTTCCTTTGTTGTTTTAAATCAGACACTTTTTGTGCACGATAAATTAAGTTGTAAACACGGATCATGGCGCGTACCGACGCCTCTACCACATCCGCAGCAATACCCGCACCGTGATAAGGGCGGCCATCGTATTTAGCAATAATGTTTACTTGACCAAGCGAACTTGCGCCTTGACCTGTGGCTTCTAGGTTATATTCAATCATTTCAACGCTCATACCTGTTAAGCGCTCAATAGCCGCAAACGACGCTTCAACAGGGCCATTACCTGTGGCTGCTTCTTGCTTTGCTTCGCCATCAATTAACATTCCAATGGTAGAGCTGGCTACCGACTGTGAGTTAGACGCTGAGTTTACAAACTCTAACTGGTATTTTTCGTCTTTGTCGTTAATTTGATTAAAGTAAATCATGGCTTCAAGGTCGTAATCGTATACGGTACCTTTTTGATCAGCTAACGCTAAAAAGCTCTCGTATAAGCTGTCCATGTCGTAATCAGCTTTTTGGTAACCTAACTCTTCTAAGCGATGCTCAATAACATGACGACCCGAACGCGAAGTCATATTTAATTGGTTATTTGGCACACCGACGCTTTCTGGCGACATAATCTCATAAGTATTTTGCGCTTTTAATACGCCATCTTGGTGAATGCCCGAGCTATGTGCAAAGGCGTTTTCGCCCACAATGGCTTTATTTGGCTGTACCGGCATATTACAAATTTTTGCCACTTGGCGAGATGCGCGATAAATTTCTTCGCTTTTAATATCGGTGTGTACATTTAAGTGGTCTTTGCGCATTTTCATGATCATTGCCACTTCTTCAAGCGAACAGTTACCCGCACGCTCACCAATACCATTTATTGTACATTCTATTTGGCGAGCACCCGCTTGTACCGCAGCTACCGAGTTTGCCACAGCTAAACCTAAATCGTTGTGGCAATGCACACTTAAGCGTGCTTTATCAATATTTGGCACGTTATTCATTAAATGGCGGATCATCGCAGCGTATTCGTCTGGCGTTACAAAGCCAACGGTATCGGGTAAGTTAATAGTAGAGGCACCTGCATTAATTGCCTGCTCAACAATTTTACATAAATCCCAATGCGGCGTACGCCCAGCATCTTCACACGAAAACTCAACATCATCTGTGTAGTTACGCGCTAATTTAATTGATTTAACCGCCATTGCCGTTGCGTCATCTAGGCTCATGCGTAATTTGTGTTCAAGGTGCAAAGGGCTTGTGGCAATAAAAGTATGAATACGGCTTTGCTGTGCTGTGCGAAGCGCCTCACCACAGGCTTCAATATCTTTTGCTACTGAACGTGCTAAACCACAAATAATAGGGCCTTTAACCTCGGTTGCAATACGTTGCACCGAGCGAAAATCAGCGGGGCTCGAAACTGGAAAACCCACTTCCATCACATCCACGTTCAAGCGGCTAATAGTATGCGCTAGCTGAATTTTATCGTCTTCAGTAAGGCTTGCTTTAAGTGCCTGCTCGCCATCACGTAAGGTGGTATCAAAAATCCATACTTTATCTTTGTCTTGCATAACTGCCCCTCATTCCTCGATTACCCAAATTTCAATTTATCCCAGCCGCGAGATAATAAAAAACCCCGCAATTGCGGGGTTTTTAGTGTTTAACTCGATGCAAACACACTAATCCCCGCCTACTTGCCATAGCAGTAAGAGGTTAAGTTTTAGTGTAATTAAACGAATATTTTGCATCTTGTTTCTTGTGTGTGTTCAGTGAGGCCTATTTTTATCATTACAGCGCAGTGGGTGCAAGCATAAATATTCCAAACCAAGGAGTAAAAACCCCACATTAAAGAAATTTATATACCTAAAAATAGCACATTAAGGTTTTATAAATCACACAACTGCACTTTTTAGCTTAAATTAATGTGTTGAGTAAACTTGCGTGCTTAGATTAACTTATTGCTAATTTTTTAAGCTAAACCTGATTATTTGTTTCACGAATATAATGCCCTGCACCGCGGGTGATATAACGCAGCTGCCAAATAACACGCTCAATTAATTCATCACGTTGCTGACCTTCAATGTCGAGTGCTTCAGCACCGGCATTAAATACCAGCGTTACCATGGCTTCGGCCTGAATATAAGCATGAATTGAATCGCACTTGGTTTCGCTTTCTAAATAATGCGCAAGCTCTAAAATAAAGTGTTTTACCTCACGTGCAACAGCAGCTCTAAAGGCTTTTGAGGTGCCAGAACGTTCTCGCAGCAGTAATCTAAATTGGTTGCTTGAGTTATCAATAAACTCCATAAAGGTAACAACCGAGGTATTTATTACGCTACCACCACTGGCTATTCGTCTGCGAGCTTGGCGCATAAGCTGACGAAGGGTTAAGCCGGCTTCGTCGACCATGGTTAAACCTAGCTCGTTCATGTCTTTAAAGTGGCGATAAAAAGAGGTGGGGGCAATACCTGCTTCGCGGGCAACTTCGCGTAAGCTTAAATTAGAAAAACTATGATCAGCACTTAGCTGATTAAATGCCGCCTCAATTAAGGCTTGTCGTGTTTTTTGTTTCTGTTGTGCTCTAACACCCGACATCCACAGCTCCCTGAGTAATTTTATATGAAGTTTTAATGATAATTAGCCGAATTGTCTAGTCTAATACTTGACGCCAAGAGATTGAAACACTATTTTAGCTTACAGTTGTACGCTGAGAGTAAAAACGATGAATAAACCACCGATTATTTGGACAAACGTCCTATTTTTTAGCCTAACCTTTTTGGCGGCTGTCACCCTTGTACCTTGGTACGGCATTAGTTACGGATTTACCAGCGCGCATTGGATTGCATTTATAGGCTGCATGTTTTACGCAGGCCTATCTATTACTGCCGGATACCACCGATTATGGGCGCATAAAGCCTATAACGTTCACCCTGCGATAGAATTTATTTTTGCACTTGGTGGCGCATTTGCTTTGCAAAACAGTGCGTTGCACTGGAGTAGCGATCACCGTATACACCACGGTCAAGTAGATGACCCAGTAAAAGACCCTTACGCCGCAACTAACGGTTTTTGGTACAGCCACATTGGCTGGATGCTTCGTGATTACCAAGGTGACAGCTACGGTGATTACAGTAACTGTCGCGATTTACAACGCAATAAAATAGTTATGTGGCAACACAAGCATTACTTGAAACTTGTTATAGCTATGAATGTAGGCCTTCCGCTTGTGCTTGGTTTATTGGTAGGTGATGTGTGGGGCATGCTACTCCTTGCCGGTTTACTGCGTTTAGTATTGAGCCAGCACTTTACCTTTTTTATAAATTCATTGGCTCATATTTGGGGTTCACGCCCATACACTGAAAAAAATACCGCGCGCGATAATGGCTTTTTAGCATTATTTACTTATGGCGAGGGTTACCATAACTTTCATCATATTTTTGCAAGCGACTACCGTAACGGTATTAAATGGTTTCATTACGACCCAACTAAATGGATGATTCGCTCTTTAGCAGCGCTCGGTTTAGCCAGTAAATTAAAACGCACTCCGGTTGAACGTATAGAAAAAGCAAAGGCCGAAACGCTCATGAGTAAAACCCAAACTCGCCTTGCAAAATTGCCTTTAGCCCAAGATAAGCTTACATTATTACAACAAGAGTACGATTTATTGCTGAAAAAACTGCAAAATTATTGTTCACTACAAAAACAAGTGTTAGAAGTTAAAAAAAATAACATGGCAAAGCAGTGTGAACAATCAGCATTAATGGCACAATACCATGAGTTGGAAGCCGCCTGGGAAAATCAAAAACAGGCATGGCTAGCACTTAATGCGAGGTTATTAAAAGCCTCTTTTAATTAATTTAGGAGTGGCTGTGGCCAAACAACCAGAACAAAAAAAAGTACCCGTGACATACCAATATGACGCAATAATTATTGGCACGGGTCCTGGCGGTGAAGGTACCGCCATGAACCTATCTAAAAACGATAAAAAAGTAGCGGTAATTGAACGCCAACAAGCTGTTGGCGGTGGCTGCGTACATTGGGGGACAATTCCTTCAAAAGCATTACGCCACTCGGTTAGCCGGTATATTGAATACAAAGCTAACCCATTATTTAATGTTGGCGAGCGCCCTAGTCGCTTAACATTTCCTGATATTTTAAGCCATGCAAGTTCTGTTATTTCTAAGCAGTCAAACTTACGTAGCAGCTTTTACGACCGTAATCGTATTCATATGTACCAAGGCGATGCGAGTTTTGTAGATAAACACACGGTTGAGATTAAGCGCCTTGATGGCTCAGCAGAGCGTATAACAGCAAAAACGATTGTGATTGCTACCGGCTCGCGCCCATATCGCCCACCTGAGGTAGACTTTAGCCATTCACGTATTTACGACAGCGACACTATTTTAGGCCTAGAGCACGACCCACAACGCGTACTTATATATGGTGCCGGTGTTATTGGCTGTGAATACGCTTCAATATTTAAAGGCTTAGGCGCGAAGGTAGATTTAGTAAATACCCGCGACCGCTTATTGGCCTTTATGGATGCAGAAATCTCTGACGCGCTTAGCTACCACTTTTGGAATAGCGGTATTGTTATTCGCCATAACGAAGAGTTTGATCGTGTAGAAACACGGGACGATTGTGTTGTTATGCATTTAAAATCGGGCAAGCGTGTAAAAGCCGACTGTATTTTATTTGCTAACGGCCGCACAGGTAATACCGATACACTAAATCTTGAAGCTATTGGCTTAAAAGCCGATGGTCGAGGCCAGCTTAAAGTCAACGAAATGTACCAAACTGAGGTAGACAACGTTTACGCAGTAGGTGATGTTATTGGCTATCCGAGCTTAGCTAGTGCAGCGTTTGATCAGGGCCGTATAGCTGCCGATGCGATTGCCTGCGGTAATTGCGAAGATAAGCTGATTATAGATATTCCAGCAGGTATTTATACCATTCCTGAAATGAGCTCAGTAGGTAAAACAGAGCAACAGCTAACCGCTGCAAAGGTACCGTATGAAGTGGGCCGTGCACAGTTTAAGCACTTGGCTCGTGCGCAAATTGCGGGCACAGAAGTTGGTAGTTTAAAAATACTGTTCCACAGTGAAACCAAAGAAGTACTTGGCGTGCATTGCTTTGGCGAACGTGCCTCGGAAATTGTTCACATTGGCCAAGCCATTATGGAGCAAAAAGGCGCTGGCAATACAGTTGATTACTTTGTAAATACCACATTTAACTACCCAACTATGGCAGAAGCCTACCGAGTTGCGGCGTTAAATGGATTAAATAGGTTATTTACTTAATCCAATTACTACACAGCAAAAAGCCCGCTAATTAGCGGGCTTTTTAGTAGCTATTAATACCACTGCTGTTATTTGTGGTATTGCGCGCTTAGCTCATGTACTGCGTTAATAAATACACCGGCGTTTTCTGGGTCTACATCTGGTGTAATGCCGTGGCCTAGGTTAAATACGTGGCCATTTCCTGTGCCAAAATCTTCTAAAATAGTGCCTACTTCCTGGCGGATACGATCAGGCGTACCGTGAAGCATTGACGGGTCCATATTACCTTGCAATGCAACTTTATCGCCTACACGGCGCTTAGCGTCGCCAATATTAATAGTCCAATCAAGACCTACTGCATCACAGCCTGTGGCTGCAATTGCTTCAATCCACTGGCCACCATTTTTGGTAAATAGCGTTACCGGCACTTTACGACCGTCGTATTCGCGAATTAAACCATCAACAATTTTATGCATGTATTGCAGTGAGAACTCGTTGTAATCGCGCGGGCTTAATACTCCGCCCCATGAGTCAAATAACATTAGTGATTGCGCACCGGCTTTTACTTGCGCGTTTAAATAATCAATAACCGAATCAGCGAGTTTATCGAGTAATAAATGCAGTGTTTGCGGCTCTGCAAACGCCATTTTTTTAATTTTACCAAATACTTTACTGCTGCCACCTTCAACCATGTAAGTTGCTAGTGTCCATGGTGAACCCGAAAAACCAATAAGTGGTACTTCGCCCTTTAACTCACGGCGAATTGTGCTTACTGCGTTCATTACATAGCCAAGCTCGTCAGTTGGGTCTAGCTTTGGAATTTTTTTAACATCAGCAAGTGACGAGATAGGGTTTTCGAACTTAGGGCCTTCACCGGTTTCAAAGTACAAACCTAAACCCATTGCATCGGGAATCGTTAAAATGTCACTAAATAAAATAGCGGCATCTAATGGGTAGCGACGAAGGGGTTGTAGTGTTACTTCACACGCTAGCTCAGCATTACGGCACAGGCTCATAAAATCGCCCGCTTGTGCACGTGTAGCACGGTACTCTGGTAAATAGCGTCCTGCTTGGCGCATCATCCATACCGGTGTTACATCAACGGGTTGTTTTGCAAGTGCACGTAAATAACGGTCATTTTTTAATTCGCTCATAGCTTAATAATCCTGAGGCTTATAGAAATTGTTCAAGATTGTACCACCATATTCTTCGGCTCTCTATCGCTATGCTTGTAAAACATGTGTTATAGCTAACCGGCCCTACTTTGTTGCTTATTTAGTCACGTTTGTGCACTAAATAATCAAAAAGAACTAACAATAAAAACTTTTTGTTAATATGTTTGCAACATTACAAAAACCTTGGTATTGTTTGTCCCGCGTTAACAAGAACAATAATAAAAATCTTAAACAACAATAACAAAAAATTTATAATAAAAATAACAAAAATCTTCTATAACAATAAGAAAGCTTGTATTAACAGGCCAAAACAAGAAATTAAGCCACCTTAACCGGTGGTTTTTTCTTGCCTGCAATAAAATAATAAATTACCTACAATAAATACACGTATACCCCAGCTCATACCTTTTACTTGTTGATATACACTTAAATAAAATATATCTTGATGTATAAGAAGATTTAAATTTAACCATAAAAGTGACCCAGCTTAGGAGAACAGTAATGCTGACGCGCGTAGAGAAAGCTCAACAAAAATGGGGTGGTAGCCATACTGTCATTGATAAATGGTTAAACGAGCGCCAAGAATTAATCGTACTTTATTGTAAAATGGCTGGGTTTTCGCCATACGATAAAAAAGATCACGCCTTACCAGAGCCAGAGCAGATTCAATCATTTTGCCAAATTTTAATGGATTACTTATCTGCCGGCCATTTTGAAGTGTACGATGACATTGCTAAAGCCTGTGAGAGCAAGGGCCTTGAAAGCCAACAGCTGGCAAATACAATTTACCCGCGCATTTCAAGCACAACAGATATTGCTTTAGATTTTAACGATAAATACGCAGAAGTAGATAAAGAGGACTTATTAGCAGAGTTTGATAATGATTTGTCGGTACTTGGCGAAACGTTAGAAGCGCGTTTTGAACTAGAAGATGAGCTAATAGATAATTTGTTTTCTAACCACACAGATTAATAAAATAGCCTACAAAAAAGGGACCGTTATGGTCCCTTTTTGCGTTATAAGTTACTGCTTATTGCGCTGGTGCTTCGTCATCTTGTATTTCAAGTAGTTCTACTTCAAAAACAAGCGTTGAGTTAGCTGGAATTTTACCTAGGTCACGATCGCCGTAAGCAAGTTCAGAAGGAATAGTAAACTTATACTTAGACCCTACAGACATAAGCTGTAAACCTTCAGTCCAACCCGCAATTACACGGTTAAGAGGGAACGTAGTTGGCTCGTTACGCGCATAAGAGCTATCAAACTCAGTGCCATCTAATAAAGTACCTTTGTAATGTACTTTAACTACGTCTGTTGCTTCAGGCTTTTCGCCTTCCCCTTCGCTAAGTACTTCGTACTGTAAGCCTGACTCAGTGACTGTTACGCCTTCTTTTTTAGCATTTTCTTCTAGGTATTTTTTACCTGCTTCTTTGCTTTTTTCAGACTCAACTTTAGCTTTAGCTTCTTGCTTAGCACGCACTGATGTATCTAATTCAGTAAGTACTTCACGGATTTTTTCTTCATCGATTTTTGCATTACCAGCAAGCGCGTCTTCAAAACCACGAATTAACAGTGCTTGGTCTAGCTCAATACCAATCTCTGATTTATCAGCTAGGTCTTTATTTAAAAAGTTACCAACTGATGCACCAATACCGTATGCTTGTTGCTGCTCTACAGTGTCTAATTTAACTTCAGCTTTTTCTTGTTTTGCTTCTTGATTACAAGCTGTAAGCGCTAAAACCGACGCTGCAATCAATGACAATCTAATCGTCTTTTTCATTTTAAATCTCCGACACACTTTGCAGTTGTCATTTATTGTATTATTACTAGTTAAAGATTAACGGCCTACATGATAGGCTGCTTGTTTAATAACTAACTAAATTAAAACCTAACCTATTATAGTGATTAGACAAACACCCTAGGCCTTCAACGTGACCTAGTCTAACCTCTCAGTCACTAAGAGTTAAGAGGAAATACCTGTAATATGTCGATATTTCGTACTTTTTTAATCGCTTTTAGCTGTTTATTAGCCCTAGCTTGTAGCGATCAAAAACAGCAAGCTGCACAACGCTTTGAACACGCAGCACAGGGTGCGTTTTCCTCGGCAGTATCTAACGATGGTAAATACAGCTTAGTCTCCTCCATTCACCATGGGGTCGCCCTGTGGGATAATCAACAGCAGGTGCTAAAATATCAATGGTTTCAACAACAATCACAAGAAAGCCTAGTGTATGCTGTGGCTATTGCCTTTGATAATAGCGTGGCCGTTACCGCAGAAAAAACCACCTTTGCCGTGTGGGATATTAACAGCGGCGAAAACCGTGGCTATTATAAAATTCAACAAGCCACTATTCGCGATATTGCGATAAGCAACCAAGGCCGCAGTGTTTTATACGGCAGAAGCGACGGTGTAGTGGTCTTTTTAAACCTAGAAACCGGACGCCGCATTGAGTTTTTAGGCCACCAAGACAAAGTAAACACCGTTGATTTATCACCTAACGGGCGCTATGCCCTAAGCGGCTCGAACGATTACGTTGCCTATTTTTGGGATACACGCACAGGACAAGTAATTCATCGCTTTAATCACCCTACGCGAGTTACCCAAGTAACTCTAGACCCACAAGGTCGCTACGCATTTACCGCAGATAGTATGAAGCAAGCACATGTATGGAAGCTGACTACAGGTGATCTTGTGAGTAAACTGGCGTATATTGCGCGTCAGAAAATTTTTACTGCGGTACGCTTTAACGAACAAGGCACATTGCTGGCAACAGGCTCGCCCAATAAGCGCGTTGATTTATGGCAGTTGCCCAGCGGCGAGAAAATTCAAACTTGGCAAGTCACACCACGTAAAGGCAGTAAGCCTAAATCGGCTGTGGTGCTAGATGTAACGTTTATAGATAACGGCAAGTCGATATTAACCGAGAGCTCGAGCGGAATTGCAGAGCACTTTACAATACGAGAAGCAAATGAACACAATTGAACATCGTTTAATGGAGCTTGAGGCAAAAGTTGCTTTTCAAGACGAAACAATAGAAATATTAAATGACGAGCTAAAAGCACACCAACAGCAGCTTGCAAAAATGAAGCGCCAAACTGAGCTACTAGCAGAAAAGCTTAAAGAAGCGCAGCAGCCGTCGCTAATGTCACAAATGCAAGAGCCACCTCCACCACATTACTAAAATAAAAACCGGGTTAATCGCCCGGTTTAAATACACCAATAACTTGTTCAAATTGGCGAGTAGATGCCTGAACTGCGTTATCTGGCTGCGCCATTTTGTGGCCGCACTCTACGCACTCTACTTTTTCAACATCATGTTCTCTGTATAGCATCATGGTATCCATGGCTTTACATTCAGGGCACGATGCACCAGCAATAAATCGCTTCTTTTGTCTCACAACATTTTTCCTGTGGTTTGAACTGCACATATTTTATCGTATAACTTCCTAGGTTGATACGCTTGATAAGAGCAATACGTTCTATGGTATGATAGCGCCAACTTAACAAGGGCACAGCAAAGTAACGTATTCATGATCCAAATCTCAGAAATAGAACTACTTCGTGGCGGAAAAGCCTTATTAAAAAATGCTTCGGCTACTTTATTTCCACAACACAAAGTAGGACTTGTAGGCGCTAATGGCTGTGGTAAATCTACGTTATTTAGTTTATTAAAGTCTGAGCTACAGTTAGATGCTGGTGATTGCAGTATTCCTAAAGATTGGTCTATTGCCTCTGTAAAACAAGAAACTCCCGCCCTTGAAATAAGCGCCATTGATTACGTACTACAAGGCCACCCTGAGTACTATTCATTGCGCATTGCCCTGCGTGAAGCCGAGCAAACAAACGATGGTGACACCCAAGCCAAAGTACATATTCAGCTTGAGAATATTAAAGGCTACAGCATAGAGTCAAAAGCGGGCGAATTGCTGCACGGCCTAGGCTTTGCTAATCACCAAATAGAAAACCCTGTAAGCGCGTTTTCTGGTGGTTGGCGTATGCGTTTAAACCTTGCACAAGCACTTATTCGCGATGCCGATTTACTGCTACTCGATGAACCAACAAACCACCTCGATTTAGACGCAGTGTATTGGCTTGAGCGTTTTTTACGCGCCTACACAGGGACCTTGGTACTTATATCTCATGACCGCGAGTTTTTAGACGCCGTGGTTGATCAAATTTGGCATGTCGATAAACAGCTCATTAATGTGTACAAAGGTAACTACTCACAGTTTGAGCGCCAAAAAGCAGAGCGCTTGTTACAACAACAAGCAATGTTTGAAAAACAACAAGAGCAAATTGCCCATCTTGAGCAGTTTATAACTCGCTTTAAAGCCAAAGCCAGTAAGGCCAAACAGGCACAAAGCCGTGTTAAAGCACTCGAACGTATGGAAAAACTGGCTCCTGCACATGCCGACTCACCATTTGACTTTGAATTTGCCGAGCCAACAGCCCTGCCTAACCCGCTAATGACCCTAGATAAAGCAAAAGCAGGTTATGGCGATGTCACTATTTTAAATAATATCGCGCTAAACCTAGTTCCTGGCAGCCGTATTGCGTTACTCGGTCGTAATGGCGCGGGTAAATCAACGCTTATAAAGCTATTAGCGGGCGAGCTTGAGCCGCAAGCAGGTAAAGTGGTTCAACACCATGGCTTAAATATTGGTTACTTTGCGCAGCACCAACTTGAATCGCTTGATTTAAAAGCCAGCGCAGTGACCCATATTCAACGTTTAAACCCACAAGCCACTGAGCAATCATTGCGTGACTTTTTAGGCGGCTTTGCATTTATTGGCGATAAAGCACTTGAACCCGTGGCGCCGTTTTCGGGCGGTGAAAAAGCCCGCTTAGTGCTTGCCATGCTAGTATATCAAAAGCCTAACTTACTACTGCTTGATGAGCCGACTAACCACCTTGATTTAGAAATGCGCCACGCACTAGTGATGGCACTGCAAGGCTTTGAAGGCGCCATGGTTACCGTATCGCACGACCGCCATATGCTCAAAAACACCGCTGATGAATTTTATTTAGTCGATGACGGCAAGGTGACTCAGTTTGGTTACGACTTAGACGCCTATTACCAGTGGCTACTTAACGCAAATAAAGAAGCCGCCAAAAGCGAGCTGTCAGACCAGCCTAAAGCGAATTCTGGCATTAACCGTAAAGAGCAAAAACGTTTAGAGGCCGAGTTTAGAAAAACCATTCAACCGCTTAAGAAGCAAATTGAAAAGCTTGAAAAGCAACTAGACAAATACTCTGCAGAGCTTAGCGAGGTCGAAGTCGCCCTTGGTGATAACGAACTCTACAACGACGATAATAAAGCCCAGCTAAAAGAGTTAATTGCTAAGCAAGCCACGCTTACCCCTAAAGTAAACGACACCGAAGAAGCGCTCCTAATGGCGCTTGAAGAGATGGAAGAAAAAGAACAGGCCTTTGCTGATGAACTTGCTCAATAGCGACGACTTTTGGCAATTTGCGTGCACCTTGTACGCAAAGCCTGGGCAACAACAAACCTTGCTGACTCTTCAAAACCAGCAAGGTAAAAACGTAAATCTGTGCTTATTTTTATTGTACTTAGATTCACTTAAGCTAAGCATTAACACCGAGCAACTCAGTGCGTTAATAGAATCAATTGACGAATTTGATACACAGGCACTTAAGCCTCTGCGTGCTACTCGCAAGTATTTAAAAGCCAACCAGCATACTATTAGCGACTATACAAAAATACGTGAAGAGTTACTAAGCGCAGAGCTAAAGCTTGAAAAGCAGCAACAGCAAATACTTGTTGATACAGCGAATAAACTTAGCTTTTTAGAAGCTGTAAAGCCAAACAATATTGAGCTGTATGTGAAAGCCACTTAGGCTGTCAGTTTTTATACCCTCTTCTAATGCCCATTCTCTTCTCTTAGTGCAAAAAACCTTTAAGTAATTTACTCACAAAGAGAACTAGAGACGCTGCGCTTTTAGAAAAAATAAAGGCCAAGCTAATATCGCTAAAAATATGAGTCTAGCCTCTGCTGGCTCGTGGCTACCTTTCTCATTTGCTCCTCATTCTCTTCTCTTTGTGCAAAAAAAACCTTTATGTAATTTATTCACAAAGAGGATTAGAGACGCGGCGCTTTTAGAGGAAAATAAAAACAAAGTTATTATCGCTAGCAATATAAGTCTAGCCTCTGCTGGCTCATGGCTACCTTTCTCATTCCCTTCTCTTTGTGCAAAAGATCTTTAAGCAAATTGATTATTCAAAGCCTATACGTGCTGCAGTAACTTGCTAGCCTCTAAAACATGATCTACATCAACTTTAGTTGATTACTTTTTCCACGCACGGAAATAGTTTGATCTCGATCACATTATGCTTTGCAAAGTCACTTTATGATGTCTCCATCAACTGAACGAGGAGATTAATCATGAACGTATTCTTTAGAGACTTTTTTAGCGACCCTGTTTTATTTATGTCTTTTGGGATTTTAGGCGTAGTGATTTCTCTTTGCCTATTTTACGCTTTTTACTTTATTAAAAAGATTAGCGAGGCTGAAGTTCCCGAGCATCATTAAGCACGACGCACAAAGCGCCTACTCAGGTTACTGATTAGGCGCTTTTTATTTTATAAAGCGAAAAATTTGGTACACTATCGTTTCGTTTTTTTCATAGTGCGTAGTACAAACATGATCAATAAGTTTAAACCAGCATGGTGGATGACCAATCGTCACGTTCAAACCATAATGCCGCGTTTTTTCCGCCCATTTCACAATACGTCCTACGAACTTGAGCAACTTGATACGCCCGACGGCGATTTTATTGAACTTGCATGGTCGCTGCCCCATAACGAAAACGCCCCTCTTGCTGTGGTTTTACATGGCCTTGAAGGCAACATAAATAGCTTTTATGCCAAAGGCATGATGAAAGCCTTAAAAAAGCAAGGTTATGCCGTAGTACTTATGCACTTTAGAAACTGCTCAAGCGAAGTTAACCGCTTACCGCGTGCTTATCATAGTGGTGATACCGCCGACTTAGCTTTTTTTATAAATCATTTAAGGGGGCAATTCCCCAGCCGCCCTATTATGGCTGTTGGTTTTTCGTTAGGGGGCAATGTACTGGCTAAATACCTAGGCGAAGAGCGAGAAAACTGCCCGTTAAGCGCCGCTGCAGTGGTTTCGGCTCCTTATGATTTATCCTCATCAAGCGATGTTATTCGTAAAAGCTTAGGCAAAATTTACCAAAAGTATTTGCTCGATAGAATGAAAAAATCAATGCAGCGTAAATTGCCACAAATTAAGCAGCAAATACCTATTACCTCTGAGCAGTTAATGAAAATTGACGATTTGCTGGAGTTTGATAATCAACTAACCGCTCCACTGCATGGCTTTGAAAACGCGCACGATTACTATCGCCAAGCCAGCGCAATGCCTTACTTAAAGCATATTGCGATTCCTACGTTAATAATTCATGCCAAAGACGACCCAATGTTGTCGATTAAAGCCGTGCCAAGTAGGCAAGATGTGAGTGAGCATGTTACCCTGAGCGTCTCTGAAAAAGGCGGCCACGTAGGGTTTATTAGCGGTAATAATCCGTTTAGGCCGGTATTTTGGCTTGAGCAAGCCGTTCCTCACTATTTTGGCCAGCACGTCCCCACTAAAGCGAGCAGTAAGCAGTTATGATTATCCCTTTTGAACAACTTGATAAAGACACCCTCTATAACCTAATTGAAAGCTACGTGCTTCGTGAAGGCACTGATTACGGTGAGCAAGAAGTGAGTATTCAAAGTAAAGTAGCGCAGGTTAATCAGCAGCTTAAAAATGGTGAAGCCATGGTGTTTTTTTCTGAGCTACATGAGTCAGTCACTATTATTTCAAAAAATGAATTTAAAGCACTGCAAAGTGAAGCGCATGAAGCACAGTCGTTTGATTAGCGCCTAACACTTGTAACTTTTGAGCTGAACGTACACAATGGCTTTTTACCCAAAGAGCCAAAACATGATAAAACTCAGCACTCTAGTGGTAGCCATATCACTAGCTTTAACACCACAAGCCTTTGCAGAGCAAGTAAAAAGCCCGTCAGACAAAGCAGTAAAACTAGCAAAAGACACTATTTTAATCGACACCCATATTGATGTACCTTATCGTATCCACGAAAAATGGGTTGATGTCACTAAAGCTACCGATGGCGGCGACTTTGACTACCCTCGCGCAGTTAAGGGCGGTTTAAACGCGCCATTTATGTCTATTTATATTCCTGCTCACTTAGAATTTGAAGGCAAAGGTAAAAGTTATCAGCTAGCCAATCAAATGATTGATAGCATGGAAGCCATTGCACTGCGCGCTCCCGATAAATTTGCCATTGCCAGCTCAACTGCAGATATAGAAGCGCAATTTGAGCAAGGTAAACTGTCAATTGCGATGGGCATGGAAAATGGCTCGCCAATTGAAGGTAAAATGGAAAACCTACAGCACTTTTATGACCGCGGTGTGCGCTACATCACGCTTGCGCACTCACAAAGCAACCATATTTCTGACTCGTCATACGATATTCGCCGTAAATGGAAAGGCTTAAGCCCATTTGGTAAAAAGCTGATAACTGAAATGAACAACATCGGTATGCTCATTGACGTATCGCATATATCAGATGATGCGTTTTATCAGGTAATGGAGCTATCTAAAACACCGGTTATTGCCTCACACTCTTCATTACGCAAATACACGCCGGGCTTTGAGCGTAATATGAATGATGACATGTTGCTAGCGCTGAAAAAGAATGGCGGAGTTATCCAAATTAACTTTGGCTCAAGCTTTGTAACCTCTCGAGCAGGTTCATGGTACAAAGACCTGAAAAGTACAAAGGAGGCCGTTAAAAAAGAAGGCACTAAGCCAGGCAAAGACTTTGACGCAGCGTACCGTGCTAAAAACCCATTCCCGTTCGCAAGTCTTGAGCAAGTCCTTGATCACATTGACCATGTAGTTGAATTAATTGGTATTGATTACGTAGGTATTGGCTCTGACTACGACGGTGTAGGGGATTCATTACCGATTGGCCTAAAAGATGTAGCGAGCTACCCTAACCTAGTGCAAGGGTTAATAGACAGAGGCTATAGCGATGCCGACATTAAAAAGATTTTAAGCGAAAATACGCTAAGGGTTTGGAAGCAAGCTGAAGCATATGCGAAAAAGCACTAGCGTGTAAGCTGTAAGCTGTAAGC